>MENB01000110.1:0-193 GCA_001768125.1 Armatimonadetes bacterium RBG_19FT_COMBO_69_19
CTCGAGGGCGCACTCTCCAGGCACCAGCAGGCACCGGTTCAGACGGACGGGACCCTCGATCGCCTCGATGACCTGACGCAGGGTGATGTGGGCGGGATCCTTTGCGAGCTGGATCCCCCCGCGTGCGCCTCGCAGCGTGCGCACGAAGCCGGCCCGGACCAGGGCTTGGACGACCTTCGTGAAGTAGGCTCGG
>MENB01000110.1:329-7872 GCA_001768125.1 Armatimonadetes bacterium RBG_19FT_COMBO_69_19
GATTCCGGACCCAACAGCTCCGCTTACGGCCCATCATCGCAAGGAACAGCGGGTGAGGACATCGGGCGGCGCCCCGATTTCCATCGGGCGGGGGATGGATGGGGATCCGGCTAGGTCAGGAGCATCCCCCCCGTCCACGACGACGATGTCACCGGTCATGTAGTCAGCGCCGGAGGAGGCCCGCCATCGGTGGCACCTCCGCGTGCTCTGCTCCCAGGCCAGCCGATCACCTCCGCTTGCGAGGCCCATCGGTCCCGAGCCCTATCTGGGGAATCATCCGCAGGCCTGATGGACGGTCCCACGCACGGAGCGCAGGATAGACGCAGAGCGAACATCACGGGGGATTGCCCATGCGCGATCCGCGCGAGATCAGGCCGTCCGATACCTGCAGCCGGTGTGGGCTCCGCAATGCGACCCAGGAGCTCGAGCAGCGGGGCATCGTGATGCGCCTCTGCGACGACTGCTATTGGGGGAAGGAGTCGGCGGACAGCATCCGCGACGACACCCCACGTTCCGCTTAGCCACCCTGCCCTCCCGGTACTGGTAGTCCTCCCACCCGGAACGAGTATCTCTGCGCCCCCCCCGCGGGGCATTCACCCGACGCGGCAGGATCCCCTCAGGGCCTATCGTGAGGCCAGGAGGTGGGGACAATGCCGCAGGTCCTTCGAGTCGCAGGAGACATCAAGGAAACCCGCCCGCTCTGCCGGGCAGCGGCCGCTAGCTTCGCCGTAGGTCTGGTAGCCCTCCGGGTCTGCTGGCTGCCCGGGGTGAACTGCGTCCTCGGCGCCGCGTCGATCGCGCTTGGCGCCGTGGCGGCCTGGCAGATCCTGCGCAGCCGCGGGACGAAGTGCGGGCTGGACGAAGCCATCGCCGGGGTGGTCCTCGGGGTGGTGGTCATGGGCCTGTCGCTGTTCTTCATGTCGGCGCTCGTCGCCGCATGGCGACGGTGAGGAGGAGACCACGATGAGCCTCACCCGTCGCGAGTTCCTCCACCTCGCCGCCGCGAGCGGCCTCGGCGTCACGGTCCTGGGCGCGTCGCGCCCGGCCCTGGCGTCGCCGAAGGCAGGGATGGGGGTGCTGATCGACGTCGCGCGCTGCGTCGGATGTCGCGCCTGCGAGGGTGCCTGCAAAGCCTACCACGGCTTCCCTGAAGGCGAGTCCTCCGACCTGGGGCCGCGGGCCTGGACGTATGTGAAGTTCGCCGCGCTCCGGGAGCCGAAGTCCCACCTCAACCTCGGTGATGATGGAGCATCGCAGCGGTCCTTCAAGGTGCAGTGCATGCACTGCGCGGAACCTGCCTGTGCCTCCGCCTGTCCCGTGGCCGCGCTCCGCAAGACGCCGGCGGGCCCGGTGACCTACGACGCCGGCCGGTGCCTGGGCTGCCGCTACTGCATGGTGGCCTGCCCGTTCCAGGTCCCGCGATTCGAGTGGGGCAAGGCGCTGCCTGAGATCAGGAAATGCAACATGTGCGCCGAGCGGCAGGCCGCGGGCAAGGTGCCGGCCTGCGTGGAGGCCTGCCCGATGGAGGCGCTGCAGTTCGGCCCGAGGGACAGTCTGCTCGCCGAAGCGGCCAGGAGGATCGCGGGCGACCGCTCCCGCTATGTACCGGCGATCTACGGGGCCGAGGAGGCCGGTGGGACGTCCATCCTGTACGTGTCCGACGTCCCATTCGAGGAGCTGGGCTTTCCGGTCGTCGTGCGCGAGCCGCTGCCGGCATACACCTGGCGCGCCCTGGGCAAGATCCCCTGGCTGGTCGTGGCGCTCGGGGCGACGCTCACGGCGGTCGAAGTGGTGGTGCGGCGGCGCATGGAGATGCAGCGAGAGGACGGTGAGCGATCGTGACGATCTCCCGCGTGCGCGTTCGTCCGGTCCGCGCGGCGCTGTGGCTGGTGGCCCTCGCTGGTGGCGTGGTCGCCGCCTTCCGCTACGTGTTCGGCCTGGGCGCGGTGACGAATCTCTCCGACCGCTTCCCCTGGGGACTGTGGATCGGGTTCGACGTGATGAGCGGCGTCGCGCTGGCGGCCGGCGGCTTCACGATCGCGGCCACCGTCCATGTCTTCAAACTGCACCGCTACCGAGCGCTCCTGCATCCGGCCATCCTCACCGGCTTTCTCGGCTACCTGCTGGTCGTAGGGGCGCTGCTCATCGACCTCGGCCGGCCCTGGAACCTCTGGAACATCTTGCGCCCCTTGTTTCTGTTCAATTCACACTCGGTCATGTTCGAGGTCGCCTGGTGCGTGATACTGTACACGACCGTCCTCGCGCTCGAGTTCGGGCAGGTGGTCCTCAAGCGGTTCCGCCTGTGGACACTGCTGCGGATCACGCAGCTGGCCATCCCACCGCTGGTCGTCGCCGGGGTGCTGCTCTCGACGCTGCACCAGTCGTCCCTGGGGGCACTCTTCCTCATCGTCCCCGGGAAACTCTATCCGCTGTGGTTCACGCCCCTGCTGCCGGTGCTGTTCTTCATCTCCGCGGTTGCCGTCGGACTGGCCATGGTCACGGTCGAAGCCACGCTCTCCGCCAGGGCGTTCCACCATGAGCTCGATATCCCGCTGTTCACTGACCTCGGCCGGGCGGCGGCGGTCGTGCTCTCGCTCTACCTCGGCGTGAAGGTCATCGATCTCGCGGTCCGGGGTGCCTGGCCCCTCGCCATCACGGGAAGCGTCGAGAGCGTGATGTTCCTGATCGAGCTCGCCGCGGGCGTCGTGCTGCCGCTGGTCCTGCTGGTCACACCGGCGGCGCGGTCGCGACGCGGGCTCGCCGTGGCCTCCTGGCTGATCGTGGGCGGGGTCGTGCTGAACCGCGTGAACGTGGCCGTGACGGGGATGCTGCGGGGAAGCGGCGCGACCTACGTGCCCGCCGTGGGTGAGATCGTGATCACCGCGGGTGTCGTCTCGGCCGGGGTGCTGGCCTACCTCTGGATCGCCGAGCACCTGCCCGTGTTCGAGCACGAACCGGCCCGGCCTGATCACGCCCCCGCGGGCGCCGTCGCGATCCCGGCGTCCTGAGGAACCGGAGGCGTTCGTGCGCCCGGGAGAGGCCACCAGTCCGCTCCCGGGCTTCCGTGTGCGTCAGCTATCCGTCTCGACCAAACCCTTGCGGATGGCGTACTTGATGAGCTCCGCGGGGCGGTGCAGGTCGAGCTTCTCCATGATACGCTGCCGGTGGGCGGAGACCGTCTTCACCGACAGGTGCAGCAGCTCGGCGATCTCCGGGCTGGTGTAGCCCTCGGCCAGGAGCTTGAGGATCTCCCGTTCGCGGGGGGTGAGTTCGGCGTAGTTATCGCTCTCTTCTCCGGCCTCCACGCGCCGGAGGTAATCGCCGACCAGGGATTTCGCCATACTCGGATATAGGTAGGTCTCCCCGCGTGAGGCGGCTTCGATCGCATCCACGAGCTCGCCGGGGCGGGCCTTCTTCAGGACATAGCCGCACGCACCCGCGCGCAGGATCTGGAAGAGATACTCTTCGTTGTCATGGACGGTCAGCGCGAGGACCTGCACGGCAGGAAACTCGTCCTTGATCCGCCGCGTCGCCTCCACCCCGCCCAGCTTCGGCATCGCGATGTCCATCAGGACGACGTCGGGATGCAGCGCGCGGACCGCCGCCTGCGCGGCCAGACCATCCTCGGCTTCGCCCACCACCTCGATGTCGGGTGCGGAGGCCAGCAGCGCCCGGATGCCGGCCCGGACAAGCGTGTGATCATCGACGACGAGCACGCGCAGAGCCATCAGGCCGCCTCCTTCGCCGCCGCCGAGGCCGGCACGATCATGGTCACCGTCGTCCCGTGCCCGGGCGTGGAGGCGATCTCCAGGGTGCCGCCGAGCAGCGCCACGCGCTCCTCCATGCCCGCGATCCCGAGGTGCCGCCGGTCGGGAGAGCCGCGCAGCTGCGCCGCGTCGAAGCCGACCCCGTCATCGGCGACCTGCAGCCGGACCATGCCCTCGTCCAGGACCACCGCGATGCCCGCGACGCGCGCGCGGGCATGGCGGGCGACGTTCGTGATCGCCTCCTGGGCGACGCGGAAGACCGTCGTCTCCACCGCGGGGGCGACCCGCTGTCCCCCGAACCCGCTGACGTGGAAGCGGACCTCCACACCCTGGGCCTCGAGCATCGTCTTCGCGTAGTGTCGGACCGCGGGGATCAATCCCAGGTCGTCCAGCAGCGTGGGACGCAGGTCGAAGATGATCTTGCGCACATCCTCCAGTGTCCCCTCGGTGACCTTCCGGGACGCGTCGAGGGCGCCGTGCACCTGCGACGGATCGGCATCCTCGATCGCGTTCAGGCTCATCATCAGGCCGGTGAGCGACTGGCTCACCTGGTCGTGCAGCTCGCGCGCGATGCGGAACCGCTCCTCCTCATGGGCCCGGATCAGGCGGCTCAGCAGCTCGCCCCGGAGCCGCTCCTTGTCGCGCACCACCTGGAACAGCCGAAGGTTCTCCAGGGCCGTGGCCAAATGGCCCGCGACGGTCATGAACAGCGTCAGGTCCGCCTCCTCGAAGGGGATCGCCTCGGCGCGCGCCACGATGATCCCGCCAAACGTCCGGTCCTTGGTACGGATCGGGACGGCCAGCCCGGCCCCGCTGGGCGCCGCGCGGAGGCACACCTCCGCCGGTCCTCCTGGATAAGAGAGAGCCTGGCCGGTTGTCGCGGCGCGCACCACGATCTCGGCTCCCTGGGTCTCCACCAGGGACGTCTCCCCCGCGCCGGCGATGAGCGTCGACGCCCCGTCCTCGAGGCGGTAGATGGCGCAGGTATCGGCACGCACGATCTCGCGGAACACGCCCGCCGCTTCGGTCAGCGCCCCCCGGAGATCGGCGGCCTCGGTCAGGCTCTGGCTGAAGATCGTGAGCGTCGAGAGGCGGCGCGTGAGGTCTTCGATCTGCTCGCTCTGCGCCCGCGTGAACCGCTCGATGCGCCCGCTCATGTCGTTGAAGGCCGTGGCCAGCATCCCCAGCTCGTCCGAGGTTTGGACGGCCGACCGCGCCCCATAGTTGCCGCGGGAGACCTCGCGCACCGTCCCCACGATGTCGGAGAGCGGGTCGAGGACGAATCGGCCGAGGAGGATGCTCAACGTCCCCAGGGCGAGCAGGAAGGTGAAGCCCACCAGGCCCGTGAGCAGCCTGGCGCTGTTGCGGAGGTGCGACTCCACATGCTCCGTCCCCAGCGAGACCACAGTCGCGCCGAGGATGCGCGGCCCGGCCGTGTGACAGCTCTGGCACTCCTCCTGGTTGCGGATCGGGGTGAAGACAACCAGCTCTTTGAGGGCCGGCCGCTCCTCGGTCCGCGCGGTTCCCGTGGCGATGACCTGCGCCAGCAGGGCCGAGGGCTGGACCGACCCAACCTCGGCGGGATCGCTGCTCGCCCACACCCGGCTGTCCGGGGCGTAGATGGCGACACGCTCGATCATCGGGTCGCGCTCGATGTGCCGGATGATCTCGCGCATCTCGGTGGGATTGTTGTTCACCATCGTCGTCGTCAGGCTGTGCAGGATCGTCTCGGTGAGGGTGTGGGCCATCGCCTCGAACTGCTGCAGCCCGGCCGTGCGCTGGAAGAGCAGCAGGGAGTAGATGGACATCCCCCCGACGCCCAGGAAGATCACCACGATCCAGAGCGTGATCTTCAGGTGGAGTCGCATGGGATCCTCAGTCCGGGGGAAGCTGACCCGCTTTCTGCAGCCGGTCGTACTCGGCGGCGTGGTCGTGGCGGAGGCGCTCGAGTTCCATCTGCCCGCTCCACATCGCCGGGTCCATGGGGAAGATGTCCGGACGGAAGTGCGCGTTGTAGAAGTGCCAGATGATCACGGCGAGCATCGCCAGCAGCGCCTCGCCGCCGTGGGCCACGCGCGAGGCGGGGACGAGGACGCCGGGGACGAAGCGGGCCAGCGTTTCCGGGAACCACATGATCAGCCCGGTCGTGGCCATGATCGCCGTGCCCCAGATCACGGCCCAGTACTCGATCTTCTGGCGATAGTCGAAGCGGTCGAACGCGGGCTTGCTCCCGCGCAGCCCCAGCAGGTAGGCGATGTCGCCGAGCACGCCGCGCACGTCCCCGAAGTTGAGGCCCATGTCGCCGCGGTCTCGGCCCGCCCGCCGGGCGGCGATGACGGCCCCGATGTGCCAGAGTGCCTCGGCGATGAGGATGACGGCGAAGGTACGGTGGATGAACCGCACGCGCTCGATCCCGCCCAGCAGCTGGATGATGCGCTCCGCCCATCCGGTATAGAAGTACTTCTGCGGCAGCCCCGTGAACGCGAGCACGTTGAACGAGATGATGAGGACGAAGTGCTCGATCCGCTGCGCCAGGGTGAACCGTGACACCACCGCTGCGCGGCTCATCGCCCCATCCTCCGCACCTGATCGGTCGCCCACCGCCCCAGATCGAGCACGGTGAGCAGGCCCAGGAACGCCACCGTGGCGGGGATCAGGAAGCGGTAGAAGAGCTGCACGTAGTAGACGAGCGGGGAGGCCTGCGGCGAGGGCGTCTGGTGCTCGGTCCAGGCGGTGGTGAAGAGCCGTCCCGCGTCCGTGTGGCAGGTCCGGCAGGTCCCCAGGATGTTGTCCGGATGCACCTTCGAGGCCGGGTCGGAGGCCGCCCGGATCTCGTGACCGCCGTGGCAGTCGTTGCAGATCGCCGCGGGCGTCGGGCTCATCGGCTTCGTCAGCTTATACAGCGTCGTGGTCACGCCGTGGAACTCGTTGATGTAGCTCTGGTACACGGGGCGCAGCCCGTACTTCTGCATGATCCTGGCGTCGGCGTGGCAGGTGCCACACAGCTGCGGCAGGTTGTTACGGAAGGCCGGCGTCTTGACCCGCGCCGCGTCGTGCGGATTGTGACAGGTGGTGCAGTTGGGCGTGTCCGCAAACCCCATCCGCCCCGCCCGCCCGTGGACGCTGCCGGCGAAGGCCTCCACGGGGTCGGTATGGCAGGTGGCGCAGATCCGGCTGCGGGCGTCCTGGTACTCCCGCATCGTCTTCGCCGTGACCCGGGGATGCGGGATCTCCGCGTTGGCCTCATGGCAGGTGGTGCAGGTGAGCGCCTGCCCGTGCGCGGATCCGGCGAAGCGCTTCGGATCGATCGTGACCGAAACGACCTCGGTGCTCGGGAGCTCCAGGACCATCCCGGGCTGCGTGTGGCAGGCCAGACAGGTGTCATTCTCCTGGGCGGCGTCCTGCGCGAGGGCCGGGGCGGCGGGCGCGAGCCAGAGCACCGCGGCGCCGATCAGCACGCCGAGCACGATTGGGACCAAGCGCACGGAGGTCACAGATGTCCCCACCCTCACTATAGGAATCTGCCTTGCCGGCCCCATCGGGCGGCGAACCGATTTGCGCGCCACGCCTACTGGATGCGTCCCGGTGAACTCGCGGGGTCCCCGAAGGGCGTCACCGGCATACGGTGTTGATCAGCGAGACGATGAACGTCGCGACGAACGCCGTCACCACGATCATCACGATGCCGCTGATCAGCTCGAGCCTGTTGTTCCGCTGTTCCACGTGCCCTCCCTCGGCTTCAGATATCCATTCCTCGCGGACCAACTGCTGTCGTG
>MENB01000110.1:7903-8039 GCA_001768125.1 Armatimonadetes bacterium RBG_19FT_COMBO_69_19
CGACATAGGTCGCGTAGGCGCCTGCGGCGATCATCGCCAGCCCGAGCGCGATGGTCACCGCGTGCAGGACCAGCGCGATGCCGGCGCCGGCGTCCAGGTGGATGACCTCCCCCGGCACCCGGCGGACGGCAACCTG
>MENB01000110.1:8079-13848 GCA_001768125.1 Armatimonadetes bacterium RBG_19FT_COMBO_69_19
GCCGCGACCAGCGACCAGAAGACCAGGAAGGCCAGTGCGATTCCGATCGGATGCATCGTTCCTCCCCCTTTTCACCCGGCCATGGGCAGTCCGGGGCGCTCCACCGCGTCCTCGATCGCCCTGATGATCGAGGTCAGCTTTGCCGCTCCCTGGCCCACGCCGTCGTAGATGCGCATCTCGTCCTCGATGAGGTCCAGCACCAGGACCCGCACCCGGGCGCTGCCGCGGATGATCTCCGCGATCCCCAGCGGATACTCGCGCTCGACGATGCGGTCGGTGACGACGACATCCGGATGGGCGGCAAGGATGGCGGGCACGGCGGCCGAGCTGTCGGTGGCCATGCCGATGACCTCCATGCCTTCGCGCCGCAGCACCGGCGCCATCACTTTCGCGAAGAGGTGGTGCCCGTACCAGATGAAGACCCGTGGCCTCACGGATATCGCCTCCACCCCCACCGTACACGACAGGAGGAGACGCGCCCATCGAGCCCACAGGCGATTGGGGATGCCCAAAGACGGCTACCGCAGGGCGAACCGATCGACTAGACGGGGTAGTCAGGACGGCCAGCGGAGATGACCGTGGGAGACTAACGGTGGGCGCGTTGGGGGGGTGGCGGGGTCAGGTCCCTGCCTGATGTGAGGAGGTCAGCTCGGGTCAGACGAGCGGTCGGCGAGCCCCATGCGCACGGCGTAGAGGGCGGCCTGGACGCGGTTCTGCAGGTGGAGCTTCTCGAGGATGTTGCGCAGATGGTTCTTCACGGTATTCTCGGAGATCTTCAGGGTGAAGGCGATCTCCTTGTTGGCCATGCCGCTGGCCAGCAACTCCAGCACCTGCCGCTCGCGCGACGTCAGCGACTGGATGGGCGCCTCCGAGGGCGTGGTGAGCTCGCGGAGGATCTTCGCCGCCATCGTCGGCGCGATCGGCACCTCGCCGCGCTGAACCTGCAGGACGGAGGCCACGAGGTGGTCCGGGTCGACGTTCTTCAGCAGGTACCCCGACGCGCCCGCCTTGATCGCCTCGAACAGATCCTCGTCGGTCTCCGAGACCGTGAGCATCATGATCCGCACGTAGGGCATCTCCGCTTTCAACTGCTTGGTCGCGGCGAGCCCATCCAGCTCGGGCATCTTGATGTCCATCAGCACGACGTCGGGCATCAACTCCCGCGCGCGCTCGACCGCCTCGGCGCCGTTGTTCGCCTCGCCGACGACCTCGATGTCCTCGCGACCGGCGAGCAGCGAGCTCACGCCGCGGCGGAACAGCTGGTGGTCATCGACGATCAGGACGCGGATGGCATCCACAGGATCACCTTCGTCCCCTGCCCCGGCTCGGAGGTCACCTGCAGGGCGCCGCCGATGCTCTCCGCCCGCTCCCGCATCGTGAGCAGGCCGAAGTGCATCCCTTTCGCGCCTTCGACGCCGGCCACATCAAACCCCTTGCCGTCGTCGGCGATCGTCACCGTCGCGCCGGTCCCAGCCCGCGTGAAGCGGACCTCCACGGATCGGGCCTGCGCGTGCTTGCGGACGTTGGTCAGGGCCTCCTGGACGATGCGGATCACCTGGGCCTCGACCGCCGGGGCGAGCCGCAGCCCGTCGGCAGATTCGAGACGGATGTCGAGCCCGGTCTGCTCCCGCATCCGCTCCACGTACTCGCGCAGGCTCGGCAGCAAGCCCTTCGCCTGCGGCGTGGTGCGCAGGCTGAGGATGGCCTGCCGGACGTCCTCGTAGGCTTCCTGCACGGCGCCGCGCATCTGCGCCAGTTCCGTCCCCGCCTCCGCCGGACGCCCGCGCCCGATGAGATCTTCGGCGACCTTGGTCTTGAGGTTCACGAACCCCAGCACCTGACCGAGACTGTCGTGCATCTCCCGGGCCAGCCGGTCCCGTTCCTCCAGGATGGCCAGACGGCGGACCTGCTCGAACAGTTCCTCGGTGCGGTCCTTGACCTTCTCTTCCAGCTCTTCGGCCGCACGGTTGGCCACCTCGAGCGCCTCGCTCTTCGCCCGCAGCTCGCCCTCCTGCGCCGCGGCCAGGCGGTGCGCGTACTCGATGTCGAAGACCCGCAGGATGCGCACGCCGAACAGGGCGATGACCACGGCGAGCGCGGCGCGGAACACCTGCGGCGGCACGCCGACCACGGAGAGGAACCGGTCGTAGTTCAGCCAGTTCGCCAGGCCGAAGTGCGCGGGCGGGACGATGAGCCCCGCGACGATCCCGTTCGCGGCGAACGCCGCGGCCATCCACCGGCAGTCGCGGGCGATGCGCCGGTATCCACTCTGGACGAACAAGCGTCCCTGGGTCCATAGCGCGGCGGCGGCGAACGCGGAGGCCGGGAGGTAGATCAGGTACCGCACCCAGATATCCCCCACGGTCATCGACGGCACCCAGCCGGTGGCCGGACCGGCCGGCGCGGGCGAGACGCCGTCATGGCAGCGCAGGCAGGACAACTCGTTCGGCGTCCAGCGCGCCGTGGCCAGCGGATTGAGGTGCGGGCCGATCACCCAGTACGCCAGCCAGAAGATGAGCAGGGCCGGCGGGATCCAGCGCACCCAGCGGTAGCGGGGGTCCAGCGCGCCGAGCAGCGTGGTGCCGAAGACGGCCAGGAGGACCGTGGAGCCCACGAAGAGGGCGAGACGCACCACGCGCAGGGCGGCGGCCGTGGCCGAGACGAGCGGCCAGGGTAGCAGCAGCCACATGTCGATCCATTCCACCGCGGCATGCAGCAGGCCGAAGGCCGCGAGATACTTGAGCGAGCTGGCCAGGCGCAGATCGGTGGTGCGGCGCGCCTCCAGCGCGATCGCCAGGCCCATGGCAAAGAAGGCCAGGCCGTAGACGAAGAACACGACGACCAGTCGCGGACCGGGCATAGCTCTCCCTTCCCCGCTCATCGTATGGGCCGGGCGGGTGGGGCCGCCATCCGCCACCGAACCGAGCGAAGATAGGGCGCCTGCCTGATGCCCCCTCGAACGCACGCGCCCCTACAATGAGTTCGGCCACTGGGGGAAAGGGGTGGGCATCATGCCCAAGGATACCCTCACCATCACGGACAACCGCACCGGCAAGACCTACGAGGTTCCGATCCGGTACGGCACCTATCCGACCTATGGGGCAGCGATCAACACCGCCGATCTGCGGCAGATCAAGGCATCGGATGATGACTTCGGGTTGATGGGGTACGATCCGGCCTTCGGCAACACGGCGTCGTGCCGGAGCACGATCACGCACATCGACGGCGAGCGCGGCATCCTGCGCTACCGCGGCTACCCGATCGAGCAACTCGCGGAATCCTCGACATACCTGGAGACGGCCTACCTCATCCTGTACGGGGAACTCCCCACGCGGCAGCAGCTCGAAGAGTGGACCTGGGAGATCACCCACCACACCATGATCCACGAGTCGATCAAGAAGTTCCTCGACGGCTTCCACCACGACGCGCACCCCATGGGCATGCTCGTGGGCACCGTCGGCGCGCTCTCCACCTTCTACCCGGACGCGAAGGACATCAAGGACAAGGACGTCCGGCGCAAGCAGGTCGTCCGGCTCATCGCGAAGATGCCGACGCTGGCCGCCTTCGCCTACCGGCACAGCCTCGGCCGGCCCTACGCCTATCCGGACAACGACCTCTCCTACACCGGCAACTTCCTGAATATGCTGCTGAAGACGACCGAGCTGAAGTACACGCCAAACGCCGTGCTGGAGCGGGCCCTCGACGTCCTGTTCATCCTGCACGCCGATCACGAGCAGAACTGCAGCACGAACGCGATGCGCAGCATCGGCTCCTCGCACCCCGATCCTTACTCGGCGCTGGCCGGGGCCGCGGCGGCCCTCTACGGCCCCCTGCACGGCGGCGCGAACGAGGCCGTCCTGCGCATGCTCGGCGAGATCGGCAGCAAGGCGAACGTCCCGGCCTACGTCGAGCGCGTGAAGAAGGGCGAGGTCCTGCTCATGGGCTTCGGCCACCGCGTGTACAAGAACTACGACCCGCGGGCGAAGATCATCAAGCGCATCGCGGAGGAAGTGTTCGAGGTCACGGGCACGAACCCGCTGCTGGAGATCGCCATCGAGCTGGAGCGCATCGCCCTGCAGGATGAGTACTTCATCAAGCGGCGCCTGTACCCGAACGTCGACTTCTACTCCGGGATCATCTACCAGGCAATGGGCTTCCCGGTGGAGATGTTCCCGGTGCTGTTCGCCATCCCCCGCACGAGCGGATGGCTCGCGCAGTGGGAGGAGATGCTGGACGACGGCGATCAGCGGATCAGCCGGCCCCGCCAGATCTACGAAGGGGCGGACGTCCGGAACTACGTGGCGATGGCATTGCGGGAGCGCGGCAAGGCCGCGTAGCAGGTGATGGGTACCGGCCGGGTGCTCACCGGCGTGGGGCTCGCCGCCGTCCTGGCGGCGATCGTGGTGGCTCTCCTCGCCAACACCAGCAATCCCCCGAGTGGGCAGAGCGCCTCCCCAGGGCTCCGCGTTCCGGATGCCCTGGCCGGTACCCCGCTCTCGGCCGCCGTGCGCGGCTCCGCGGCTGTGGAGGAGGTCAGCCGCCTCCACGGCAGGCGGATCGAGGCCTCGGACGCGGTGGTGGCCCGCTACGGCCCTATCGCGCTGTGGATCAGCGCCTCCCCATCCCCCCTCAAGGCGTCGGCGCTGCTGTGGCGCATGAACCGCCGGATGGCCGGCGGGACGCGCGTGTTCAGTGATCCACGCCCGCAGGAGATGCGGGGCCGCACGGTCTTCGGCACGGACGGCCTGGGGCAGCGCCATCTCTACTACCAGTCCGGGGCCTACGTGCTCTGGTTGGCGGCGCCCGCGGACGCGGCCCTCCAGGCGCTCGAGGAACTGCTCACCCTCTATCCGTAGGTTCGAGGGCAATGGACGAGACGACACGAGGCGGCGTGCGGCGGGTTCTTCACACCCTGATGCTGTGGGCAGCGAAGCTGCCCACGGTCTGGCTCGTCGTCTTGATCGGGGGAGTCGTCACGGGTGTGGCCGTCGCCGCCTATGGCGGATTCACCGTGTACGACTACACGATGAACAACCCCGCCTTCTGCCGCTCCTGCCACACGATGGAAGCGGCCTGGACGCGGTGGGCGAGCAGTGAGCACAAGAAGGTCGACTGCCACTCCTGCCACGAGCAGAGCGTGGCGGAGTCGGCGCGACAGGTCATCACCTTCGTGGTGCGCCGGCCCGAGCGCGTCGGCAAGCACGCCGAGGTCCCCACGGATCGCTGCGCGTCGTGCCACACGAGCGGCGACCCGTCCTGGAAGCAGGTCGCCGCCACCGCCGGCCACGGGGTCCACGCGGAAGGCAAGAAGATCGAGTGCGTGACCTGCCACAGCACGGCCATCCACCGGCTGAAGCCCGCCGAGCAGGTCTGTGCGAACTGTCACGAGGCCCAGGCCGTGGGTGCGCGCGCGATCAAGATCCGGGAGATGGCGGACTTCCACTGTGTGGACTGCCACCAGTTCCTGCGCCCGAACAGCCCGCTGCGGCCGACAGCGCAGACGTGTCTGGGTTGCCACGCCGCCCTACCCACCCCGCCCCGCACGGTGGGGTGGCCGGAGGGACGCGCGCACACCACGCTGGCATGCAGCACCTGCCACAAACCCCACGACAGGGCGAAGCCCATCGTGAACTGCACCTCGTGCCACACCGCACCGAAGCCGGAGATCCACGCCCCGGTGATGCAAAACCAGACGCCCTGCACGACCTGCCACCAGCCGCATTACTGGAAGATGCAGTAACGCCCTAGTTCTGCGGCGTCACCCTGGTG
>MENB01000110.1:13905-14094 GCA_001768125.1 Armatimonadetes bacterium RBG_19FT_COMBO_69_19
TAGGTGATGTCCCCCATCCGGTTCACGCCGAAGTCCTGGACGGCGATCACACGCCCGATGAGCTCGAGCCCCGGCACTCCGTCCAGGCGGACGGTCGCCCGATCCCCGTTTGCGATCCGGGCGACGTGCAGCTCAGTGAGATCCGTCGTCTCCACCTGCCACCTGGAGAGGTCGGCCACGGCGGCCACC
>MENB01000110.1:14293-14446 GCA_001768125.1 Armatimonadetes bacterium RBG_19FT_COMBO_69_19
CCCGGAGCTCCTCAGGCCGCGCGCCCGTCTGGAGCATCTGCAGCTGCTGCCGTGCCGCTGCGGTCTGCGCCGCGGCGGTGTCGCGCCTGGTCCGGGCCTGCGCCACGTGCTGCTCGGGCACGGCCCCGATGGCCAGGAGCTGCTCGGTCCGTG
>MENB01000111.1:0-7087 GCA_001768125.1 Armatimonadetes bacterium RBG_19FT_COMBO_69_19
AGGGTCGGCATCGCCCCGTCGTACACGGCGCCGCAGGCGGCGACGTATCCGACCCAGTATAGGAGGGCGGCATCGCGGTGGTCCGCGCGGCGCTGCGCGAGCCCGTAGGGGTCCGGCAGGGCGCGGGGACGCCTGTCCCGACGAAGCGCCTGCGTCACGGTGTACACCGGGAGCGAATGCTTCTCGGCGATCTGTGCTGGAGCGAGGCCCGCGGCAAAATCCGACTGGATGTGATAGAGGAGAACGGGATCCCGCCGCGGGGACGGGCGGGTAGAGGCCATTAAACCTACTATAGCACATCGCGGGCTCCGACGGTATCGCCGCCTCAGCCGGGCGCGGCCCCTGGCCGTCTTGGAGCCCTCGTGGAGAACCGGGCGAGCTGAAAGAGCTCGATGGGGTGGCGGGTGTGGCCGTAGGTGGCCAACTCCGCCAGGATCTCCCCCACGACCGGGGCAAACTTGAAGCCGTGCCCGGAGAACCCGCAGGCCAGGATGACCTGGGGATGGCGGGGGTGGCGGTCGATGATGAAATGGCCGTCGGGCGTGTTCGTGTACATGCAGGTCACCGCCTGCAGGAGGTCTCCGTTCAGCCCGGGCAGCGTGCCGGCCAGGATGTCCCGCATGCGGTGGACCTCCTCAGGGGTGACATCCCGGCGGATCGTCTCGGGGGTGCAGAACTCCCCGCTGTGGTGGTGGGCCACCTTGACCCCGTCTCGCCCGACCTGGGGGAACCCGTAGATGAAGCCCTCCCGGCGGTACTCGTAGATGTAGATGGGCAGGCGGTCGGGGGCGAACGGCGCCGCCTCCGAGGGCTGGAACCAGTACATGACGTTGCGCTCGACGCGCAGCGGCAGCCCCAGGTCAGACAGGATGGGTCCAGCCCAGGGGCCCGCCGTGACGATCAGGCGGTCGGCGGTGTAGCGGTCTTTGTCGGTCCGCACTTCGACCCCGCCGTCCCGCGGCTGCCAGGCCAGGACGCGCTCCTCCATCTTCAGCTCGGCTCCGCTCCGCGAGGCGCCCCGGAGGTGGGCCAGCACGCCATATTCAGGGAAGAGCACCCCGGCGCGAGGCTCCCACACCGCGACCGTCTCGTCCTTCACCGCGAAAGCCGGGTACCGCCGCCGCACCTCGCGGCTGGTAAGCAACTCGTGTGGGAGGTGGTGGGTCCGCGCGCTCGCCAGGGCGCCCTGGACGAGGATGCCGTCCTCCGGACCGATCATCAATCCTCCCGTCGGGAGGAGGAGGCGCGAGCCGCCCTCGGTCTGGAGGGTCCCCCAGAGGTCATACGCGCGCTGGAGGAGAGGGACGTAGTCCGGATGTTCGAAGTAGGCCTCGCGGATGATGCGCGAGCGCCCGTGCGAGGAACCCCGGTCATGGGCCGCGGTGTACTGCTCGATGCCGAGCACACGCCGTCCGCGTCGGGCGAGGTGGTACGCGGCGGCGCTCCCCATGGCGCCCAGGCCGAGGACGACGGCGTCGACGTGATTGAACTTATCCATCGATAATTAACTTAACGCAGCGCGCAGCCTCGCTGGCGCTGCGGACACCGCTACGCTATCATAGACGCACATGGCGCGATCCCGACTTGCCGTCCGACAGACCATTCGACGTCCCACCTCCGGTAAGCTTCGCGCGATCCTCGAAGACGTCGGGACACCCCCGGCGGCCCCGTTCGTCCCCGCGCCCTTCCAGGAAGCCGCCCTCGCCGCCGTGCGCCTGGGTGATGTCCTCGTCTCGGCGCCGACCGGGAGCGGGAAGACCTGGATCGCGGAGCAGGCGATGGCGGAGCTCCTCGCACAGGGGAAGACCGCCTGGTACACGACACCGCTCAAGGCCCTCTCCAACCAGAAATTCCATCGGTTCGGTGGCCTCTACGGCACGGACGCCGTCGGATTGCTCACCGGCGAGCGCCGCATCAATGCCCAGGCCCCGATCGTCGTCGCCACGACCGAGATCCTGCGCAACGCGCTGTACGGCACGTCCACGGTGCCGGACCTCATCGTGCTGGACGAGGCCCACTACCTGTCCGATCCGGAGCGGGGCACGGCCTGGGAAGAGATCCTCATGCTCGCCCCGAAGCGCAGCCGTCTGCTGCTGCTCTCGGCCACCTTCCCGAACGCCGACGTCATCGCCTCCTGGCTCACCGAGGTGCGCGGGACGCGGCCGGACGTGATCGTCGAGCAGCTGCGCCCGGTGCCGATGCGCTACATCTTGTCCGACGGCCGCGGGCGCCTCATCCCGTCGGATGCGCTGGGCCATCTCCCGCCCGGAGGGCGCGGACCGGGGTGGCTCCAGGCGCTGCTGCGCGATCTGGAGCACTACAGCCTGCTGCCGGTGATCCTGTTCTATCCCTCGCGCCGCGGATGCGACGAGGCTGCGCGCGAGCTGTCGTCGCTGCGCGCCTTCGGCCCCGAGCTGCGCGCCGCGGCCATGGCGCGGTGGGAGAAGGACTACCCGGTGCTCCGTGCGCATCAGTTCCGCAGCGCCGTGATCGACTCCGGCATCGCGCCGCATCACGCCGGACATACCACTGCCTGGCGCCTCGCCGTGGAAGATCTGCTCGGCCGGGGGCTCATTCGCGCCGTGTGCGCGACCACGACCCTCGCCAGCGGCCTCGACGTGCCCGCGCGCACCGTGGCGCTGTCCACGCTGGTCCGCAACAGCCCCGAAGGCCCGGTCGTCCTCACCCCGACCGAGTTCCACCAGATGTCCGGGCGGGCGGGGCGGCGGGGCAAGGACACGATCGGCGTCGTCGTCCTGCCCGCGACCTCGCGCGAAGAAGCGCGCGAAGGGCTGGCCCTGATCGACGCCGAGCCCGAGCCCGTCACGTCGTCGTTCACGCCGGGCTACATCCAGGTGCTGAACCTCCTCCGCCGCTCGAGCCTGCAGGAGGCGCAGCGCGAGCTCAACCGCTCGCTGGCGGCCTATGAGCGCCGTGAGGAAGTCACCCGCCTGCGCCAGGCCATTGGCTCCATCCCGCCTGACGAACTCATCGAGCGGCCCTGCGACGACCGCCTAGTCACCCGGGGCCGGTACGAGCGGATGCTGGACCGCGTGGCGAAGATGCGGCGGCGGGACGCGCACGTTCCTCCGGAAGAGATCACCGCGCTGCAGGCGGAGATCACCTCGTGGCCGTGTGCCACCTGCCCGGTGGAGCAGCGGTGCCTGGCGAGCATCGAAGCCCTCCGGGGGCGGGAGTTCCGGCGGTCGTCGCTGCGGCAGGCGCTCCACGCCGTCGAAGGCACACTGCTGGATGAGTTCGGACGCCACGCCGCCGTGCTGCGCCAGCTGGGCTATCTCGATCCCGAGCACCGCCTGACCGCCGACGGGCAGTGGGCGGCCGAGCTGCGCCACCCGCGGATGCTGATGCTGGCCGAGGCGGTACGGCGCAGCCTCATCGGCGCCTCGACCGCGGCCTGGGCCGGCGTGGGGGGAGCGCTCGCCACTGAGCGCGCCCCGCGGCGGGGCGGAGAGGCAGGGCTGCAGTCGCTCGCGCGCCTGGCGAAGGAACTGGCCGATCTGGAGCGCCGGCAGACGCTGCGCCCCGATGAGGTCGTCCTGCAGTTCGAGCCCGAATGGGATCCCATCTCACGGCGGCGGATCCCGTCCCCCGCCGACCGGCGGGCGGATGCGGTCGTCGCCTGGATGCGCGGGGCGGACTGGGTGCATCTCACCCGCGAGAGCCAGGCCGAGGAGGGCGACCTCCAGCGCATCATCCTGCAGGCGGCGGAGGTCCTCATGCAGCTCGAGGGTCTGCCGTTCCCCGACGTTCGCGCGGCCGCGCGCGATGCGAGGATGCGGTTGCTCCGGCCTCCGGTCGTCTGAGGCCGTTCGTTCGGCAGGAAGCTTCCCCCGCCGTACCTAATCCGTACCCACCCATACCCCCTACGTGGAGTCGAGCGCGTGCGGTCCTGCCCGGTTTGTGAGTCGGAGATGGCGCCGCGATTCGGCAGCGAGTGCGAGCCGCCGATCGCCTGGTCGTGTCCGGAGTGCGGCCTCTTTCAGCTGGAGACCGGGGGCCGGCCGTTCAGTCAGGAAGAGGAAGCCGCAGTCGCCTCGCTCGGGCCTGCCGCCCCGGTCGCACGGCGACAGCTCTCCGCGCGCAGCCCGAAGGCCGCTTCGCAGGCGCGGGAACTCCTCGCGACGTTCCGCCCTGACGTTCCCGTGGACGTCGAGGGGCTGGCGGAGCGGATCGGGTATCCGGTCCGCTGGCGCGCGCTGCCGCGTCATCAGCGGGGCGGCATCGAGGGCGGTCCGGAGCGTCGTCTCCTCGTGCTCAATCGCGACTACCCGTTCCACAACGACGCCGAGCGGCGCTGGGCGGTGGCCGAAGAGCTCGGCCACGCCGTGCTGGGTCACAGCGCGCTCGTGGCGAGCGACGAGCCGGGGCACGCCCGGGGCATGCTCGAGCCCGGACGGGCGGCCCAGGAGCGCGACGCCCGCGCCTTCGCCGCGGAGTTGCTCATGCCGGCCGGCTCGGTCCGTCGGGGATTCGAGCGCGAGCAGTCGATCATCCTGCGCGCGCTGGGGTCCGACGAGCGCGCCCAGGCGGTGCGCACCGTGATCGCCGGCCTGGCCCGCGAGTTCCGCGTCTCGCCGCAGGCGATGCGGATCCGGCTGGCCGAACTCGAGCTGCTGCACTAGGGAGCCGCCGGACGCCCGCGGTCCCAGTTTGACTTCGGCGCTGAAGTGTGATACCGTCGACAGCGTTTTCGAGGGGCAGGTGACGTCCATGATGAGCATCTTCCAGGAGCTCGCCGCGCGCCGTTCCGGTTCACTGCAGGACCGGCTCTGCGCCCATGGGCGTCCCACCGTGAGAGGCGTACCCGTGTAGGTCTCCCCCGGATTCTCGACGCTGATGAGGCGCAGAGCGGCAGTGAGCTCTGCGCCTCCTGCTTTTCATACGAATCTGGTGGAGGGAGACACGATGGAGACCCAACAGCTCGGCACGGCGACGGTGATCCGCCGCTTCGACGCCCGCGATTACCCCGGCGTCATCGCCGTCGCCAACGCGGTGTTCCCCGACCGGCTGAGCACCGTGGACGAGTTCCGATACGATGACGAGCATTACGACCCGAAGTGCGTGAACGAGCGCTACGTGGCCGGGGATCCGGCGACCGGCGAGGTCGTGGGCTTCGCGGGCCTCTGGAACGCGGCCTGGGCGTACCATCCCCGGAAGTTCGGGATGGAGATCCGCGTCAGCCCGGCGCACCAGCGCCGCGGGATCGGCAGCGCGCTGTGGGCACGTCTTGAGGAGGCCCTGCGGGGCTACCAGGCCATCTCGGTCAAGACCCAGGTCTGGGAGTCGATGGCGGAGGGCGTCGCGTTCGTCACCCGCCGAGGATTCCGGGAGACGATGCGCTCGTGGGAGTCGCGTCTCGCGGTCGGGACGTTCGACTTCGACCGGTTCAGGCCCTATTTCGCTCGCGCTCGTCAGAGCGGCGTCACCATCACCACGCTGGCGGACGAACGGGCGAAGGACGAGGCGAGTCTCGCTCGCATCCATGCCATGGAGGTCGAGATCGCACAGGACATCCCGCGGCCGCCGGACGACGTGGCCACACCCTTCAGCTACACGTTGTGGCGGCAGCACGCCGTCGACGCCCCGTGGGCGATCAACGACGCCTTCTTCCTCGCCGTGGTCGACGGCGAGTACGCGGGGCTGAGCAGCCTCTTCAAGCCGCAGGCCGGCGACTACCTGCACCAGGGGCTGACCGGAGTGCGGCGCGCGTTCCGCGGCAGGCACATCGCGACCGCGCTCAAAGTGAAGACGGTGGAGCACGCGCGGGACCATGGGGTGCGCGAGATCCGCACCTGGAACGAGATCAACAACAAGCCCATGCTGGCGATCAACGTGAAGTTCGGCTTCGCGCGCCAGCCGGCCTGGATCACCTTCATCAAGGAGTTCTAGGAGGACGTCGATGGCGCACATCGCAGAGCAGGTCGAGATCCGTCCCCTCCGGGACGAGGACTTCGAGGCCGTCGCCGAGATCGCCACGGCCAACTTCCCGGATGAGCCCCACACCGCACAGGAGACGCGCGACCAGTACGCCCGGTTCGATGAGCGGCGGTTCAACCGGGAGTGGATCGTCGCCGAAGAGCGAGGCCAGGTGATGGCCTACGGTTTCTGGAGCCACGTGTGGTGGTCGTTCCATCCGGACAAGTATCACGTCTACGCCGCCGTCCATCCCCAAGCCCACCGCAGAGGGATCGGGACCTCCCTGCTCACGCACCTGCTTCGCCGGCTGGGGGAGCGCGGTGCGACACGATTGAAGTCGTGGGCCCGGGAGGATCACGGGCACGTGGTCGCGTTCCTCCGGCGTTTCGGCTTCGAGGAGCACTCGCGCACCTTCGAGTCCCGCCTCCCGGTAGCGGCCGTGGACCTCACGCCGTTTGCGGGGTATGCCCGGCGGGCGGAGGCGGCGGGGGCCGTGATCACGACGCTCAAAGACGAACTACGGGCCGATGCGAACCGTCTCGGTGCAGTGTACCAGTCCCACTGCGCGCTCGACATCGGCACGCCGCACTCCGACCCGGATCTGCCGACGCCGCCGCGGTTCGAGCGGTGGGTCGAGGATGAGGTGCGCAGCCCGCGGGCGCTGCCGGACGCCTACTTCCTCGTGAAGATGGGCGACGTCTACATCGGGGAGAGCGTCCTGCAACGCTACGACGCTGGCCCGGGCGTGTTGTGGCAGCACCTTACCGCGGTGCACCCCGAGTACCGGGGTCACGGCATCGCCACGGCACTCAAGGTACGCACGGTGGAGTACGCGCAGATCATGGGCTACCGGGAGATCCGGACCTTCAACAGCAGCAAGAACGCGCCGATGCTGGCGATCAACACGAAGCTGGGCTTCGTCCGGCAGCCGGTGTGGATCGACTTCCTGAGGGCCGAGCGGGCATGAATTCAGTTCCCACAGCGCGAATGGAGGGACTCATGCCTGCCCTCCCCGTCGTCGATCTTCCAGGTCGCAGCCACGATGACGGCGTCGCCCACGGCCGCGCGGCCGCGGAGGCGATCACCGAGAACCTCCGCATCTACTTCGATCGCTTCCAGCGGGAGGCGCGCCTCACGCCCGAGCAGACAC
>MENB01000111.1:7116-7327 GCA_001768125.1 Armatimonadetes bacterium RBG_19FT_COMBO_69_19
ATCGACCGGGTCGAGCCGGCATATGGGGAGGCGATGCGCGGCGTGGCGGAGGGCGCCGGGATCGCCCTCGATGACATCGCGGTGCTCAACGCTCGGTACGAGATCCTTTACAGCCAGTACTCCAGCATCAATCAGACCGCCGGGCTGCCGCACGGCATCCCCGCGGGGGGCTGCACCGCCTTCGCGGTGACGCCGGACGTCTCCGCCGACG
>MENB01000112.1:0-4310 GCA_001768125.1 Armatimonadetes bacterium RBG_19FT_COMBO_69_19
GTCCAGGTCGAGGGGGAGAACCGGCGTGACCATCAGGATCGAGGTGATCGCGCCCAGGGCGGCAAGGCCGAGCGCGTGGATGCGCAATTCGGGAGACACGGCCCTTACGATACCACGGGGTGCGAGCCGATGAACAGCGCGCACGTCACGAGTGCTTCCGTCCGCAAGTGCGCCTTGACAGGGCCAGGGTGGTTGATAAAATAGGGTGTTGTCCTTGCGCGCTGTTCCCCACTGAGGTGAGCGTGAAGTGATCAAACCTCCACTCGAGGCGTTGCTGGAGCGGGTCTCCAACAAGTACGCCCTCGTTATCGTTGCGGCCAAGCGTGCCCGCCAGATCAAGGAGGGCGCCCTGTCGGTCGTAGATCTGGACACCCGAAACCCGGTCACGGCGGCGCTCGAGGAGATCGCCGCCGGCAAGATCCGCTATGAGATGCCCAAGCTCGGCGTCAAGTGAGCGCGGGCGCACCCTCATGAAACCTAACGGTCGTCGCCTACGTATTCGAGAGTAAGACCATGTATGCGATGCTGGCCGCATTCCTGATGGGGCTCTTCACCATGACGTCCAGCGCGGCGCCGGTGACCGTCGAGCGCACGGAAGGCAACCTGACCCTCGCCGCGTCGGTGAGTAAGCGCGCCTTCGCCCCGGGCGAGCCGGTGGGGATCCACTTCACCGTGCGCAACGCCGCCGCCGGGACCCTCGGCGTGATGTTCACCAGCGGGCAGCGCTTCGATGTCATCGTCCGCCGGTCCCGCGGGGACGAGGTCTGGCGCTGGTCGCACGACAAGGCCTTCATCCAGATCATCCAGACCGCGACCCTCCTGCCGCAGGAAGCGCTGTCCTTCAGCGTGAGCTGGGACCAGCGTGACTTTCAGGGCCGGCGCGTCGATCCCGGCACCTACGACCTCATCGCCGTCTTCATGGGCCGGCTGAACGACAAGGCCTCGATCGCCCTCCCGCCGATCGGCATCACGATCGCGGGCAAATAGCCCGCGGCCTAGGAAGCGCGCCCCGTTTCCTATATAATGTGAGCGGCGTGGCGGTGTAGCTCAGCTGGTCAGAGCACGCGGCTCATACCCGCGGAGTCGGGAGTTCGAGTCTCCCCGCCGCCACCAGAGATGCCGCCGGCAGTAGGCGACGGAGCCTACTGCCTTCTGCTTTCTGGGTGCGCGCCGCCGATGCTGGACCGGACGATCCGCACAATCGAGCAGCACCGGATGGTCTCACCGGGCGAGACGGTCGTCCTCGCCGTCTCCGGGGGGGCCGATTCCATGGCGCTGCTGCGGCTGTTCAGCAGACTGCGCGAGCCCTGGCGCCTGCGCCTCCACGTCGCCCACCTCGATCACCGGCTGCGGCCGGACTCGCAGGAGGATGCGGCGTTTGTGAGCGCCCAGGCGCAGACGCTGGCCATCTCGGTGACCGTGGAGGCGGCGGACGTCTGCGGCCTCGCGGCCCGGGAGAAACGCTCGATCGAGGAGGCGGGCCGGGCCGCCCGGTACGCGTTCTTCGCCCGCGTCGCCGGGGCGATCGGCGCGCAGCGGGTGGCGACTGCGCATACCCGCGACGACCAGGTGGAGACGGTCCTCATGGCGCTGCTGCACCGTGGGCCGTGGGAGATGCTGGCCGGCATCCCGCCGGCGCGCCCGCTCGGGGGCGCCATCGTGGTGCGGCCGCTGCGCGCAGCGAGCCGGCAGGAGATCGTGAGGTTCCTGCGGGATGCGGGCGCGGCCTGGCGCGAGGATCCCACGAACCGCGACCTACGCCTGCTGCGCAACCGCATCCGGGCAGACGTGCTGCCGGACCTCTGCCGGATCTGGCCGGAGGCGCCGGCCCTGCTGTGGGAACTCGGCGAGGCCGCGCGCGAAGCGGATGCCGCGGTCGCCCGTCTGGCCGCGTCGCGCTACGGGCACCTCACGCGTAGAGAGGATCACACCGTCCACGTGGCCCGCGAGACCTTCCGATCGCTTCCCGCAACGCTGCGGCGGCGGCTGTTGGCCGCGGCCGTGGCGGAGGTGACCGGAACAGTACAGCCCACCCCGCGCGTTGTATTAGGACAGGCGCTCCGTGCCGCTGAAGCCGGGCGGGTCGGTGGGGAGATGGCGGTCGGTGATGCCGTGGTGCGGGTCGGCTACGGCACGATCGAGGTGGCCCCCGCCGCCGCGGCCGCCGCCTCGGGCTCGTATGACCTTCCGGTGCCGGGGGAGGTGCGCGCCGCGGGGTTCGGGCTCACCGTCACCGCGGAGCTGTCCGGCCGGGAGGCGATGGAGGCACCGCCGGGACAGGATGGAGCGGTGTTCGACGCGGACTGCGTGCAGGCGCCGCTCCTGATCCGGTCATGGCGCCCGGGTGATCGGTTTGCGCCGAGCGGCCTCGGGGGGAAAAAGAAAGTGCAGGACTTCTTCGTCGATGCGAAGATCCCGAGGTGGCAGCGCGGCAGGGTGGCGCTGGTGGTCGACGCCGGAGACCGGATCCTGTGGGTGGTCGGCCACCGCCGAGCGGAGACCTGCAGGGTGACGGAGCGCACGAACAGGGTGGTGCGGATTCGCGCACGCCCGGCTTGATTTGCACCGGGATTCATCGTATCGTATGGCCAATTGATTGGCAGGGGGTCCGGCAGGTGGTCAACCGATATCTGCGCAACCTGGTCGTCTGGGCGATCATCCTCGCGGTCGTCGTCTATTTCTTCCTCCCACTGTACCGCTCGAAGACGCCCCGTGAGGAGATCTCGTACAGCCAGTTCCTGACCCACGCCCAGGCGGGCCGCATCGTCGAGGTCACCATCGGCGACGAGACGGTCAGCGGCAAGCTGCGTGACGGCCAGGCGTTCCGGACCTTCGTACCGCCCAACGACACCTCGTACCTCAGCGTGCTGCGCGAGCGGGGCGTCACGATCAAGGTCGAGCCCAAGAACCGCAATGCCCTGTGGCCGAACCTCCTCTCCACGATGCTGCCGTTCTTCCTGCTGATCGGCCTGTGGCTGCTCATGCTGCGGCAGGCCCAGTCGGGGAGCAACCAGGCGATGTCCTTCGGGAAGAGCCGGGCCCGGCTGCATACGGAGAACCGGCCGAAGGTCACCTTCGACGACGTGGCGGGGGTGGAGGAGGCTAAGGAAGAGCTCCAGGAAATCATCGAGTTCCTCAAGCATCCGAAGAAGTTCCAGGCCCTCGGGGCGAAGATCCCGCGCGGCGTGCTGCTCGTCGGGCCGCCCGGCAGCGGGAAGACGCTGCTAGCCAAGGCGGTGGCCGGCGAGGCCGGCGTGCCGTTCTTCTCAATCTCCGGCTCGGAGTTCGTGGAGATGTTCGTCGGCGTGGGCGCTTCCCGCGTGCGCGATCTGTTCGAGCAGGCGAAGAAAAGTGCGCCGTGCCTGGTCTTCATCGACGAGATCGACGCGGTCGGCCGCCAGCGCGGGGCGGGATTGGGCGGCGGGCACGACGAGCGCGAGCAGACGTTGAACCAGCTGCTCGTGGAGATGGACGGCTTCGACCCGAACGCCGGCATCATCGTCATCGCCGCGACGAACCGGCCGGACATCCTGGATCCCGCGCTGCTGCGCCCGGGCCGCTTCGACCGGCGCGTGGTCGTGGACAACCCGGACAGCAAGGGCCGCCGGGCGATCCTCGACGTGCACGCCCGGGGCAAGCCGCTCTCCGAGGACGTCAACCTCGAGGTGCTGGCCAAGCACACGCCGGGGTTCTCCGGCGCGGACCTGGCCAATCTCGTGAACGAGGCGGCGCTGCTCGCCGCCCGGCGCAACAAGAAGAAGATCACCATGTCGGAGATGGACGAGGCGATCGAGCGCGTCATCGCCGGTCCGCAGCGGCGCAGTCGCATCCTCAGCCCGCACGAGCGTGAGATCGCCGCCTATCATGAGGGCGGGCACGCGCTGCTGGGCAAGCTGCTGCCCCATGCCGATCCGCCCCACAAGGTGACGATCCTGCCGCGGGGCATGGCCCTGGGCTACGTCATCTCCGCCCCGCCGGAAGACAAGTACACCTACACGCGCGGCGAGCTGCTCGACCGCATCACCGCGGCCCTGGGCGGCCGGGTGGCCGAAGAACACATCTTCGGTGAGGTCACGACGGGCGCGCAGAACGACTTCGAGCAGGCCACCGATCTCGCCCGCCGCATGGTCACCGAGTTCGGGATGAGCGAGAAGCTCGGCCCGCTGTCGCTGGGCAAGCGCCACGGACCGGTGTTCCTGGGCCGCGACCTCATCGAGACCCGGAACTACAGCGAAGAGATCGCCTACGAGATCGACAAGGAAGTCCGGCGCATCATCGACGAGTGCTACGAGCGCGCACGGACCGTGATC
>MENB01000112.1:4408-5790 GCA_001768125.1 Armatimonadetes bacterium RBG_19FT_COMBO_69_19
GCAGGCCGCGGCCGCCGCGCCGCAGCCGGAGACGAAGCCCGAGACGGCGCCGCGCCCCGAGAAGCCGATCCCGCAGCTGAAGCCCAAGCCCGAAGCGTCCTGACGAGACCCACGACCGCAGATGATGAAGGGGAGGAGCCATCCTCCCCTTCATCATGTCTGGGGCCCGCGACGGGCGCGAGAGGGAGAGTCTGGCGCATCCGCGAAATCACCCCCCGCGTGGTGTCCACTGACGGGAGGCGAGGATGTCCACACGGCAGATCGCGTACGTCGCAGTGCTGGCCGCGCTCTACGCGGTGCTCGGCCAGGTCGTCCGGTTCATCCCGAACCCGATGGTGCCCGGCGCGATCATCGCGCTGAACATGGTCGTGGTCGTCATCGCCGGCCTCCTGCTCGGTCCGGTCCCCGGGGCGCTGGTCGGGCTGATCGGGACGCTGGTGAACGCGCTGAGCCCGGCCGGGAACCCCTTCGAATTCGCCGCCATCATCCCCCACGGCATCATGGGGTACGCGGCGGGACTGGCCCGGCGGTCGCCGGTCGTCCTCGCCGCGCTGACGATCATCGTCGGGCACGCCCTGAACATCCTGGCCTTCGTCCTCGCCGGGCTGCTGCCGGCCAACCAGATGACGGCCACGGTGTTCTCTGTGGGGCTCCTGGTGGAGATCGTGATCGACGTCGTCGTGATCAGCATCGTGGTGCCGCTGCTGCGCCCCCTGGTCCGCGCGTCGTGAGATAGAGGGCGATGGCTCTCCTCGAGGCGCCGGACGTCGCGGTCGAGCCGCGCGTCGCCGTGATACCGGCGACCACGGCCCTGATCGTGGTCGACATGCAGAACGATTTCGTGAAGCCGGGCGGGGCGCTGGTCGTTCCGTCCGCCGCGGAGACGATCCCGGCCGTGCAGCGGCTGCTCGCTCTGGCCCGCGGCCACGGGCCGGCGGTCTTCTACACGCAGGACACGCACGAGCCCGGCGACATCGAATTCCCCATCTGGGGCGAGCACGTGCTCCGCGGCTCGTGGGGGTGGCGGATCGTGGACGAGCTCATCCCCCAGGCCGGGGAGCGGGTGATCGAGAAGCTGCGCTACGACGGGTTTTTCGGCACGAGCCTCGACCATGAGCTGCGCCTGCGCGGGATCGCCACGGTGATCGTCTGCGGGACGGTGGCCAACATCTGCGTCCTGCACACCGCGGGGAGCGCGGCGCTGCGCGGCTACGGGGTGATCCTGCCGGTGGATGCGATCTCGGCGATCACGCCGTTCGACCTGCAGGTCGCCATCCGGCAGACGTCGTTCCTCTACCGCGGCGTGATCACCACGGCCGAGGCAATCACGATCGCCTAGCTCAATCCGCTCTGGAGGTGCACGGTGGCACGGACGGACAAGA
>MENB01000112.1:5904-8941 GCA_001768125.1 Armatimonadetes bacterium RBG_19FT_COMBO_69_19
CGCCGGCGGATGTGGTGGCGAAGAATCTCGTCGAGAACATCATCGGCCGGGACACAGTGAAAGGGATCAAGGTGGACGAGCAGGCCGGCACCGTGGACGTCACCTTTGAGTCGGCCACGTATCCACCGGCCGCGCGGGCCACGGCGGCGGGCACCGTGTCCGCCCGGGGACTGGACCGGCTGCTCCCCGGGATGCGCGTCGGCAAGGGCGAGCCGCTGGTCTACGTGCGGGCGGCCGACGGCAAAGAGATTCTGGCCGCGAAGGCGGAGCACACCGGCCGCCTGGTGCAGGTCCTCGTCAAGAGCGGCGACGCGGTGGAGGAGAACAACGCCGTCGCGCTGATCGAGCCGGATGACAAGGCCGAGGCGCGGCAGAACCTGGAGACTGAGGGGCTGCTGGCCTGGCAGGCCATCCCGAGCCAACTCAGCCAGATCAACACGGTGACCGCGCGGATCATCTACAAGGACATCACGCTGGCCACCGTGGTCGGCAAGCGCGGCCAGCAGAAGGTGAGCGCGACGTTCCACGACAGCCTGAAGTGACGATCGAGGTCGGCGAGTCCCTGACCATCGCCGACGTCGTGGCCGTGGCGAGGGAGAGGGCGCAGGTCGCCCTCTCTTCTCGTGCCCGGGAACGCATGGCCGCCTCGCGCGCCGTCGTCGAGCGCCTGGTGCGCGAGGGCCGCACCGTCTACGGCATCACCACCGGCGTCGGCGAGCTGGCCGGGGTGCGCATCTCCCCGGCGCAGTCCGCGCAGCTTCAGGTCAACATCGTGCGCAGCCACAGCGCCGGCGTCGGCGAGCCGCTCCCGGACGAGGTGGTCCGCGCGATGATGGTGCTGCGCGCACACGCCCTCGCCCTCGGATACTCCGGCATCCGCGAAGCGCCCGTGGCCCTGCTGCTGGAGATGCTGAACCGGGGCCTGCATCCGGTGATCCCATCGCAGGGATCCGTGGGCGCGAGCGGCGATCTCGCTCCCCTCGCCCACCTCGCCCTTGCGCTCATCGGAGAAGGGGAGATCCGCGCCGGCGGCGTCGCCGTCCCCTCGGCCAGGGCGATGGCCTCCGCCGGTCTGCGTCCGGCGGTCCTCGCGGCCAAAGAAGGCATGGCGCTGATCAACGGGACCCAGCTCATGACCGCCTGCGGCGCCCTGGGACTCTTCGATGCGCGGCACCTCGCATCGTGTGCGGACGTCGCGGGGGCGATGACCTGCGAGGCCCTGCACGCCATCCCCGACGCGTTCGATGCCCTCGTGCACGACGTCCGCCCCCATCCGGGGCAGCGGAAGAGCGCCGGGAACCTCCGCCGTCTCCTCGAGGGCAGCGAGATGCTGCCCGCCGCGCCCGCCCACGCGCGCGTGCAGGACGCCTACGCGCTGCGCTGTATGCCCCAGGTGCACGGCGCCTCGCGCGATGCCTTCGAGTACGCGGCGCGGGTCGTGGAGATCGAGATGAACTCGGCCACCGACAACCCGTTGATCTTCGCCCGCGAGGAGCGCGTCATCTCCGGCGGCAACTTCCACGGGCAGCCCGTGGCCCTGGCCCTGGACGTGCTGGCCATCGCCGCCAGCGAACTGGCCGGCATCGCTGAGCGGCGCATCGAGCGGCTGGTGAACCCGCACCTCAGCGGCCTGCCGCCGTTCCTGACCCAGGACGGCGGCCTGCATTCGGGCCTCATGCTGGCCCAGTACACCGCGGCGGCGCTGGTCTCCGAGAACAAGGTCCTCAGCCATCCCGCGAGCGTGGACAGCATCCCCACCTCGGCCAATCAGGAAGACCACGTGAGCATGGGCGCCGTCGCCGCCCGCAAGGCGCTCGTCGTCGTGGGCCACGCGCAGCAGGTGATCGGCATCGAGCTGCTCTGCGCCGCGCAGGCCATGGACCTGCAGGCTTCGCTGCGCCCCGCCGCCGGGACCGCCGCCGCGCGCCGGGCCGTGCGCGAGGTCATCCCGCGGCTCGACGGGGATCGCGTACTCGCCCCTGATCTCGCCGCCGCCCGGCGCCTCGTCGCCGAGGGAACGCTCCGGCGCAGCGTCGAGCAGGCCATCGGGGAGCTCGCGTAGCCATGACGGCGAAGGCGCGCCGGGTCCGCTCGCCGCGCGGCCGCGAACTGAGCTGCCGCGGCTGGCCTCAGGAAGCGGCGCTGCGGATGCTCATGAACAACCTCGACCCGGAGGTCGCCGAGAAACCGGATGAGCTTATTGTCTACGGCGGGACCGGGCGGGCGGCGCGGTCCTGGGACGCTTTCGACGCGATCGTGCGCAGCCTCCGCGCGCTCGGAGCGGACGAGACGCTGCTCGTGCAGTCGGGGAAGCCGGTCGGGGTCTTCCGCACGCACGAGTGGGCGCCCCGGGTGCTGATCAGCAACGCGATGCTGGTGCCGGCCTGGGCGACCTGGGAGACGTTCTGGGAGCTCGAGGCGCTCGGCCTGATGATGTACGGGCAGATGACCGCGGGCTCATGGATCTACATCGGGACGCAGGGCATCCTCCAGGGGACCTACGAGACGTTCGCGGCGGTGGCGCGCACTCACTTCGGCGGGTCGCTGCGGGGTCGCACCGTGCTCAGCGCGGGCCTCGGTGGAATGGGTGGAGCGCAGCCGATGGCGGTGACGATGAACGAAGGCGTTGCGCTGATCGTCGAGGTCGATCCCTCGCGCATCCACCGGCGGCTCGCGGCCGGGTGGGTGGACCATGCGACGGACGACGTGGACGAGGCGCTGCGCGAGGTGGACGAGGCGGCTGGTCGCGGTCGGCCGCGCTCGATTGCCCTGCTCGGCAACGCCGCGGACGTCTTCCCGGCGCTCGCCCGGCGGGGGGTGCGCTTCGACGTCGTCACCGACCAGACCTCAGCCCACGATCCGCTCGGGGGCTATATCCCGGAGGGCGTGACGGCCGAGGAGGCACCGCAGCTCCGGCGCGACCATCCGGAGGATTACGTCCGCCGGTCGCGGGCGTCGATCGCGCGGCACTGCGAGGCGATGGTGGGAATGGCCCGGGCCGGGAGCGTCGTCTTCGACTACGGGAACAACCTGCGCG
>MENB01000112.1:8975-13344 GCA_001768125.1 Armatimonadetes bacterium RBG_19FT_COMBO_69_19
CGCCTATCCGGGTTTCGTCCCGAGATACATCCGCCCGCTGTTCTGCGAGGGGAAGGGGCCCTTCCGCTGGGCGGCACTCTCCGGCGATCCGAAGGACATCCTGCGGACCGACCGCGCCGTGCTCGAGCTCTTCCCCCAGGACGAGCCGCTCGCGCGCTGGATCCGGCTGGCCGAGGAGCGCGTCCCCTTCCAGGGGCTGCCCGCGCGGATCTGCTGGCTCGGCTACGGCGAGCGCGCGCGGGCGGGGCTGGCCTTCAACGAGCTGGTGCGGTCGGGGGCGGTGAGCGCCCCCATCGTGATCGGTCGCGATCACCTCGACAGCGGCTCCGTGGCATCACCCTACCGGGAGACCGAAGGCATGCGCGACGGGTCCGATGCGGTGGCGGACTGGCCGATCTTGAACGCGCTGCTCAACACGAGCGCGGGCGCGACGTGGGTCTCGGTCCATCACGGCGGTGGGGTCGGGATCGGCTACTCCATCCACGCCGGCCAGGTGGTGCTGGCCGACGGGACGGACCTCGCCGCGCAGAAGCTCGAGCGCGTCCTCACCACCGACCCCGGCTCCGGCGTGATGCGGCATGCCGACGCCGGCTACCCCGAAGCCATCGCCGCCGCACGCCGCCACGGCCTGAAGATCCCGATGCTCGGGGACTGACCCCACCGGGCGCCGGTCCGCGACAGGAAACAGGCCGCCGCGTCGAACTTCTTCTGACTGGCCCTGCTGTGTGTGCGCTGAGGAGGACAGGCGTGTTCGCACTCAATTTCTACTCATCTGTGTTCGCCGAGCAGCTGCGCGACGGGCGGAAGACCGCCACGATCCGGCTCGGCGATAAACGGGACAAGTATCAGGAAGGCCAGATCGTCTGGCTCACCGTAGGCCAGCGCTTCGGCACGCGGAAGAAGATCGCCGCGGCCGTCGTGGACCGGATCGAGGTCAAGCCCCTGCACTCGGTGACGCCCCGGGAGATTCAGCGGGACAACCCGTCGCTGCGCAGCCACGACGAACTCGTCGATTTTCTGGCGAAGATCTACGGGCGTAAGGTCTCGGCCGACGACACGATCACCGTCATCCACTTCTCTCGTATCGACGAGTTTCCGGCAGTGTAGCCGGTGCACCATCGGATCGAGGAAGGCCTCCCATGGCGCTGAAGCAGACGCTTGAAGCCTATGAGCTCCTCGAATCGGCGACCGTTTCGGGGGCCGCGGTGGCGGCGCTGTTGGGCGAGCGGGGTCTGGACGTCGAGATCCGGGGATTGAACGGTTCCCGGGGATCGACGGACGTCGTCCGGGTCGTCGTTCCGGGGGCCCGCGGGCGGCGGGTTGGTGGCGAGGCGCCCACACTTGGGATCATCGGGATGCTGGGAGGCGTGGGGGCCCGTCCCGCCCAGATCGGTCTCGTCTCGGACGCCGACGGCGCGATCACCGCCCTCGCCACGGCACTGAAGCTCGCCGACCTGGCCCGGGCCGGTGACACCATGCCCGGCGACGTAATCGTGGCGACGCACGTCTGCCCGCGCGCGCCGACCCGCCCGCACCAGCCGGTGCCGTTCATGAATGCTCCGGTGGACCTCGCGGTCCTCATCCCCCACCTCGTCGATGCGGCCATGGAGGCAGTGCTGTCGATCGACACGACGCGTGGAAACCGCGTCGTGAACCATCGGGGCATCGCAGTCTCGCCGTCCGTGAAGGAGGGGTACGTCCTCCGGGTCAGTGATGACCTCCTGACTCTGGTGGAGGCGGTGACGGGGTGCCCGCCAGTCGTACTCCCGGTCACCACACAGGACATCACGCCATACGGGAACGATGTGTACCACATCAACAGCATCATGCAGCCGGCCACCGTGACTGCGGCGCCAGTTGTGGGGCTGGCCCTGACGGCTGAAGCCGTAGTACCGGGGCCGGCGACGGGGGCAAGCCAGGTGTTCGATATCGAGCAGGGGGTGCGTCTATGCGTCGAAGTCGCCAAAGCCTTCGGATCAGGACGATGTCGGCTGTACGACCCTGAAGAGTACGCCCTGCTGGTTCGCCTCTACGGATCAATGCGTCACCTGCAGGCGCGATCTGGTGCGCCTCCCGGCTAGCCCCCGCCGCACCGCATGCCTCAGTTGCCCGTTGACACGGCGCCTGAGTTTGTCATAATGTAGTATCAAATTCACCCTCCTCGAGTCGGCCGTGCCGCCTGCGTGGTGGAGCAGGGGGACCAGGTATGAGTGCCGCCAGCGGTCATTCCGTCGTCATCCTGGCCGATCTCCTCATCGACGGCACCGGTGGCGATCCCATCGGCGACGCCGGGGTCATCATCGAAGGTAACCGGATCCGGGCGGCTGGTCCGCGTCGCCGGCTGGGGACCCTTCCCGGTGCTGCCGACGTGGTCGACCTGCGCGGCACCAACCGGGTAGTAATGCCCGGCCTCGTCGACGCACACAGCCATCTCTGGCACTTCTTCCGCGGCGACGTCCAAGTCCGGCAGTTCGACTCCCCAGCGTACATCGTGGCCCGCGCAGTCCGGAACGCAGCGCGGCGGCTCGATGAGGGCGTGACTACGACGCGCGAGATGGGCACGCCCGAGAATCTCGACCTCGGGCTGCGCGATGCCGTAGCGGACGGCGTCGTTTCCGGTCCCCGGATCTTCGCCTCGGGGATGGGGCTGGCGGTGACGGGCGGGATGTACGGGAAGCAGGCGCCCTTCCGTCGGCAGACGATGGAGTTCACGGGGGCGGACGAGGCGCGGCGCGCGGTCCGCAGGCAGATCGATGCGGGTGTGGATTTCATCAAGCTCTTCGCCACCGCCGGGATCGGCGAACGCGGGCACTCCCAGATGACGTTCGAAGAGGTCGCGGCTGCCACGGATGAAGGACACAAGGCCGGGAAGACCGTCGCCGCTCATGCCATTGCCGCCGATGGCATCAAGATCTGCGTGCGGGCCGGAGTTGACACGATCGAGCACGGCAAAGCCCTGGATGACGAAGCGGTGGCGATGATGCGAGACGCCGGGGTGGCGCTCGTGCCGACGTTGGCCGTGGGCCGCACGATTGCGGAACGGGCGGTGGAGCTAGGCCGCGGCGCGGAAGTCGCGGAGAACGCGCGGCGGGTGCTGGAAGTGCATCAGCGCAGCGTGCGCCTCGCCTATGAAGCTGGCGTGAAGATCGTGGTGGGCACCGACCCAGCATACGGGGACTCGATGGCCCGGGAGTGCGAGCTGCTCGTGCAGACGTGCCTCACACCCATGGAAGCGCTCGTGGGGGCGACGAGGCGGGGAGCGGAGATCCTGCGGCACGGTGACGATTTCGGGACGTTAGAGGAAGGGAAGCGCGCGGATCTGATCGTGCTGGCGCGCAGTCCGGTGGAGGATATCCGGGCATTGTCGGAGGTCGAGTACGTGTTCAAGGCGGGGATCGCCGTCAGGCGCCCGCAGGCGGCGCGCTAGGCGGCATTTCCCGCGGCCCGCGCGGCGTGGCTCAGCCCAAGGGGGAGCATCGTGAGCGTATCCGTGGTACTTGTGGGGTTGGGTCCTATCGGAGTCGGAATCGGACGCCTGCTGCGCGCCCGCAGTGACGTGGCGCTTGTGGGGGCGGCCGATATCGATCCCCAGAAGACCGGGTGGGACCTGGGCGAGATTCTGGAGGGCCCACCGCTCGGCGTAACGGTCTCGGGATCGGTCGGCGCCGCACTGGCAGCGTGTCCGCAGGTGGCCGTCCTGGCCACCGGTTCCAGGCTTCCCGCCATCGCCCCCCAGATCTACGAGTTGATCGAAGGGGGCTGCTCGGTAGTCTCCACATCGGAGGAACTCTCCTATCCCTGGCGCCGTCACCCCGACCTCGCCGCTGAGATCGACCGGCGGACGAGAGCCCGGGGCGTCACGGTCGTCGGGGTCGGTGTGAACCCGGGGTTCGCGATGGACCTGCTGCCCATCGTCCTGACCGCTCCGTGCCCGTCGATCTCCGCCGTCCGTGTGGAGCGAGTTGTCGACGCCTCGGCGCGCCGGCTCCCGCTCCAGCGAAAGGTCGGCATCGGGATGACGAGGGATGAGTTCGAGCGGGGCGCGGCCAGCGGGACGATCGGTCACGTCGGACTGCGCGAATCGGCGGAGATGATCGCCGCTGCTGTGGGGTGGGACCTCGACGGGCTCACGGAAACGATTGAGCCGGTGCTGGATGGCAGCGCAGTCCGAGGGCTTCACCAGACGGCGACAGCCTCGATGGGCGGAGAGGTAGTCGTCACCTATGACCTGGTGATGGCGGCCGGGGCCGCCTCGAAGGACGAGATCTGGATCGCGGGCCCGCTGCCCCTGCACGTCCTCGTTGTGGGCGGCATCCACGGAGACGTGGCCACCTGGTCGATCGCGGCCAGCGCAGCCGTGGCGGTGCGC
>MENB01000113.1:0-1976 GCA_001768125.1 Armatimonadetes bacterium RBG_19FT_COMBO_69_19
AAGGACGTCGCCGACGTCGTCGGGGTCTGCCACGCCGCGGGGATCAGCCGGCGCGTCGCCCGCACCCGGCCCATCGGCGTTGTGAAAGGATAAGCCGCCCCCGCGGGGAACCGCAGACAGGGAGGCCGTGCAGTGCCGGAGCGCATCGCCGCACCCGTAGAGTTCCCCCTCAAGGGCATCTGGTATTACGACCCGTACACCCCGGCGGAGGTCCACGCCCACCGCTCGGGGCCGGTGGTCGCCCGCGCGCGCACCAGGTTCCAGGACGTCGTCATCCAGCACCTGGAACACCTCGGCCGCTGCCTCATCGTCGACGGGAGGATCCAGTCCGCCGAGGTGGATGAGTACGTCTACCACGAGCTGCTGGTGCACCCCGCGATGGTGGCGCATCCCGCTCCGGCCCGGGTGCTGATCTGCGGTGGCGGAGAAGGCGCTCCGCTGCGCGAGGTCCTCCGCCACCCGTCGGTGGACGCCGTGGTCATGGTTGACCTCGACGCCGAGCTCATCGCCCTCTGCCGCGAGCACCTCGGAGCCTGGCACCGGGGCGCCTTCGACGATCCGCGGGTGCGCCTCGTCCACGCCGACGCGCGCACCTTCGTCGAGCACACGGCGGAGACGTTCGACGTCATCATCGCCGACCTCACCGATCCCACCGAAAGCGCCCCGAGCAAGCTCCTCTACACCGAGGAGTTCTACCGGGCGGTGGCGCGCGTGCTCGATCCGGGCGGGGTGTTCGTCACGCAGGCCATCGGGCTGCACTACGATGCGGGCGACCGCCTGCACGCGATGGTCCATCGCACGGTGCGCCGCGTGTTCGCTGACGTGCGATCGTACGGCGACTACATCCTCTCCTTCGACTACCCGTGGGCGTTCGTCGGTGGCGCGCCGCGGCCGGTCTGGGACGCGCTGACGCGTGAGGAAGTCGACCGCCGCCTGCGCGACCGACGGATCGAGCTGCGCTTCTACGATGGAGAAACGCATCTGCGGGCGGTGTCGCTGCCCAAACCGCTGCGGGCGCTCATCGCGGAGGCGGGCGCGGTCATCACGGACGAGGAACCGCTCACCCTTCCGTAGCGGGTGGAAGGAGGGACCCGTGCAGATCGAGTTGTCGGAGGAGCAGGTCCTGCTGCACCGCACGGTCCGGGAGTTCGCCGCAACGGAGCTGCGGCCGAACGGGCGACGATGGGATCGAGAGGGGACATTCCCCCAGGAGGTCGTCCCGAAACTGGCGGCCCTCGGCCTGCTGGGCTTGAGCGTTCCCCAGGCCTACGGGGGAGCAGGCCTCGGGGCACTTGGGGCGGCGCTGGCCGTCGAGGCCGTCTCGTGGGGCGATGGGTCGATGGGGCTGACCGTCGCCTCGCACAACTCGCTCTGCACCGGGCACATCCTGCACGCGGCGAGCGCCGATCAGAAGCAGCGCTACCTGCCGCGTCTGGCGAGCGGCGAGGCCCTCGGCGGGTGGTGTCTGACCGAGCCCTCGGCCGGCAGCGACGCGGCGGCGATCGCGACCCGCGCCCAGCGCCGCGGCAGCGTGTACGTCTTGAACGGGAGCAAGGTCTTCGTCACGCAGGGCAGCGTGGCCGGCGTCTACGTCGTCATGGCGGTCACCGACCCCGCCGCCGGCCGGCGCGGCATCTCCGCCTTCATCGTCGAGCGGGACACGCCGGGGCTGCGCGTCGGCAAGAAAGAAGACAAGCTCGGCCTGCGCGCGAGCGACACCGCCGAGGTCATCTTCGAGGATTGCGAGGTGCCCGCCGGCCACCTCATCGGCGCCGAGGGCGAGGGTTATGCGCAGGCGATGAAGACTCTCGAGCGCGGTCGCATCGGGATCGGGGCGATGGCGATCGGCCTGGGCCGCGCCGCCCTGGACGCCAGCATCGCCTACGCCACGCAGCGCAAGGCCTTCGGCCGGACGCTGGCCGAGCAGCAGGCGATCCAGTTCATGATCGCGGACATGGCCCTGGAACTGGACGCGG
>MENB01000113.1:2030-3351 GCA_001768125.1 Armatimonadetes bacterium RBG_19FT_COMBO_69_19
GGCGGGAGGCGTCGATGGCGAAGCTCTACAGCAGCGAGGCCGCCTCCCGCGCCGCGAACAAGGCGGTGCAGATCCACGGCGGGTATGGGTACATCAAGGACTACCACGTCGAGCGCTACCTCCGCGACGTCAAGCTCACCGAGATCGGCGAGGGAACGTCGGAGATCCAACGAATTATCATTGCCAAATCCCTGCTGGAAGAGTAATCTTGTCGTCCAACGCCGGTCCCGGGGTGAAGGGTGCACGCGTTCCTGTCACGTCTGGAACAGGGGGTCCTGCTCGCCGACGGCGCCATGGGCACGCAGCTGTACGCCCGGGGCGTCCCGTTCGACCAGTGCTTTGACGAGCTGAACCTCACCGCCCCCGAGCTCGTCCGGGGCATCCACCTCGATTACCTGGAAAGCGGCGCCGAGCTCATCGAGACGAATACCTTCGGCGCGAATCGCTTCAAGCTCACCGGCCACGGCCTGGCCGACCGCCTCGAGGAGATCAACCGGGCCGGCGCGCGCGTCGCCCGCGAGGCGGTCGACGTCACCGGCCGCGCGGTCTTCGTCGCGGGCTCGATGGGCCCGATCGGCCGCCCGATGGCCCCGCTCGGGGCCCTGACGCCGGAAGAAGTCCGCGAGACGTTCGCCGAGCAAGCGGGGGCGCTCGCGGCCGGGGGCGTCGACGTGCTCATCCTCGAGACGTTCACCGACCTCGCCGAACTGGTCGAGGCGGTGCGCGGGGTCCGCTCCGTTGCATCCCTCCCGCTTATCGCCCAGATGACCTTCACGCAGGAAGGGAAGACATTGCTCGGCCACGGCCCGCGCGAGATCGTCGAGGCGCTCGAGCGCCTGGGGGTCGAGGTCGTCGGCGCGAACTGCAGCGTGGGCAGTCAGGGCATCCTCGAGGTCATGGCGCAGATGGCCGCCGCATCGCGCACGGCGCGCCTCTCCGCGATGCCCAACGCCGGCTTTCCCTCGTACGTGGGCGGGCGCTACATCTACGTTTCCACTCCGGAGTACATGGCCGGCCACGCCCTGCGGCTGGCGGCCCTCGGGGTCCGCATCATCGGCGGCTGCTGCGGGACCACCCCCGAGCACATCGCGGAGATCCGGGATCTGCTGCGGGAGACGGCAGGTTCGGCGGCGGTGGGCTCCACGGCGGCGAGCCCGGGCATCGCGGGCGACGCCAAGGACCCCGCGAAGCCATCCGCGTGGTCGCTGGGCGCACCCGTCGTCGAACCTGAGCCGGTCGCCATCCGTCCACCGGCGCCGAGCAGCCTGGGCCAGAAGCTCGGGCGCTCGTTCGTCGTCACCGTCGAGATCAATCCGCCCAA
>MENB01000113.1:3385-3603 GCA_001768125.1 Armatimonadetes bacterium RBG_19FT_COMBO_69_19
CGCCGCCTGCGCGAGGCGGGGGTGGATGCCATCGACGTCGCCGACAACCCGATGGCGCGCCTGCGGATGAGCCCCTGGGCGATGTCGTTCCGGATCCAGTCCGAGGTGGGGCTGGAGACGATCCTGCACTTCACGACGCGCGACCGCAACCTGGTGCGGCTGCAGTCCGACCTGCTGGCCGTGCATGCGCTTGGGATCCGCAACGTGCTCGTCCTCCG
>MENB01000113.1:3679-10689 GCA_001768125.1 Armatimonadetes bacterium RBG_19FT_COMBO_69_19
CTCATCAAGGAGTTCAACCGCGGCCGCGACGTGGCGGGGAACTCGATCGGGGCACCCACGGCCTTCTCGGTCGGCGTGGCCCTGAACCTCTCCGCGCCCGACCTGGACCAGGAAGCCCGCGTGCTCGACCGCAAGATCCGGGCCGGGGCGGATTTCATCTGCACAATGCCGGTCTACGAGCCGGAGACGCTGGACCGCTTCGAGCGCATCGCCGGTCGCCTGCCGCTGCCGGTGCTGGTCGGCGTGCTCCCGCTGGCCGGCACGCGCCACGCGGAGTTCCTGCACAACGAGCTGCCGGGTCTGTCCATCCCCGATCCCATCCGCGCGCGGCTGCGCGCCGCCGGGGACGGGCGGGAGGAGGGGCTGCGCATGGCCGAAGAGCTGGTGGCCGCCCTGCGCCCGCGCGTGGCCGGCATCTACTTCATCCCGTCGTTCGGACGCTACGACGCCGTCATCGAGCTGGTCAGGCTTGCGAAGGCGCACGCCCCCGCCTAATGTAATCGTGAGGCGCGTAGCGACGAGCGATGGCCCTTTTCCTGGAGGATGGCGTGATTACAACAGTCGTAGGGAATTATCCCAAGATCCCCGACCTCCCCGCGCCCGGCAAGTGGCGGAGCGCGGTGGAGAAGTTCCAGAAGGGGCAGATCGATGAGGCGGCGCTGCGCCGCGTGGAGGACGAGGTCACGGTCGAGGCGATCCGCGACCAGCTCGAGGCGGGCGTCGATCTCATCACCGACGGCCAGATCCGCTGGGAGGACGCGCAGACCCACTTCGCCCGCCGGCTGCGCGGCTTTCACATCAACGGCCTGCAGCGCTACTTCGACACCAACGTGTACTTCCGCGAGCCCGTCGCCGAGGGCGAAGTCGGCTGGGCCGAGCCGATCACCGTCGCCGAGTATACCTTTGCGCGAGCGCACAGCACCAAGCCCGTGAAGGCCGTCGTCACCGGCCCGCTGACGCTTGGGACGCTCAGCCGGAACACGTTCTATCCGACCCTGCGCGAATTCGTCCTGGCGCTTGCGCGGGCGCTCAACGGCGAGCTGCGCGCCCTGGCCGCCGCCGGCGCCGAGGTCATCCAGGTGGACGAGCCGGCCCTGTGCCGGCACAAGCAGGACTACGCGGTCTTCGCCGATGCGATGGGCGTCCTCACCGCCGGAGTCCGGGCCACGCTGGTGCTGGCGACCTACTTCGGCGATCTGGGCGGCGTCTACCCGCAGGTCCTGAGCCTGCCCTTCGATATCATCGGCATGGACTTCGTCGCCGGCCACCGGAACTGGGACGTCCTCTCTGGCGCCCCGTTCACGAAGACCCTGATGTTCGGGATCCTCGATGCGCGCAACACGCGGGTCGAGACCCCCGAGGAGATCGTCGCCGCCGTGCGGCGCATCTCCTCGACCGTGCCTCCCGAGCGCCTGCAGGTCGCCCCCAGCGCCGGTCTCGAGTTCCTGCCCCACGGCGTGGCGCGGCGCAAGCTGCGCGCGCTGGTCGAGGGCGTGCGGACCGCCTCTGAGGCGCTGAAAGGAGCACGCGCGTGAGCGAGCTGCCGCTGCTGCCCACCACCGCGGTGGGGAGCTATCCCAAGCCGCCGTACCTGCTCGAGGCCCGGCGCAAGCACCTCCGCAACCAGATCGGGAAAGCCGAGCTCACCGAACTGGAGCGGCGGGCCACCCGCGAGTGGATCCAGATCCAGGAAGAGCTCGGGATGGACCTGCTCGTAGACGGCGAGCAGTACCGCGGCGACATGGTCGCCTACTTTGCGGACGAGATGGCGGGCTTCGCCATCGCCGGGCTCGTGCGATCGTACGGGAACCGCTACTATCCCAAGCCGGTCGTCGTGGGCCCCGTCGGCCGGAAGGCACCGGTCACGGTGTCGTGGTTCAAGTACACGCAGTCGCTCACCAAGAAACCCGTGAAGGGGATGCTCACCGGCCCCTACACGATCGCGGAGTGGTCCTTCAACGAGCACTACCCAACGCGCCGCGAGCTGGTGCTGGAGCTGGCCCGGGCGATCCACGATGAGGTCGTGGACCTGGAGCGCGCCGGCGCCAGGTACATCCAGATCGACGAGCCCGCGATCCACACCCGCCCCGAGGAGGACTTCGACCTCGCGCGCGAGGCGATGGAGATCGTCACGGAGGGCATCTCCGCCTACACCGTGACGCACATCTGCTACGGGGACGTGCCGAAGATCTATCCGGCGATGCTGCATCTCGCCGTGGATCAGCTCGATCTCGCCCTGAAGAATGAGGAGTTCGCACTCCTCGAGACGTTCCGTAAGGCGCCGTTCACGAAGGACATCGGGCTCGGGGTCGTCGACGCCCACAGCCACCGCGTGGAGTCCGTACAGGAGGTCGCCGACGGCATCCGCCGGACCCTCGAGGTCATCCCCGCCGAGCAGGTGTACGTCTCACCGGACTGCGGGCTCAAGACGCGGACCGCGGACGAGACCATCGGCAAGCTCCGCGTGATGGTGGAAGGCACGAAGGTGGTGCGCAGCGAGCTGCTGGGGGCGCGCGAAGGCGCGAGAGCCTAGCGTTGCCCGTCAAGGTCGAAGGGCGGCGCATCATCCGGGCGCCGGTCCAGAAAGTGTTCCAGCTCGTCAGCCGCCTGGACGCCGCGCCCCGCGTCACCGGCCTGTGGCTCACGGCCGATCTCGTCGAGCGTAAGTCCAACGCGCTGACCGTGCACTACCGCGGCTACTTCGCCGGCCTCCCCGTCGAGTCAATCCAGCGGGCGATGCTCCACCCCCCGCACCGCATCGAGTTCCGCCAGTCTCGGGGGAACCTCAAGGCGTTCCGCGGCCAGTACCAGCTCAAGCCGATCGAGGGGGACACCGAGATCAGCCTCACGCTCGAGGCCGAGGTGGGCATCGCTCTCGTCTCGGAGGAGGCCGCGCGCCTCGTGCTGCATTCGTTCATCGAGCACAGCCTCGAGAAGTTCAAACTCACTGCCGAGCGCGACCTGCCGCGCGTGGTGCGCAAGGCCGCCAATGTCGCGGCGGCCAAGGAAGCCGCGCGACCGGAAGGCGAGGAGGCGGTTGCCACGCCCGCCGAAGCCGGACAAGCGTCCGAGGGAGCATCGACGGAGGTGTCACCGAGGAAGGATGGCGAGGGCGCCCCGGGACCGAGAGAGGCGCGGCGGAAACGTCCGGGTGCGCAGGCGCCGGGGCAACCCGCCGGGGCGAAACCGGGGACGGAGCAGCCGGGGGGAGGAACGAAGCGCCGTCGGCGCCGGAGGCGGCGCCGGGGTGGTGGAGGGCGGGGTTTGGGCGGACCGCCTAGCGGGTCAGGGCCAGGTCGCGGAGGACCGGGAACAGGACCGCCCCCAGGATGAGGGTCAGCGTCCAGTAGAACTGCGTCTGCAACTGCTTGCGAATGTCCGCATTGTCCGACCGGAGGCCGCCGATCTCAGACCGGACGCCGCCGATCTCGGCTTTCAGTTCGGCCTTGAACTCCGCGCGAAACGCGCTGAGTTCGCGCTCCACTCCCGCCAGGCGCTCGTTGATCTGCTCGTACGCGCCCTCGAGCCGGGCCATCCGGATCTCCAGCGCCTCGGTGACCATGGCAATCTTGGCGTCATGATACCATAGGGAGTGTGCGGGTGCCCTGACGCACTCGGGCCATCCCGCGAACAGGTGATGGCGTGTCGCCCAAGATGGCCGTTCCCGCGCAGATGGGCAGCGTGACCGACAATCCGTTCTGGATCGTCTGGTCCGACGGCCACCGCTCGAAATACTCCTGGCAGCGCCTGCGCATGGCCTGCCCCTGCGCCCACTGCAAGGGGGAGTGGACCTACCGGCCCGACCCGCTCACCGAGAAGGATGTCGCCCCGACGATCCGCGCGATGAGCCTGACCCGGGTCGGCGCCTACGCCCTGCGCTTCACGTGGATGGACGGCCACGACACCGGCCTGTACCCCTTTCCGCTGCTCCGCCACGAGATCTGCGAGTGCGACGAGTGCGTCGCCCGGCGCGCGAGCGAGCCAAGCCCACGCTGACCGCGCGGCGGCCCGGTGGATGCCCCCGATTCGGCTGTGCTAGCATGATGGATGACACCGTCGGAGGAGACCCCCAGTGTTCGGACGCGGTTCCAGCATCACGCGCGAGCAGGTGCTCGAGGCCCTGAAGGACGTCCAGGACCCCGAGCTCCACCGCAGCATCGTCGAGCTCGACATGGTCAAAGACATCGTCATCGGCGACGGCCGGGTCAAAGTCGATGCCCTGCTGACTATCAGCGGCTGCCCGCTGCGCGAGACGATCGTCGAATCGATCAAAGCGAAGGTCGCCGCGCTGCCCGGCGTGAGCGCCGTGGACGTGAACCTCGGCGTGATGAGCCAGGAGCAGCGCCAGGCCCTGATCGGCAAGCTGCGGGGCGGCGAAAGCGCCTTCAAGGGCCCCGGCTCATTCCTGGGCCCCGACTCCCCGACGCGCGTCATCGCGGTGGCGAGCGGCAAGGGCGGGGTGGGGAAGTCCACCGTCACCGTCAACCTCGCCGCGGCGCTGGCGCGCATGGGCCACAAGGTCGGCGTCCTCGACGCCGACGTGTACGGCTTCAGCATCCCGAAGATGCTCGGCGTGCACGGGCGGCCGACCCTCATCGACCAGATGATCATCCCGCTCGAGCGCGACGGCATCCGGGTCATCTCGATGGGCTTCCTGCTGCCCGACGAGGACCAGGCCGTGATCTGGCGCGGCCCGCTGCTGCACAAGACGCTGACGACCTTCATCGGCGAGGTGCACTGGGGCGCCGACCTCGAGTACCTGTTGATCGACCTGCCGCCGGGCACCGGTGACGTCTCGCTCACGATCGCGCAGACACTGCCGCAATCCTACATGCTGCTCGTCACCACGCCGCAGGACGCGGCCTCGCAGGTCGCCCGCCGCGCGGCGAAGATGGCGGAGAAGGTGAACATGGAGGTTGTGGGTGTCATCGAGAACATGTCCTTCTTCCAGCCCACGGCGGCGGACGCGCCGGTCTACATCTTCGGGCGAGGTGGCGGGGCGAAGCTCGCCCGTGAGCTCGCGGTCCCGCTCCTGGGCGAGATTCCCCTCGATCAGACCATCCGCGAGGGCGGCGATGCCGGTCGCCCCATCGTGCTGACCCATCCCGATGCCCCCGCCTCGGTCGCCTTCCGCGCCGTGGCGGAGCAGCTGCGCAACACCGTCCCGGTCCCCGCCCGGGCCTAGGGAGGAATCCGATGGCGACAGTGGCTCCGCAGGCATACCGGAACTACGTGAACGGCGCGTGGGTGGACGCGAGGTCCGGCGAGACGATGCCGTCCATCAACCCCGCGACCGGCGAGACCCTCGGCCGCGTGCCCAAGTCCGGCGCGGAGGACGCCCAGGCCGCGATCGCGGCGGCCCGGGCGGCGTTCGAGAAGTGGCGCAAGGTCCCCGCGCCCCGGCGGGCAGAGATCCTCTACCGTGCCGCCGTGGAGCTCGTCCGGCAGAAGGAAGACCTGGCCCGGCTGATGACCCAGGAGATGGGCAAGGTGCTGGCCGAGACGCGCGGTGACGTGCAGGAAGCGATCGACATGACGTACTTCATCGCGGGCGAAGGCCGCCGCCTGCACGGCTACACCACACCCAGCGAGATGCCCCACAAGGCCGCGTACTGTCTGCGCGTCCCCGTCGGCGTCGTCGGCGTCATCACGCCCTGGAACTTCCCGATGGCCATCCCGTCGTGGAAGATCATCCCGGCCTTGCTGTGCGGCAACACCGTCGTCTTCAAGCCCGCCACCGACACGCCGCTCGTGGGTGTGCGCTTCGCGCAGATCCTCAACGACGCCGGCCTCCCGCCGGGCGTGCTCAACGTCCTCACCGGCAGCGGCGGTAAAGTCGGGAACGCCATCGTCGAGCATCCGGACGTCGCCATCATCTCCTTCACCGGCTCGACCGAGATCGGGCTCGCCATGGCCGAGAAGTGCGCGCGGTTGGGCAAGCGCGTGTCCCTCGAGATGGGCGGCAAGAACGCGGCCATCGTCATGGACGACGCCGACCTCGATCTCGCCACCGATGCGCTGATCTGGAGCGCGTTCGGCACCTCCGGCCAGCGCTGCACCGCCTGCAGCCGCATCATCACGCAACGCGGGGTGCGCAAGGAACTCACCGACCGGCTCGTGGCGCGGGCGAAGTCGCTGCGATTGGGCGACGGGCTCGACCCCAAGACCGAGGTCGGCCCCGTGGTCAGCCAGGCACAGCTAGAGAGCATCCATGGCTACGTTGACGTGGGCAAGAAGGAAGGGGCTCGGGTGTTGGTAGGCGGAGCTCCCGCGCGAGAAGGAGCCCTCGCGCGGGGATATTTCTACGCCCCGACCATCTTCGACAACGTCACCCCCGGCATGCGGGTCGAGCAGGAGGAGATCTTCGGGCCGGTCACCGACATCATCGAGGCGAAGGACCTCGACGACGCGGTGCGCATCCTGAACGGCGTGCAGTACGGCCTGTCCGCCTCGATCTTCACGCGGGACGTGAACAAGGCGATGCGGGCGATCGACGACATCTTCACCGGTATCGTCTACGTGAACCACGGCACGATCGGGGCCGAGGTCCATCTACCCTTCGGCGGCACGAAGAACACCGGGAACGGCCACCGCGAGGGCGGCATCCAGGCCCTGGATGTCTTCTCCGAGTGGAAGGCGGTCTACATCGACTACAGCGGCCGGCTGCAGAGGGCGCAGATCGACAAGGAGTGATGCGCCCCATCCTGCCGGGCCTCATGCTCGCGCTCATCGGTGCCGCAGCCGCCGCGCCTGCATCGGCCGCCCCTCCTCAGGCCATCGAGCTCCGGGCCTCGGAAGTCACGGTGCGCGGAGGCGGCGATGTCATCGAAGCCAGCGGGAACGTGCGCATCACCGATGGGCGGAGCGCGGTGCGCGCCGGACGCGCCGTGTATGCGATCCGCGCGCGGCGCATCGAACTCAGCGGAGGCGTCGCCATCGCCTCGACCGAGGGCAACCTCGGGGCTGAGCGCGCACTCCTCCTGCTCTCGGCCGACCGCCGCATCACCAGC
>MENB01000113.1:10791-12478 GCA_001768125.1 Armatimonadetes bacterium RBG_19FT_COMBO_69_19
GACGTCAGGCTGTCCTTCCCGCCCGACATCGCCGCCTCCGGCCAGCAGCTCACCCTTCGCGGGTCCGTGGCCAGGCTCGCCGGCGAGGCGAAGGTGGAGACCCGGGACGGGTTCATCCAGGGCGACACGATGGAATTCTCGGAGACCGAGCGGGTGGCGTACGTGCGGGGGCACGTGCGGAGCGCCTTCGCCGACACGCGGATCACGGCGGATGCCGCCACGCTCTACGGGCAGGAGCGCAAGGCCGTCTTCCGTGACAACGTCACGGTGACGCGACCCGGGCGGACGATGCACGCCTCGCTCGTGACGGTCTTTTACACCGAGAAACGGATCGTCGCCGAGGGCGAGACGAACATCCGGATCGACGAGGAGCGACGCACGCCGTGAAAGCCGTCGTCTACACCGGGCACGGCGGGCCCGAGGTCATCCGGGTCCAGGAGATGCCGGCCCCTGAGCTTGGGCCGAGCGATGTCCTTGTGCGCGTCCGCGCCGTGGCCCTGAATCACCTGGATCTGTGGATCCGCCGGGGGCTGCCGCGCCTGAAGCTTACCTTCCCCCACATCGCCGGGGCGGATGTGGCCGGCGTCGTGGAGCGCGTCGGCAGCGCGGTCGCGAGCGTGCACGAGGGGCAGGAGGTCATCATCGCACCCGGTATCAGCTGCGGCGTGTGCGCGGCCTGTCTCGCCGGCGAAGACAACATGTGCGCGCAGTACTCCATCCTCGGGGAGCACCGCCACGGAGGGCTGGCCGAGTACGTCGCCGTTCCCGAGGCCAACGTCCTCCCCAAGCCCGCGCGGCTCACCTTCGAGGAGGCCGCCTCGGTCCCGCTCGTGTTCCTCACGGCCTGGAACATGCTGGTCACGAACGCGCGCGTCGGTTTCGACGATACCGTGCTGGTCTGGGGCGCCGGGAGTGGGGTGGGCAGCGCGGGCCTCCAGATCGCGAAAGCGTTCGGGGCGAGAGTGATCGCGGTGGCCGGCGCCGGCTGGAAGCTCCAGAGATCGCGCGAGCTGGGCGCCGACGAGGGCATCAATCATCGGGAGCAGAACGTGCTCGACGAGATCCGCACCCTCACGAACAAGCGCGGCGTGGACGTCGTGTTCGACCACGTCGGGACGGCGACGTGGGACACGTCGCTGCGGGCGCTGGCCCGCGGCGGCCGCCTGGTTACCTGCGGCGCCACCAGCGGCGCGGAGGCGACGACCGACATCCGGTACATCTACGGCCGGAAGCTCTCGATCCTCGGCAGCTGGATGGGGACGAAGCGCGACCTGCACCACGCCCTGCGCCTGGTGGAGCAGGGGAGGCTGCGCCCCGTCGTCCACGCGGTGCTCCCCCTCGAGCAGACGGCCCGGGCGCAGGAGATCCTCGAGCGATCGGAGCATTTCGGCAAAGTCGTGCTGCGGGTGGAGTAGGACCGATGCCGATCTACGAGTATCGCTGCCGGGACTGCCGCAAACGCAGCAGCCTCTTCCTGCTCAGCTACAAGGAGCAGGTCGAGCCCAGCTGCCCGCACTGCGGGGGGAAGAACCTCGCCCGCATCATGTCCCGCTTCGCCACCATCCGCTCCGAGGACGCCCGGCTGGAATCCCTCGCCGAGGATCCCGAGCTCGCGAACGTGGATGAGCGCGATCCGCGCAGCGTCGGCCGGGTCATGAAGAAGATGGGCGACGAGTTCGGCGACGAG
>MENB01000113.1:12524-13358 GCA_001768125.1 Armatimonadetes bacterium RBG_19FT_COMBO_69_19
AGGAATCACCAAGCGGGGATGAGGGCGATGGTGGGTAGACTGAGGTGTTGACTACGGTGTATACCAAAGTGTATACTAGGTATCACTGAGGTGGATTCGAGCCATGGCGAAGATCGTTGGAGTCAAGGAGGCGCATCAGCGGTTCGCACGGCTGGTTCGTGAGGCCGAGCAAGGCGACCAGGTCGTCATCACGCGCGACGGCAATCCTGCGGCCGTGCTCCTTGGCGCGCAGGATTACACGGCTCTCATGGCGACCTTGGAGGAGATGGCCGATCCCGGGGCGCTGCGGGCCCTTCGAGCGGCCGAGGCCGACACGAAGGCCGGTCGGATCTACACGTACGCCGAAGTCTTTGGCCATCCACCTCTGAGGGAACGGCGCAAGCGCCGTTGATGGCAGAGGTCCGGTTCACCCGTCGTGCTCTTCGCGACATCCGGAAACTGTCTCCGGAGCGACGTCGGGAGATCGAGGTCGCCCTTGATGAGTTATGCGAGGACCCGAGAGCAGGCGACCGGTTACATGGAGACTGGACAGGGTACTGGAAGCTGCGGACAGGGGACTATCGAGTGATCTATCGGCTCTCGGATGGCGTCGTCGAGGTGCAGTACCTGATCAGGACTCCGAGCCGACCCAGACTTCCCCGCCGTCCCACACTTCCTTCTTCCAGATCGGCACGGTCTGCTTGAGCGCGTCGATGGCGAACCGCCCCGCCTCGAAGGCATCCTTGCGGTGCGGGGCGGAGACGGCGATCGCGACGCTGATGTCACCCACCTGCAGCACCCCGAGCCGGTGGACCATGGCCACGTGCCGCACGGGCCACCGCTGCGCGGCCTCGG
>MENB01000113.1:13457-16086 GCA_001768125.1 Armatimonadetes bacterium RBG_19FT_COMBO_69_19
GGAACAGCACCACGGCCCCCGCCTGCGGATCGCGGACTTGCTCGAGGAGGCCGGTAACGTCGATCGGTCCGGTAACGAGCATGGCCCGGGTGCCGCCCTCGGCCCCGCCGCTGATCGGGGGGATGAGCACCAGCTCGTCCCGCTCGCGCAGCACCGTCTCCGGGGGGACGTATGTATCATTGATGGCGAAGGCGAACGGACGGGGAAGCCGCCCCAGGGTGGGATACCGGCCCCGGAGCACGTCCCAGACCTGGCCCGCGGTGGCGCCTGAGGCGACGTCGAGGGCGACCTGTTTCGCGCCGATCGCCTCACGGTACACGGCGAACGCCCGGACCGAGATGTTCACACCGGGATTGTAGCAGACCAGGATCGCCTCCCGCCTCCGTTCGGAGGGCGCGTCGTGGGGAAAGATAAAGGTGTGAGAATCCTCCTGGTGTCATTCCTGCTCGTCGCCCTCGTGGGTGGCGCGGGCGCCCCCGCCTCCGCGGCGATCATCTCCACGGCGCAGGAGGTCCGCATCGGCCAGGAAGCCGCCGCGCAGCTGGAGGCGGAAGTCGGTGTCGTCAACGACCCCGGGCTGACCGCGCACGTGAGCAGCATCGGATCGCGCCTCGCCGCCGTGACCGACCGGCGAACGCTGCCCTGGACCTTCAAGATCCTGAACACGGACAAGGTCAACGCGATCTCGCTGCCCGGGGGCATCATCTACGTCACGCGGGGGATGCTGTCGTTCGTGCAATCCCAGGACGAGCTCGCCTTCATCCTGGGCCACGAAGTCGGCCACGTCGAGCGGCGCCACCACGTGGCCCTGCTCGAACGCGATTTCTTCTTCACCCTGGTCCTGCAGCTGCTCCTCGGGGGCAGCCCCAGCGCTGCCCAGGTCGGCAACTTCGTGCGCGTGCTGGCCAACCGCGGCTTCAGCCGTGAGGCGGAGTTCGAAGCCGACCTCGTCGGCACGACCATCGCGCACCGCGCGGGGTTCAACGCCGCCGCCGGCCTCGCGTTCATGGAGCGCATGCGGGTCACCGAAGGCCGGGACCCGTCGCAGGTCGAGACGTTCTTCAGCACCCACCCCGGGCTCGCCGACCGCGCGGTTCGGGTGCGGGAGCTCCTCCGCCGCCTGGGGTACCGGGTCGCCTCCGCCACTCCGCTCGTCCCGGTGTGGTACTGGCACAGCCCCGACCAGCTCGTGCTCGCGTCATAGGGTTCCGTCCTGAGGGCTGCGAACACAGGTAGGCGTGCCCGTCAGGATCGACGACCCCTACGCCGTCCCCGGTGAGTACCGCAAGGCCCAACTGCACTGCCATACCACGGAGTCCGACGGCCGCATCCGGCCGCGGGATCTCCTGCGGATGTATAAGGATGCCGGGTACGCGTTCGTCGTCCTCACCGACCACAACCGCGTCACCCGCTGCGACGATCTGAACGACGCGGGCTTCCTGGCCCTCCCCGGGAGCGAGGACACGGTCTCGTACCTGCTCCCTCCGCTCGGGCCGCACCTGGGCCGGCTGTTCGTCGAGACACCAACCCGCTCAGGCACCGCCCAGGAGCGGATCGACGTGACGGTCGCGGCCGGGGGATTGGCCTCACTGTGCCATCCCACATGGACCGGCAACATATGGACGGGCTCCTGGCCGCCTGGTGCCGCGACCACGCTCCTCGGTTACCACCTGATTGAGATCTGGAATCCTCATTCAAGTTCCGACCGCGACGTCCAATTGTGGAGTTCGGTGCTTCGGGCACGGGGAAGCGGTGTTCCGGCCTGGGGCGTCGCGGTCGATGATTGCCACCATGCCCGCCAGTTCAACCGGGGATGGGTCATGGCCAAGGTCACCGACGTCTCCGCGGATGCACTCAAGCGGGCGTTGACGCAGGGGGCATTCTACGCCTCGACCGGCGTGAGCGCGGACTTCGCGGCGGAAGGGGACGCGATCTGGGCGCGGTGGAAGGATCTGCCCGGCGCCGTGGCTCGCTACCTCGATGCCGCGGGGGCCGTCCGCCTCGAAGCGGCATCTCCGGAAGCGCGCTATCGGGTCCGCGGCGACGAGGGCTTCGCACGGGTGGAGGTCGTCGCCCCGACGGGGGCCAAGGCCTGGTCGCAGCCCTTCCGGATCGTCGGCTAGCCACGAGAGCTGACAGGCGTGCGGTGCCTCCCCGGCGAAGACCTCAGTCATGATGCGTCTATGGATCGCGATCGCAATCGTGCTCATGCTGGCCGCGGGCGCCGCTGCCCAGGTCACGGTCAAGGGGGACTCCCGGGCGTGGCAAGAGGTGGGCGCGGCGTACGACAAGCTGGCCAAACTCAAGACCTACCGGACAAAGATGACGGTGGAAGGCCAGCCGATGTCGATGGTGACCGAGTACGTCACCCCCGACCGGTTCCGCTCGGTGATGAAGACCGAGGGCGTGACGATGGAGACCGTGAAGGTCGGCAACGAGGTCCGCTACCGCATGACCGCCCCGGGCGCGCCGGCGACCTGGCAATGCACCGCGCCTCCGCAGGGGACGCAGACCCCGACCGACCCCAAGAGCGCGAAGGGTGAGGTGACCATCAGCCGCCTCGGTGACGTGACGATCGAGGGGACCAAGACGGCCGGCTACGAGTATGCGTGGTCGGTGCAGGGGAAGA
>MENB01000113.1:16169-16335 GCA_001768125.1 Armatimonadetes bacterium RBG_19FT_COMBO_69_19
ACCACGTTCGAGTACTACGACTTCAACGCCCCGATCACGATCGAGCTGGCGAAGTGCGGGTAGGACGAGACTACGCGCAGGCACCGACAAGGAGGGACCTTCCCAGTGGACTTCGGAATCGTCATACTGCTCCTCGGCTTCATCGCCCTCGTCTTCTTCATGCGGC
>MENB01000114.1:0-5407 GCA_001768125.1 Armatimonadetes bacterium RBG_19FT_COMBO_69_19
CTGGTATCCGCTCGACGTGGCAGTCGATGCCTCCGGGCGCATCTACATCGCTGACACGTCGAACAGCCGAATCGTGAGGATCGATGACATGAGCGGGACCGGCTGGACGCAGTACGGGACCGCCGGGGGCGCTCCGGGACAGCTCAACAATCCATGGGGGGTCGCCCTCGATCCGAGCGGCCGGATCCACATCGCTGATTCGGCAAACGGCCGGATCGTTCGTATCAATGACATGAGCGGTGCGGGGTGGGTGGCGGACGCCAACTACGCATCACCATGGGGGATTCACGTTACCCCGGCCGGCCGCATCTACGTGGCAGACCGCTCGGACGGGAAGATCGTTCGGGAAGACGACATCAATGGTACCGGACGGGTTATCCTACGGTGCGGGGCCGCGAACGTGTGCTTCCTGCAACCGATCAGCGTGTACGGCCCCTGAGCGCCTGCGCGGGGCCAGAGGGAAGCCCCCCGCACCAGCGAAGTTCACATCCATCCCTCATGAGCTCCCTCGCCGATCGCTACATCGTCAAGGAAGTGTTCGCGCCGTTCCTGCTCGGCGTGGGGGCGTTCGTCGTGATCCTGATCGGCGACATCCTTTACACGCTGGCCGAGTTCCTGGCCACGCGCCGGGTGACCCTCGAGGTCCTCCTGCGGCTGCTCTTCTACAAGCTCCCCGCGATCCTGGTGATCACGCTCCCTGTCTCCACGTTGATCGGCGTGCTCCTCGGTCTGGGGCGCCTCGTGAAAGACAACGAGATCCAGGCGATGCGGCTGGCCGGGATGAGTCTGGCCCGTATCTTCCTCGCCGTGGTGATGTTTGGGGCGGCCATGACCGCCGCCACCTTCCTGACCAACGAGTTCATCTCCCCTTGGGCCAACCACCGCGCCAACAACCTCATCCGCCAGGCGGCGTTCGGAGCGGCGTTCCCCCAGGTCCGCGAGCAGATCTTCTTCCGCGGACCGGACGACCGCGTCTTCTACATCGGCGACGCCGACGACCGCCGTCAGGTCCTGCGGGACGTGATGGTTTTCGAGCGGTCCGCGCCGTTTCCCAAGATCATCACGGCCCGGCGGGCGGAGTGGGACGAACGCCGGTGGCTCCTGCACGAGGGCGTCGTCCGGGAGCTCGACGAGCAGGGGTTCACCCGCTACGAGGCCGCGTTCGCCGACCTGGAGATCGCCGTGGGCCTCCAGGCCGGCACGTTCTTCGCGGGACAGAAGACACCCGAGGAGATGACGGCCCGCGAACTGCGCCAGTACCTCGCGCTGTTCGGGCAGGGTGACGCGGCGATCCGGTTCGCCGTGGAGTACCATCGGAAGTTCGCCATCCCGTTCGCGAGCCTCATCTTCGCCCTGCTGGCCGCGCCACTCAGCGTGCGCACGGCGCAGGGCGGGCGCTTCGTCGGCATCGGGTTGAGCATCGGCCTGCTCTTCGTCTACTACGTCGTCATGTCTGTTGGGCGGGCGATGGGGAGTGTCGGCACGGTCGCGCCCCTGCTCTCCGCGTGGATGCCGAACCTCCTTTTCGCGGCGGCGGCGGGCCTCGTGTGGTCGCTCGAGGAAGGCTGGCTGAAGGCCGCGGTCGCTCCGCTGCGCATCGTGCGGGGTCGCGCATGAGAGCACCGAAGCTCCTGGTCCTCGCGCTGCTGCTCGGAGTGGCTGTGGCGTTGGCCTGGCGGGCGCGTCCGGCAGCGCTTCCGACTCCCTCGGCCGAGGCTCCACCGCAGGTGTCGCTGGGTCTGCGCGAAGGGAGTATCGTCCTGCGCCACAAAGGCGTCAAGCAGGCGGAGATCCATGCGCGCCGAGTCACCGTGAGCGCGGATCTCTCCTATGCCAGGTTCACCGGTATCACCCGGGCGACGATCTACGACGGCGGGGAGGCGGCGCTCGAGGTCGCCGCGCGGGAGATCGTCATGGACCGCCGGACAAACGACCTGGAGATCCACGGGCCGATCGTCGTCACCTCCCCGCGCGGGTACCGCCTGACGGCCCCCGAGGCGCGCTGGCGCCATGCGCTGCAGCAGGTGGTCTTCCCGGCCGGCGTCCACATCATGTTTCGGCAAGAGGAGATCCGCGCCGGCTCACTCGTGCTGGACAGCGGCATGCGGACGTTCGATCTGGCCGGCGGGGTGGACATCGCGTTCCGGCTCGAGGGAGCGCCTCGATGAGGCCTGTCGTCCTCGGGATGGTGGTGGCGCTGCTTCTGCCCGGGATGGCCGCGGCTCAGATCGAGATCCCGGAAGTGGGGCAGGGGCGGCTGCGGGCCGAGCGCGTCCGCTACGATGCGCGGGCGAAGGTGTTCTACGCCGAAGGGAACGTCCGCCTGACGCTCGGGGACACTGAGGTGCAGGCCCCGCGCCTCCGGGTGGACCAGGGCAAGCAGATCGTATTCGCCGCGGGCGGTGTCGTCGTCCGCCAGCCGGACACGCTCCTCCGGTCGGAGGAGCTCACCTACGAGATCCGCTCGCGGACGGCCCACGCCTCCGGAAAGGTCGTCCTCACGCAGGCGGGGACCACGGTCAACGCCGCGGAGGTCACATTTGATGTGGCCGGCCAGGTCGTGCGGGCACGCGGGAGCGTCCGTCTCGAGCGTGAAGGCAGCACGCTCACGGGCGACGAGCTGGTCGCCCACATGAAGACGAAGGACGCCGAGGTGACCGGTCACGCCTCCCTGGTCCGCGCCCCCCGGGCACTCCCCGGGAGCCAGGATGGGGCCGCGCAGGCGCTCGCCGATCAGGAAACGACGATCACGGCCGACCGGATGCGGTTCCGGTGGGACGCCAACGAGGCGGAGGCCGAGGGTGCGGTGACGGTCACGCAACCGGACAAGACCGCCCGGGCCAGGAAGCTGGTGTATTCCGAGGTCAGGAACGTCCTGGAGCTGACCGGGGACGTCGTGGTCGATCAGCGCAGCGGCGAATGGCTGGCCACGGAGGATCCGGAGGCGGCGAAAGCCCTCGCATCCCGCACCGTCATGGCCTGCGACCGGGTGGTGATCCAGCTGCGCTCGCGCGACATGCAGGCCGACGGGGCCATCCGGGTGGAGCAGGAGGGACGTCTCGCCACCGGCGATCACGCGCTCTACACGAGCCGCGAGCGCATGCTCGTCGTGACGGGCAACGTGCGCATCCGGGAGGCGGACGGAAGCTGGCTGCGGGCCGACAAAGTCGTGATCTCGCTCGCGGATGAAACGTTCGAGGCGATGGGCAACGTGGAGACCGAGTTCTCCGTGAAGCGAGGGAAGTGAGAAGCGCCGCCCTCCTGCTCCTCCTCCTCGTTCTGCTGCCCGTCCCCGCCCAGGCCCTCCAAGAGGAAGACCTACCGGTCCGCGTCACCGCCGACGTGTTCCGCTACGACCGGCGGACGCGGGTGCTCACCGCCTCCGGCCACGTGGTGCTCACCGCCGCCGACGTGATCATCAGGGCAGACGACCTCGTCGCCAACCTGGCCACAGGGGAGGTCAACGCCGAAGGTCAGGTGAGCCTCGAGGTGGCCGGTCAGACGGTCACCGGAGACTTCCTGACCTACAACATCAACACGCGTGTGGGGACCCTGTACCAGGCCGAGACCACCTACACCGGACCGATGGTCCTGGGATCGGTGACGCTCCGCGCGGCCCGGCTCGAGGGTGATCCCCCCCGGTTCGCCAGCGCCCGCGACGCGTTTGCTACGACCTGCGATCCCGACGACCCGCTGGTGTCGTTCACCGCCGCGGAGATCGGGATCATCGTCGGCGACAAGATCGTCGGGCGGCGCGTCTCGGTGTGGCTCGGCGACCGCCGGCTCTTCACGCTGCCGTGGTTCATCATCTTCCTTCAGGAACGGCGCGAGTCGCGCATCGTGCCGGTGGTCGGGTACAGCGACGCGGAGGGCTGGTTCCTCAAGACCGCCTACACCTACTACCTCAACCCGTCACACTACGGCTTTCTCCACGCGGACTGGATGGAACGCCTGGGGGTCGGGGTCGGCGTCGAGCACGTCTATCAGGTGCGAGGCGGACGCGGATCCGCGCTGCTGTACCGCCTGGCGAACCGGCAGACCGGCGGCGTGGACCTCCGCGGCGTCCTGGCCCACGCGCAGCAGATTACCCCCTCGGTGCAGGCGAGCGTGTTCGCCGACTACTTCGGGCGGTCGTTCGCGGCGCAGCCGTCCACGAGCAGCTTCTTTACGGCCTTCGACCTGAGCCGTCAGCGGCCGGAGGCGTTCACGTTCCTGTTCGGGACCTACAGTCAGAGCTCACCGGCCCCCGGGGTCGCCGACTCCTTCCTGGCCACGACGTTGGCGCACAGCCAGCGGCTCGCTGATCGCTGGTTCGTGGACGCCGTCCTCCCGTTCACCCGCGTCCGCTCCGCCCTCGGCGTGGACGACGAGCTGATGCCGCGGATCGCGCTCGCCTACCTCGCCCCACGATTCAGTGCGCGCTTGGTCGCCGAGACCCGCTGGGATCTCGATGCCGAGCGGTTCCCGGGCGACTCCCGGTATGCACTTGAGCGGCTGCCGGAGCTCACGGTAGCCCTGGCCCCCATCCGGCTCGGCGAGACTTCGCTGGTCGCGCAGCTCGAAGGCGGCGCGGGCCGCTTCCGTGAGACCACGGTCGGCGCGGGGGTGACGACGCTCGATGCGGTGCGCACCGACCTGCTGGCCACGGTCACGGGGCCGGTGCGAATCGGGGAGCGCGGCACCCTCGGCGTGCGCGCCTTCGCCCGGGGGAGCTGGTACTCCACCGGGGACCGTCGTGTCTTCTCCGGCGGGCGGGTCGAGTACATCCACCGCCTCACGGAGCGGCTCGACGCCCGCGCCGGATACACCGGGCAGTTCCCTTCGGGGACGAGTCCCTTCCTGTTCGATCAGATCGTGGGGACGGTGAGCGCCGCAGACGTCACGGTCTCCTACCGCGCGCCGCGGCTACTCCTCAGCGCTGGGGCTTCGTACGATTTCCTCACGCGCACCCCCGGGCTCGTGACCGCCCGCGCGTTCTACCTGCCTCCGGGGGGATGGAGCGTGGGGGCGGCCGTGACCTTCGACCCCAATCTGCGGCGGCTGGACCGGGTCGAGGCGAACGTGGATCTCCAACTCGGCAAAGACTGGCGCGTGCAGTACATCGGCTATTACGATGGATTGAGCGGCCGCGTCGTGCACGACCGCGTCTCTGTCAGCCGGATCTTCTGCGATTGTCTCGGCGTAAGCCTGACCCACTTCGGCGCGCGGAACGAGACCTGGCTGGAGTTGTGGCTCACGGCCGTGCCGTGGGGACGCGGGCGGGTCGGCATCGGCGGGCGGGGCGGACTGCTCTTCGACCAGCCGCTGCAGATCGGCACGGGCCGGTGAGCGCACGCATCGGCTATGCTAATGACGGAAAGGGGCCGGTGATGCGCGGCATCGTGGCAGGACTGATCCTGGTGCTCGC
>MENB01000114.1:5419-5754 GCA_001768125.1 Armatimonadetes bacterium RBG_19FT_COMBO_69_19
CGCTTACGCACAGGTGGGCCAGCAGCTGGTCGTGACGATGCACCTTGCGGGGCCGGTGAAACCGGCCGGCGGCGCCTACTACATCGCCTTCACCGCCGACGACTCGCTCCTTACCGGACCGCAGAGCGACAGCAGCAACTGGTCGCACTACGTGCTCTATCGGGGTGGCCGCTTCTTCTTCGGGCGCATCCCGCCGGGGGCGTTCCGGCCGTTCGAGTTCGTCGCTGTGCGCCCACCGCAGCCGTACATCTTCGGCCAGGTTCTCGCCGGCGGCCGCGGCCTCCGGGTGCGCGTGGCGCTCTCGGATCTCCAGACCGGCTCCGCGGCCCCGTTGC
>MENB01000114.1:5808-6537 GCA_001768125.1 Armatimonadetes bacterium RBG_19FT_COMBO_69_19
TCGGCGAGGGCACAGGGGACCGCTTCGCGTTCCTGACCGTGGACCTGCGGCGCGATGCCTACGTGGCCGGTGAGGATCGCTCGGGAGACGCCTCGGACCCGTCTTTCGACATCACGGGGGGCGACGTCCAGGTGACGGTGCCTTAGGGCCGGCGGGTCGAGAAGACCCGCTGCTCCTCCTCCAGGTTGACCGTCCGCAGCAGCTCGGCAACGAACTCCGGCAGTGGGACCGTGCTCCGTTCGTACCGGTCCAACTCGCGGGCGAAGTGGTCGACTAGAATGAGGCCGCGGGCGTACTGCTTCTTCAGATAGTCGGCCCGGCGCTCCGCCGGGAGCGCAAGCCGGGCTGTGACCGCCGCGACGAGGCTCTCCCGGACCACGCCTTCCCAGGACGTCAGCCCTTCCTTCTGCGCCTGCTCCCTGATCAGCGGGAACAGCGCCTCGGTCCGCCGGAGTTCCGCCGCTGCGGCGTCGGGCAGCTTGTCGAGCGTGAGGCGGGCGGCGAGCTGTGTCACCGCCAGGGTGTCGCCGCTCCCGCGCGAGCCGAAGACGAAGACGACGCGCTGGGGCTGGCGGACGAGGTACGCGGCGGTGGGGTCATCCAGCAGGTTCGGGACCAGGACGATTCGCTCGGAGGGAACGTCCGTGGCGCGCGCGTAGTCCAGCACCTGGCCAATGACCTTCGGGCCGTCTGCCGCGAAGGCGGCGGCCGCTGCGTCGTGCGCCTGGC
>MENB01000114.1:6574-6928 GCA_001768125.1 Armatimonadetes bacterium RBG_19FT_COMBO_69_19
GTAAAAGCCGGCCAGCACGCGGTTCAGGCGATCGAGGCCCTCCGGAGCCCGCTGCTCGGCGAACTCAGGCGGGTCGCCGACGTTGAGCACATACCGGATGTACGCTTCGAGCGACTGTGGGTGCTCGGCCCAGTATTTCCGGAATGGCTCGACCGTCTTCAGCGGGAGATCCCCCGATGCGGTGCGAACGGCATCGCGCACTGCGCTCGACTCGGGGGCGCCACGCTCGTACCCTGCCGCGTTCAGCGCCGCGAAGAGCGTAAACACGCGCAGATCGGAGCGCGCTTCCACGCGCTGGGCGAGCCGCGCCGCTCCCGTCCCGGCTCGACCCCCGGGGGCGCTCGCCGTGAACGA
>MENB01000114.1:6960-7117 GCA_001768125.1 Armatimonadetes bacterium RBG_19FT_COMBO_69_19
TGTCCTGACCGGTGACCGTGATCGTGTAGCGGGTCCCCGCGCTGAGCGGCGCCTGCGCCTTGAAGCCGACCGTACGCTCATCGGCAGACCACTCGCCGGGGCCGAGGGCGACCTGCGGCTGGGCGGAGATGGCCACGGATCGAGTGCTCATGGGTTT
>MENB01000114.1:7179-7440 GCA_001768125.1 Armatimonadetes bacterium RBG_19FT_COMBO_69_19
CCGTGACCGTCGGGGGCGTGGCATCGCCCACGGGCGTCGTGCCCGTCAGGCTGCCGGTAGTCCCGCAGCCGGAGAGGACGGCGACCCCGCTCAGGAGCACGAATACTCTCGCTTTCAGGACATTCATGGCTGGTACCATGAGGTTTCTGCACCTGCGGCGGGGATTCCCCCCCGCGCGTCTTCCAGGAGGAGTGCCTGTTAGCCCGAACGAAGTAATTTCGATCCACTACTACTACTACTGATCACCAGGGAGGGAAGCCT
>MENB01000115.1:0-1189 GCA_001768125.1 Armatimonadetes bacterium RBG_19FT_COMBO_69_19
CCGCAGGGTCGGCGCCCAGCTCAAGAAGAAGGGCAAGCCGATCGGCCAGGCCCTCGGCCACAGCTTCGGCGACCCCCCGACGTTCTCCTACCCCCTGCTGTGGGACTTCGGCGGCGCCGAGGTCGACAAGGGCGGCAAGAAGGTCGTGCTGAACTCGAAGAACACGCTGGAGTCGGTGAAGTTCCTCCAGGCCTTCTGGAAGGACGCCTGCGACGAGGGCGGTCTCGCCTGGGACGACACGAACAACAACCGCGCGTTCCACGCGGGCGAGCTTTCCGCCACGCTCAACGGCGCGTCGATCTACATCGTCGCCAAGCGTCAGAAGGACAAGATCAAGGACGAGAAGGGCAACCCGATGGTCGACGACATCGACCACGCCGCGCTGCTCCCGGCGGGCCCGGCGGGGCAGTTCGCCCTCTACCTGCCCTTCCAGCACAGCGTCATGAAGTACTCGAAGAACCAGAAGCTCGCCAAGGACTTCCTCCGGTGGCACCACCAGCCGGCGAACTACGGCAAGTGGTTCGAGGTCAACTTCGGCTACAGCGTGGGCAGCACACGGCAGTGGGAGGACCACGCGATGTGGTCGAAGCTGGACAAGCCGCTGCAGGTGTTCCAGCGCGCGGCGAGCAAGACGCTCATGCTGGGCCACCAGGGCCCGGCGACCGCCAGGGCCACCGAGGCCTACACGAAGTACATCATCGTGGACATGTACGCCAAGGCCGCCGGCGGCACGAAGGCCGAGGACGCCGTCAAGTGGGCCGAGGGTGAGCTGAAGAAGATCTACGGGTAGGGCTTGAAGAAGCCGATCGCTGGGGGTGCGGGGGGCGCCGCCGGGCTCGAGGTGGCGCTCCCCCACCCCGGGACCTCCCAGCCGGCGCCGCTGACGCGCTTCCTCGAGAACGAGCGGCTGCTCGCCGGGCTGCTCCTGGCGCCGGCCGTCCTCCTGCTGGGCGTCTTCATCGCGTACCCCTTCGTCATGGGCCTCTGGCTCTCGCTCTCGAGCACGAGCGTGGGCAACCCGGGCGCGTTCGTGGGCCTCCAGAACTTCGTCAAGGCGTGGAACGACAGCATCTTCCGCACCGCGTTCTGGAACACGGCCTTCTACACGGTCTGGGCCACGCTGTTCAAGCTCGCGCTCGGGATGTGGCTGGCGCTCCTGCTGAACCGCCACTTCCGGGGCAAGCGCCTG
>MENB01000115.1:1210-1454 GCA_001768125.1 Armatimonadetes bacterium RBG_19FT_COMBO_69_19
CCACCGTGCTCTCGACGTTCGCCTGGCGCTGGATGTTCGACCCGACGTTCAGCGTGCTCAACTGGGTCCTCTACCGGAGCGGCCTCATGGTCACGAAGCTGCCCTTCCTGTCCGACGGCGACTGGGCGCTCTGGGCCGCGATCGTCGTCAACACGTGGCGCGGGATGCCGTTCTTCGCGATCACGCTGCTGGCGGGGCTCCAGACGATCAGCCCCGACCTCCACGAGGCCGCCTCGCTCGACGG
>MENB01000115.1:1465-1537 GCA_001768125.1 Armatimonadetes bacterium RBG_19FT_COMBO_69_19
GGCACCGGTTCTGGCACGTCACGTGGCCGCTCCTCAAGCCGGTGACGATCGTCGTCGTGGTCTTCTCGGTGA
>MENB01000115.1:1661-1905 GCA_001768125.1 Armatimonadetes bacterium RBG_19FT_COMBO_69_19
ATGTTCCCCGTGCTCCTCGTCGTCGTCTGGGTGCAGCTCCGGTACCTCCGCCGGCTCGAGGGGGCCTGAGCGCGATGATCGAGCGGCGCTGGAAGACGTGGGTGTTCTTCTACGTCCCGCTGACGCTCCTGGTGATCGGCACGCTCTTCCCCTTCTACTGGATGCTCATCACGGCGATCCGGCCGGACGCCGAGCTCTACCGCTCGTGGCGGGCCGCCAACAACACGCCGTTCTGGACGCTCGC
>MENB01000115.1:1949-2924 GCA_001768125.1 Armatimonadetes bacterium RBG_19FT_COMBO_69_19
ACGTTCTTCATCGCGGTGGTCTCCACGGTGATCTCGCTCTTCTGCGGCCTCCTGGCCGGGTACGCGCTGGCGCGCCTCCGGTTCCCGCTCGCGGGCGCGCTCGGGACGTCCATCTTCGTGACGTACCTGGTGCCGCCGACGCTGCTGTTCATCCCGCTCGCGAACATCATCCGCGAGTTCCAGCTCGGCAACACGCCCTGGGCGTTGATCCTCACCTACCCCACCTTCCTGATCCCGTTCTGCACGTGGCTCCTCATGGGCTACTTCAAGACCATCCCGAAAGAGCTGGAGGAGTGCGCGCGGATCGACGGGGCGACGCGCTTCGGGGCGATGATCCGCATCGTCTTCCCGATCGCGGTCCCGGGGATCCTGTCGGCGGGGATCTTCGCGTTCACGCTCTCGTGGAACGAGTTCATCTACGCGCTCGTGTTCATCTCCTCGCCCGAGCGCAAGACGGTGCCGGTCGGCGTCGTGTCCGAGCTGATCCGCGGCGACATCTACTTCTGGGGCCAGCTCATGGCGGGCGCGCTCCTCGGCTCCGTCCCGGTGGCCCTGGTCTACTCGTTCTTCGTCGAGTACTACGTGACCGGCCTGACCGGGTCGGTGAAGGGCTAGGTGAAGGGCCCGGCCGACGGGCCAGGCTTGCCCGCGCGCCCCGCGAGGACTATAGTGAGCGCCACCGCAGCGCCCGTGATGGTGTGGGTTGTTCGCGCTACCCAAGGAGGATTCATCATGGAGCAGACGAGTCGTCGGCAGTTCCTCAAGACCACCGCCGCCGGCGCCGCCGCAGCCGGGGTCGTGGGCTTCCCGCAGGTCTCCCGGGGTGCGGGCAAGCTCGCGCTCGGGCTCTGGGACCACTGGGTCCCCGGGGCCAACGCCGTGCTGAAGGGCATCGTCGAGGACTGGGGGAAGGCGAACAAGGTCGACGTCACGATCGACTTCATCACCTCGATCGGCAACAAGCTCCAGCTCACC
>MENB01000115.1:3001-3958 GCA_001768125.1 Armatimonadetes bacterium RBG_19FT_COMBO_69_19
CAAGCTCGAACCGATGAACGACGTCGCCGACGCCGTCATCAAGAAGTACGGGCCGTACAACGAGAACGCGACGTACCTGAACCGGCAGGGTGGCAAGTGGGTCACGCTGCCCTCGCCGATCGGCTCGCACACCTACCCGCTCGAGACCCGGATGGACCTGTGGAAGAAGCACGCGGGGATCGACGTCCAGGCGATCTTCCCGGCGGACGCGAAGAAGCGCGACAAGAAGAAGGTGGACGCCTGGGACTGGAAGATGTTCCTCGAGGGCGCCAAGAAGGTCCACGCCGCCGGGTTCCCGGTCGGCGCCTCGATCGCGGAGAACACCGACTCCAACGACTGGCTCGGGCCCCTCTTCGCGACGTACGGCTCGTTCCCGATGGACGAGAAGGGCACCATCACCATCGAGTCCGACGCGACGCTCGCAGCGATCGACTACCTCAAGCAGCTCGTCCAGTACATGCCGAAGGACATCTACGGCTGGGACGACGCGTCCAACAACCGCTGGCTCATCTCGGGCAAGGGCTCAGCGATCTTCAACCCGCCGAGCGCCTGGACGGTGGCCAAGCGCGACCGTATCGAGGTCGCGGCGCAGGTCTGGCACCACGACGCGCCGCGCGGCGTGAAGGGCCGGTTCCGCGGCTCGCTGCCGTTCACGTGGGGCGTCTGGGGCTTCGGCAAGAACAAGAGCGCGGCCAAGGACCTGCTGCTGCACCTGTCGCAGAAGGAGCAGCAGTGGAAGACGGTCACCGCGTCGCAGGGGTACGACATGCCGCAGACGGTGGCCTTCTTGACGCACCCCATCTGGAACGAGATCGAGCCGCCGAAGGGCGGGCAGTACAACTACCCCGTCCGCGGCGACGAGAAGCTGATCGTCGCCGGGTGGCCGGCGAAGCAGGAGATCGCCGCCCAGATCTACTCGAGGTGGCTGCTGCCGATCATGGTGGGCAAGATCACGGC
>MENB01000115.1:4083-6452 GCA_001768125.1 Armatimonadetes bacterium RBG_19FT_COMBO_69_19
GCGCGGGCGCGGCTCCTCGTCCGTCTGCGGTCGCGCTCGGCCGTCGGCATCGTCATGACGCTGCCGCTCATTCTGTTGATCGTCGGGCTCGTCGCCTACCCGTTCTTCTACGCGATCTACCTCTCCCTGCTGAACAAGCGCGAGACGGCGTTCGTCGGCCTGGACAACTTCCGCTTCCTCCTGACGCGGGACACCTTCTGGCTGGTCGTGCAGACGTCCTTCCTCTTCACGTCCCTGGCGGTGCTCTGGAAGGCGATCCTCGGCCTCACCCTGGCGCTCGTCATCCACACGCTGCCGCCGCGCGGCCAGCGCGTGTGGCGCGGGCTCTCCCTGATCCCGTGGGTCATGCCGCTCGCGCTGTCGAGCCTCGGCTGGTGGTGGATCTACGAGCCGACCCACAGCGCCCTCAACTGGGTCCTGGTCCTGCTCGGTTTCAGCCCGAAGTCCTGGCTGGCCGAGCCCTTCTGGGCCCGCTTCTCGGTCACGCTGGTCAACATCTGGTACGGCACGCCCTTCTTCATGATCACGTACCTCGCGGGGCTGAAGTCCATCCCCCAGGAGCTGTACGAGTCCTCGGCGATCGACGGCGCGAACGCCGCGCAGCGGCTGCGCTACGTCACGCTGCCGATGCTGAAGAACATCATCGCGATCACCCTGCTCTTCTCGACCATCGTGACGCTGGCGACCTTCGACATCGTCCGCGTGCTCACGCGCGGCGGGCCGCGCGAGTGGACGCACCTGTTCGGCACCTACGCGTTCGAGCTGGGCATCGCCTCCGGCGACGTCCCGCTCGGCGCGGCCGTCTCGCTCTTCATGTTCCCCATCCTCGCGGTGTCCGCGTTCTTCATCCTGCGCGGCATCCGCCGGAGCACCTCGTGATCGGCTCGCCCCGGGCGCGCCGCACCGCCACACTCCTGGTCTGCTACGGCATCGTCGGGGCCTTCATGGTCTTCTTCCTGTTCCCGCCCTACTGGATGGCCCTCACGTCGCTCAAGACCAACCAGGAGATCGAGAGCCTCGAGGGCATCCCGCTGATCATCCAGCAGGGCGCGACGCTCAAGCACTACCGGGACCTGTTCACGAAGACCGACTTCCTCGTGTACCTCAAGAACTCCGTGCTGGTCACGGTCCCGACCGTGCTGGTCTCAATGGTGATCAGCGTGATGGCGGCCTACGCCCTCTCGCGCCTGGGGTTCCTCGGCGCCGGCGTGATCGGCACGGGGGTGTTCCTCGTCTACCTCGTCCCGGACTCGCTGCTGTTCATCCCGTTGTTCAAGGTCATCGGCGGGCTCGGCCTGCTCAACTCGAAGTGGTCGCTGCTCGTCGTCTACCCGACCGCGATCGTGCCGTTCTGCACCTGGCTCCTGATCGGCTACTTCGCCTCGATTCCCAGGGAGCTGGACGAGGCGGCGCTCGTGGACGGCGCCAACCACTTCCAGATGCTCGTGCGGATCTTCCTCCCCGTGGCCGTGCCCGGCCTGATCGCGGCCACGATCTTCGCCTTCACCGTCTCGTGGTCCGGGTTCCTCTACCCGCTCGCGTTCATCTACTCGAGCAGCGAGCAGGTGCTCACGGCCGGCACGGTGACGAGCCTGATCAAGGGGGACGTCTATCACTGGGGCGGGCTGATGGCGGGGGCGCTGCTGGCGTCGCTGCCGCCCGTGCTCCTCTACGCGTTCCTCATGGACTACTATATCTCGGGCCTCACGGCGGGCAGCACGAAGGCCTGACGCCCCAGGACCAGGAGAGGACACGATGGCCCAGGTGCTGATGAAGGACCTCAACAAGAAGTACGACGAGGTGCACGCCGTCAAGGACGTGAACCTCCACGTCCGCGACAAGGAGTTCGTCGTGCTCGTCGGCCCCTCCGGGTGCGGCAAGTCGACCACGCTCCGGATGGTCGCGGGCCTCGAGGAGATCACCGCGGGCGAGATCACGATCGGCGACCGCGTCGTCAACGACCTGCCGCCGAAGGACCGCGACATCGCGATGGTCTTCCAGAACTACGCGCTCTACCCGCACATGACCGTGTACGACAACATGGCGTTCGGGCTGAAGATGCGGAAGTTCCCGAAGGCGGAGATCGCCAAGCGCGTGGGGGACGCCGCCGAGATCCTCGGCATCCAGGAGCTGCTCCGGCGCAAGCCCCGGCAGCTCTCGGGCGGCCAGCGGCAGCGCGTCGCGGTCGGCCGCGCGATCGTCCGCCACCCCCAGGTGTTCCTCTTCGACGAGCCCCTGTCCAACCTGGACGCGAAGCTCCGCGTGCAGATGCGCGTCGAGCTCAAGCGTCTGCACGACCGCCTCGAGACGACGGCCATCTACGTCACGCACGACCAGGTCGAGGCGATGACGCTCGGCGACCGCGTGGT
>MENB01000116.1:0-6061 GCA_001768125.1 Armatimonadetes bacterium RBG_19FT_COMBO_69_19
CGCTCCCCCCCTATGTCCACGAGCCGCTGGGCGATCCCGGAGACTACCAGACCGTCTACGCCGCGGTGGAGGGCGCCGTGGCCGCGCCGACCGCGGGATTGCATTTCACCCCGGAGTTGCTGGCACGCATCCGCGGCTCCGGCGTGAGCACGGTGACGCTGACGATGCACATCGGGGTGGGTACCTTCCGGCCCATAACGGCGGAGGATCCGGCGCAGCACCGGATGGACGCGGAGTGGTATGAGGTCACCCCGCGTGCGGCGGAGGCGACCACCGCGGCGCGAGCGCGCGGAGGCCGGATCATCCCGGTGGGAACCTCCGCGGTGCGAACGCTGGAAACGGTGACGGGTGAAGACGGCGTGGCGCGGCCCGGGGTAGGGTGGAGCCATCTCTTCATCGTGCCGGGCCACCGCTTCCGCGCCGTTGATGCCCTGGTCACGAACTTCCACCTGCCGAGGACGACGCTGTTGATGCTCGTCAGTGCGCTCGCGGGGAGAGAGCTGATCCTGCGGGCCTATGCCGAGGCGATCAGGGAACGGTACCGCTTCTACAGCTTCGGGGACGCGATGCTCATTCTTTGACCTTGGACCAGCCGCCCCGCAACGGGGTCCAGGCCTTCAGGTCGAGCGGGCCGAACTCATCCTCTTCGACCAGGTACCCCGCGCGCTCGAGGCGGGCCTTCGCCTCCGCATAGTAGCGGTAGTCGATCTGAAATGCCCCGCCCCGCACCGGGTTCTGGTAGACACCGATCCCACCGAGCAACTTGCGCAGGTTCTCCTCCTCGGCGGAGGCACACCGCAACTCCACGCCGGAATTCACGCTGCCGAAGGCCCGCACCCCGGGGTTCTGCGGCGTCACCGCCGGCCGTCCCGCGGCGTTCAACGAAGAGACGAACGTCTCGAGCGTGGGGCCGGGGACCCCGGGCTGAGCCGCCGGCGCTTCGGGCTTCGCCGTGGCGGTCGTGCGCTGAGCGCGGATCGCGTCGGCCTTGGCCTTGATCGCGGCCAGGATCTCCTCGCGGCTCTTGGGCTTCTGCTCATCCATGACTAGGCATCACCGGGCTTGTCCTCTTCGTGCTGCGCGCGCAGCTTCTCCTGCCGCAGATCTCGTCCCGGGCGAAGTTTACCCTGGTCCGCGCGTGGGAATATGGGGAGGTATGGTGCGCCCCGCAGTGGCGCTGCTGCTCGTCCTCAACTTCTGGCCGGCCGCGGTTGCCGCCGCCGGCCCCGAAATGACCGTCAAGGGCTTCGTCGTCTCCCGCTCGGAGGGCGCACTGGCCATCCGGCACGTTGACCGCTCGATGGTCACCGTGCGGCTCATGAGCGCGACGGTGATCAGCGGCGTGCGGGCCTCCGGGGGGGAGATCGCGGTGGGCGATCTCATCCGCGCCGAGGGGGTGCGCGAGGGGGACGGTAACGGGGACGATGTGATCCTCGCCTCGCGTGTGGAGGTCGTACTCGGGGCAGAGGCACTCGAGCGGAGCCACCGCCCGGTGACGACCAGCGTCTTCTGGAACTGGATCCTCAACGGCTCGCTCAGCGTGCCACTCCGCTAGCTCCCCACTTCCTCCTCGTAGCGGTTCTTCAGGGCTTCCACGACGTTCGGATCCGCGAGCGTCGTCGTATCCCCCATGATCCGCCCCTCGGCGATGTCCCGCAGCAGCCGCCGCATGATCTTCCCGCTGCGCGTCTTGGGCAGCTCGCCGGTGAAGAGGATCTGCTCGGGCCGGGCCAGGGCGCCGATCTTCTTCACGACGTGCTGCTTCAGGGTCTCCACGGCCTCGGTCCCCGGGGCGTTCCCTTCCTTCAGCGTGACGAAGGCGGCGATGGCCTGACCCTTGATGTCGTGGCTGACGCCGATGACCGCCGCCTCCGCCACCGAGGGGTGGTCCACCAGCGCGGACTCCACCTCGTAGGTCCCGATACGGTGGCCGGCGACATTGATCACGTCGTCCACGCGGCCGAGCAGCCAGATGTATCCATCCTCGTCGCGCTTCGCGCCGTCCCCCGTGAAGTACATCCCGGGGAAGCGGTTCCAGTACTGCTGCTGGTAGCGCTCGGGATCGCCGTAGATCCCACGCAGCATCGCCGGCCAGGGCCGGGTGAGCACCAGGTAGCCGCCTTCGTTCGGTCCCACCGGGCGGCCCTGCTCGTTCACGATCTCGGCGGAGATCCCGGGGAGGGCGCGGGTCGCCGACCCGGGCTTCAGCGTGGTGATCCCGGGCAGCGGCGAGATGAGGATCATGCCCGTCTCCGTCTGCCACCACGTGTCCACGACCGGGCAGCGCTCGCCGCCGATGTACCGGTAGTACCACACCCAGGCTTCGGGGTTGATCGGCTCCCCCACGGTGCCGAGCAGGCGCAGTGAGCTCAGATCGTGCCGGCGCGGGTGGTCCGGCCCCCACTTCATGAAGGTGCGGATGGCCGTGGGGGCGGTGTAGATGACGTTGACGCCATACTTCTCGACGATCGCCCAGAAGCGGTCTTTCTCGGGGTAGTCCGGCGTGCCCTCGTACATGACCGCCGTGGCGCCGTTCAGCAGTGGCCCGTAGACGATGTACGAATGGCCGGTCACCCACCCGATGTCGGCGGTGCACCAGTACACGTCGTCTTCGCGCAGGTCGAAGATCCACTTCGTGGTGGCGTACGTCCCGGCCATGTAGCCGCCGGTGGTGTGGACGATCCCCTTCGGCTTGCCCGTCGTCCCGCTGGTGTAGAGGATGTACAGGAGGTGCTCGCTGTCCACGGGCTCCGCCTCGCAGCGCAGCGCGGCGTCCGCCATGAGCCGGTGCCACCAGTGGTCGCGGCCTTCCCGAATGTGGATCGCGGCGGCCTCACCGATGCGCCGGACCACCACGACGTGCTGGATGGAGGGCGTCCCCTCGAGCGCCTCGTCGGCGTTCCGCTTGAGGGGCACGACGTTCCCGCGGCGCCACCCCCCGTCGGCGGTGATGAGGACTTTGGCCTGGGCATCGTTGATGCGGTCGCGCAGTGCCTCCGCGCTGAACCCGCCGAAGATGACGGTGTGCGCCGCGCCGATGCGCGCGCAGGCCAGCATCGCGATGGGGAGCTCCGGGATCATCGGCAGGTAGATCGCGACACGGTCGCCGGAGCGCACGCCCAGGCCCTTGAGGACGTTGGCGAACTTGCTCACCTCGCGGTGCAGGTCGGCATAGGTGAGCACACGTTCGTCGCCCGGCTCGCCTTCCCACATGATCGCGGCCTTGTTGCGGCGCGGCGTGCCGAGGTGGCGGTCCAGGGCGTTGTAGGCGATGTTGGTCCGGGCGTCCACGAACCACTTCGCGTAGGGCGGAGCCCACTCGAGGACTTTGGTCCAGGGCCGGAACCAGTGCAGCTCGCGCGCGATCGACGCCCAGAACCCCTCGGGATCCCGCTGCGCGTCTTCATAGATGCGCGGGTCGCGCAGCGCCGCGCGGGCGCGGAACGCCTCCGGCGGCTCGAAGCGGCGGCCTTCGAGCAGCAATGCTTCAATGGCGTGGTCGGACATTCCGGACCTCCTACATCTAGACTGCGGGTGCGATTCTCCGGGCCGTTCGCGGGCTCCTCTGCTATACTCGTCGCGTTATGGAAGGCTTTCGGTTCGAGTTGGTCCACCGCGCCGCCGACGGGGCGGCACGGTTGGGGATTCTGTACACGCCGCATGGGGCCGTGCAGACCCCGGCGTTCATGCCGGTCGGGACCCAGGGCACGGTGAAGGCGCTCACCTTCGACGAGGTCCGTGAGACCGGGGCAGAGATCGTGCTCGCGAACACCTTCCACCTCTACCTCCGTCCCGGCGCCAGCGTGGTGGCGCGCGCCGGCGGGCTCCACCGGTTCATGGGGTGGGACGGGCCGATCCTCACCGACAGCGGAGGCTTCCAGGTCTTCAGCCTGGCGAAGCTGCGGCGGCTGGGCGACGACGGTGTCACGTTCCGGTCTCCCATCGACGGCAGCGAGCACACCTTTACTCCGGAAGGCGTGCTCGAGATCCAGGCGAAGCTCGGCAGTGACCTCGTGATGCCGCTCGACGTCTGCCTGGGGTATCCTGCCGGCGACGGGGAGGCGCGCGAGGCGCTGCGCATCACGATGCTCTGGGCTGAGCGCTCGAAGGCGCGCGGGGCCGGACCGGACCAGATGCTCTTCGGGATCGTGCAGGGTGGATTCGCCGAGCGGCTCCGCCGCGAGGCCGCTGTGCGGATCGTCGAGATGGGATTCGACGGGTACGCGATCGGAGGATTGAGCGTCGGAGAACCTCGGGAGCTCGGCCACGCCCTGGTCGCCGAGGTCACGGCGCGCCTGCCCCCGGACCGCCCCCGCTACGTGATGGGCGTGGGCGCTCCGCCGGATCTCGTCGAAGCGATCGCCCGCGGGGCGGACATGTTCGACTGCGTGCTGCCGACCCGCGTCGCGCGCACGGGCGTCATCTTCACCCGGCAGGGACGGCTGACGGTGCGCAGCGCGCGCTTCCGGGACGACCACACCGCGCCCGACCCGGACTGCGCCTGCCGCGTCTGCCGGACCTACTCACGCGCGTACCTGCGGCACCTCTTCAACGCGGACGAGATGCTCGGGCCGCGGCTGGCCACGTACCACAACCTGGCCTTCCTGGGACGGCTCATGGATGAGGCACGGGCGGCTGTCGCCGAGGATGCGTTCGAGGTCTGGCGCCGCGGGGTGCTCACCGCGTACCGCACCGGCTGGTGAGCGTATGTGGCAGGGAACTGCCAACTGTGATACAAGTTAATCTTGGCGTGCCGCGTGCACGCCAGGGAGGTGTGCCGTGCCGATCCTCCAGGCCGGCTCGAGGTTTCCGTCGGTCATCATCTTCTACGTCCTGCTGCTCGTGGTGTTCTATATGCTGCTCATCCGGCCCCAGCAGAAGCAGCAGCGCAGCCGCCGGGAGATGCTGGGCAAGCTCAAGAAGGGCGACCGGATCGTGACCATGGGCGGACTGCATGCCACGATCCACGACGTCGACGAGGACATGCTGACCCTGGAGATCGCCCCGAACCTCCGGGTGAAGGCGGACCGGGGCGCGGTGTCCTACGTCCGCACCCGCAAGCAGGAGGCCACGCCGTCGCCCGTGAGCGAGAGCGGGCCGCCCAGGCCCTAGCTCACCATCACACAGGAGCGCACCATTCCGATGGCAGAATCTGCGGAGATCCTCGCCGCGAAGCAGCGGCTCGTCACCCTCGAGGGCGTGAAGCGGGATCCCGAGGTGGACGCGTACATCATCAAGGCGAACGAGTACACGGGCGCGATCGGGTACACCGAGCACGGGGCGCGCCACGCCAACCTGACGGCCAGCATCGCCTACAATACCCTGAAGCGCCTGGCCTATCCGGAACGGGACGCGCAGCTGGCCGCGCTCGCGGCGTACCTGCACGACATCGGCAACCTGGTCAGCCGGATCAACCACGAGCACACGGGCGCGATGCTCGCCAACGGCATCCTCCAGCGCCTGGGGATGGATTCGGTGGAGCGGGCGGTCGTGATGGGCGCGATCGGCAACCATGAGGAGAAGGGCGGGGAGCCGGTCAGCCCCGTGGGCGCCGCGGTCATCCTGGCCGACAAGTCCGACGTGCACCGCTCCCGCGTGCGCAACCCCGACCCGACGACCTTCGACATCCACGACCGGGTGAACTACGCGGTCGAGCACTCCTTCCTGCGCGTGGACGAGAAGAGCAAGACGATCGCGCTCGAGCTCACCATCGACACGAAGCTGTCGCAGGTGATGGAGTACTTCGAGATCTTTCTCAGCCGCATGGTGATGTGCCGCCGGGCCGCGCAGTTCCTGACCTGCGAGTTCAAATTGCAGATCAACGGCGCGAAGCTGCTGTAACAGTCACCCCGCGCGTCAGAGCCCGGCGAGCACCCGAGCGGCGATTCCCCCGAGGAGCACGGCCAGAAGCAGCGTCCCGCCGGCGATCGCCGCGGCGCGACGGGCGCCCACCGTTCGTGCCAGGACACCGATCGTCGCCGTGCAGGGGATCGCGATCGTGTTGACGAGCGCGTAGGTGAAGATCTGCGGCGGGGTCATCACCTCGCGCAGCCCTGTGCCG
>MENB01000116.1:6129-7245 GCA_001768125.1 Armatimonadetes bacterium RBG_19FT_COMBO_69_19
GAAGATGAGCGTGAGGCCCGCCGCCGGCGGCAGGCCCAGCCAGCCCTCCACGAGCGGCGACAGCGGCCGCGCGGCCAGCCGGATCAATCCGGTCTCGTAGAGCGCCCCGAGGACGAGGCTCCCGGCGAGGACGAACGGCACGGCCCCCAGGATGAACTCGCGCAGGTGCGCCCACAGCGTGACGGCGACGGCGCGCGCGGAGGGGACGCGTAGCGCCATGGGAACCCGATCCATCGGGCGCACGCCGGGGAAGAAGCGCCGCAGGCCGTGCCCCGCGCCGATGATCACGCCCGCGACCAGCGCGTAGAGTCCCAGCGCCCACTGCCAGCCCAGCACGTAGCCCACGGTGCCGAAGATGACCGCGGTCCGGGCGCTGCACGGCACGAGAGTCACGAGCGCTCCGGCCACCACCCGCTCGCCCTCGCTGCGCAGGCTTCGCAAACTCAAGATGGCCGGGACGTTGCAGCCCGCGCCGATGACGAGGGGCAGCGAGGCCGTGGTCGTCAGGCCTGTGCGCACGAGGAGCCGGTCGGCCGCGGCGGTGACGTGGCTGAGCGCCCCCGACTCCTGGAGCAGGGCGAGGATGAGATAGAAGGTGAGCACGTAGGGCACGGCGACGGAGAGCACGGCGTTGAGCCCCGCATCCAGGCCCCAGAGCACGATTCGGGATGCCGTGCCATCGCCGAGCAGCCCACGAGCGGCCCCACCGATGACGGGTGAAGCGTAACCGCGCCAGGCCGTGTCGAGGATCGCGGCCAGGCTTCCTCCGCCCCAGAAGAGAGCACCGAAGATGGCACCCAGAGCGAGCAGGATCCAGACCGCTCCGCTCGCCGAGGCGAAGAGCGACCTCGATCCAGACGTGCGGGCCGCGCTCCAGGGGAGTGCGGCGGCCTCGGATCGGCCCGCCTCATTGTTGATGTTAGCCATGCCTATCCCATTACGCGCCCTCGACCGCGACGCCGCAATCGGTCGGGGAGATGAACCCAAATCCACCCACTGCCTGATGCCGTCACCTTTGTTCCCTTGGTATGCTTGCGCCGAACTAGAGGGACCTTTGCGCCGGATCTAGAAGGATTCCATAGATTTCCTGAGATTCGGAGATTCGCCGCCAGCATG
>MENB01000117.1:0-3102 GCA_001768125.1 Armatimonadetes bacterium RBG_19FT_COMBO_69_19
CTGGAAAAGGTAATATGATGTGACGCTCGATAATCCGAGGCCAATCGATTATCAGTAGGGTGGGTCAACTCCGGCTGCATCCCCTCGCGCCAGGCAAGTGGCGGCCGACGGGAGAAGGAAACACTACTATGACCGAGCCGAAGACACCCAAGTCTCCGCCGTGGTTGAAACGCCTGGGCAACCGCATCCGGCAGGTGCGGCGCATCCGGGGTCTCACCCAGACCGACGTGGCCCGACCGAATCTCACGAAGAGCTTCATCAGCCTGCTGGAATCCGGACGGACCTATCCATCCGTGGGCACGCTCGTCGCCCTTGCCGACCGGCTGCAGACCTCGCTCGCCCTGCTCCTGCTCGAGACGCCCAATCTCCCGCGTGAGACCACCCTGACCCTGCTCACGCTCGCTCGCGTCATGGCCGAGTCGGCCCCCGCCGAGGCTGAACGACTCCTGGCGGCAGGCGAAGTCCTGTCCGCGCACGCCGATGACCTGCGCGCCGATCTCATGCTGACGCGCGCGGACATCACCCAGGCCCAGGGCAAGGTCCGCGAGGCGGAGCGGCAGTACGAGGACACCCTCGCGTGGGCGCGCAAGCATAAGCTCGGGGCCTACGAGCCGCGGGCCCTGTCCAGATTGGCCTACGTCGCCCGGCAGCGAGGCGATGACGCCGCCGCCCGGCAGCAGTTGGAGGCGGCCCTCGAGGCCTTCCGGACCACCCGCACGCTGCGCTCGGTGGAGGGGTGCGAGGCGATGCTGGCCTACGGGGAGATGCTGAGCGGGCAGGGCCGCGCCGCGCGTGCCGCTCGCGTCCTGGAAGAGGTCGCCCAGGTGGCGCGCCGTCAGGATCTGCCGCTCATCCTCGGAAAGGCGCAGATCGGGATCGCTCGGGTGCGCCTGGGCGCCGGGCAGACGGCGCAGGCCCGCGAGGCGTTGCACGCCGCCCGAGCGGCGCTGGAGAGCGGCCCCGACACCCCCGAAAACGCACAGGTTCTCCGGGCGGCCGGCGTCTTACTCTTTCAAACAGGTAGCCCGGCCGAGGCCCATTCCATCCTGCAACAGGCGCTGCGCCTTCAGGAGCGCTCCGGCGAGGTTCGCACGCGCGCGGGCGTCCTCAACGACCTGGCCCGAGTCCTCCTCCACCAGGGCAAAGCCGCGGACGCGCTGGCGCACGCGAAGATGGCCCTCGAGCTCGCCGGCAGCCAGCACAACCCCGCGCAGAAAGCAGCGATCCTGGTCACGATGGCGCACATCGCGCGCCAGCAGCGCCGGTGGAAGCAGGCCACCGACCTGCTGAAAGATGCGCTCGAGATCTTCCGCAAGGCGAAGATGACGGCCGAGGTCGGCGAGACCGCGCGCGAGCTCGGCATGCTCCTCAAAGAGCGCGGTGAGCACGCTGAGGCGGCGGACTACCTCGCCATGGCCATCTCCACGGAACGGCCGGACAAGAGCGGGCGCCGCTAGACGGCACGTCCTCCTGCCGGCCCCTTCCGGGAATGGTATAATGGACGCCACTTCCTTAAGCAGGCACACAGCAGGCAGACGGCGGGGGAGGCAACGTGTGACCCTCCTGGGACGGTATACCGTCACCAGCGCGGCCCTGGCGGTCATCTTGGCCGTTGCCCTGGGGGCTTTTGTCTCCGCTCAGGCCACCCAGACCGCGCTGAACGAAGCCGCAGCGACGACCGTGCAGGCGGCAGACAGCCTGCTCAGCCCTTATCTTGTGAAGGGCGACTTCATCCATCCGCTGTGGCCGGCGCGTATCGCCAGCCTGGGCCGCCTGCTGCGGCCGCACCTCATCGAGAACGGGATCCAGACCGTCCGGCTCTGGAGCCGCAACGCCACGATCGTCTATTCCAACAACCCCGCGCACATCGGTGTGCAGATGGATGCGCCGCCCGAAGTCCGCCGGGCGCTCTCGGGACGGTCGGCGGCCGCGATCCAGCCTGGAACCGATGGGCAGATGCTTGCCGTATACGCTCCGGTGCGGCTGCTGGGCGACCTGGTGCCGAGCGGCGTCTATGAAGTGAATCTGGACGCCGCCCCCCTGCTGGCGCAAATCCACACCAGCCGCCTGCGCGCGTGGCTGTTCGCCCTCCTCGGGACGGCGCTGCTTTACGGTTCGTTGATCGGCCTCGTGTTCCACGCCTCCCGCACGATGCTCCGCCAGCAGACCGTGCTGCAGACGGCGTTCGAGGGGACGATCCAGGCCCTCGCCGCGGCGATCGACGCGAAGGACGCGTACACCGGCGGCCACTCCGCTGAAGTCTCCCAGCATGCGGAAGCCGTCGCCCGAGGACTGCGGCTCTCGCCGAAGGACATCGACGCCGTCCGCATCGCAGGGTATCTGCACGACCTCGGCAAGATCGGCATCCCCGACCACATCCTCCGTAAACCCGGCCCGCTCGATCCCGCGGAACGGGAGCAGGTGCGCAGCCATTCCCTGATCGGCTATCGCATCCTCCGGCCGATCCCGGTGGATGAACGGGTCAAGCTGGCGGTCCTGCACAACCACGAGCACTGGGACGGCACCGGGTACCCGGACAACCTCAGCGGGAACCAGATCCCGATCCACGCGCGGATCCTCATGGTCGCTGACGCTTACGAGGCCATGACCTCCACCCGGCCCTACCGCCGCGCGCTCCAGCCGATGGAAGCCGTGGCGCAGTTGCGCGCCGAGGCGGGACGGCAGTTCGATCCCGAGGTCGTGGAGGCGTTCATCCGCACGCTCCGTATGAACGGCGAGGCCTTCCCGAGGGGCATCCGCGGGCGCATCCTGCGCCACCCCTCTCACCTGCGCTAGCCCCACCCCGCTCCAGCGCCGGTCCGCCGGCCCTCGAATGCTATACTGCGCGTGTGGAAATCGTGCTCGCCTCCGCCTCCCCGCGTCGCGCCGAACTGCTGCGACAGATCGGGCTGCGTTTCCGCGTGCACGCCCCCGCCGGAGGGCAGGATCCCGAAGACGTGGCCCCCAACGCCTCCGGACCGCGCGAGGACGCCGTGCACACCGCAGAGCATGCGGCACGGCGGCTGGCGGAAGCAAAAGCGAATGCGGCGGCCCGGGACTATCCCGAGGCGCTCGTCATCGGGGCCGACACCATCGTCGTGG
>MENB01000117.1:3119-8326 GCA_001768125.1 Armatimonadetes bacterium RBG_19FT_COMBO_69_19
GGCAAGCCGCTCGATGCCGAAGATGCCGCGGCGATGCTGCGCCGGCTCTCGGGACGCCGCCACCACGTGGTCACGGGGGTGGCCGTGGTACGGCGCGATCCCGCGCTGCGTCTGGCCGACAGCTCGACCACCGGGGTGTGGTTCCGCAGCCTCACCGACGAGGAGATCGCGCGCTACGTTGCGAGCGGGGAGCCGCTCGACAAAGCGGGAGCTTACGGGATCCAGGGACGGGCGGCGCTCTTTGTGGAGCGCATCGAAGGGGATTACTTCACCGTGGTCGGACTGCCGGTCGCCTCGCTCGGGCGGCTCCTCGCAGCCGCGGGCGTCAGCCTCCCCTGACCTCGCACGCCCGGGTCCTGCAGCGATTCTGATCCTCAAGTATAATTGACACGGCTCGGAGGGGTGCCCCGAACTGGCTAAGGGACCGGTCTCGAAAACCGGCGGGGCGCAAGCCCCTTGTGGGTTCGAGTCCCACCCCCTCCGCCATCCCTACCGAGACCCCGCATCCTCCGCAGCCAGACAGTTCTGCCCGCGGCACGCCCGTAGGGCGGCGAGCCGCGCCGACAGCCGCGCGATGAGCTCCCGCGACGCGCCCGCCGCTAGGTTGTGCAGCTGATACGGGTCGGTGGCGAGGTCATACAGCTCTAGCTCGCCCGTCTCGTACTCCACGTAGACGAGATTCCTCATGCGCAGCCCGGCGAACTCCGGAATCTGCCGCGCCGGATGGGCCTGGCGGGCGTTCCGCGGCTGCTCGTTGTAGTGCTCGACGGCAAAGGCCTCACGCCACGCACCAGTCGGGGGAACGGTGTGGAGCCAGCCGGCCAGCGAGCGGCCATCCACGAAGGATGGTACCTGTATGCCGGCCAGGGCGGCGAACGTCGGGGCGAGGTCGATGTTCAGCGCGAGCGCGTCGACCACGCGGCCTGCCGGCACGCCCGGACCCCGCACGAGCAGCGGGACGTGGATATCCTCCTCGAACGCCGTGTTCTTCCCCGGCATCAGACGGTGCTCCCCCATGTGGAACCCGTTGTCCGAGGTGAAGAAGAGGTAGGTCCGGTCGAGCTGACCGGTTTGCCGCAAGGTGTCGATCAGCGCCTCGATCATCTCATCCACCGCGAGCAGTGAGCGCAGCCTCGTCCGGTACTCCTCGTTGATGCGGGCCACCTGAGCCGCCGAGAGCGCCTCCCGCTGCTGCACCCATCCGGGTTTGTCGGAGACATCCGCCTCGTTGAATGACGGCGGGCGCGGTGCGGTCACGTCCGCAAAGGCGTTGGCGTGGCGGGGGGCGGGGGTCGCCGGGGCGTGCGGGGCGTAGGTCGCCAGATAGAGAAAGAACGGCTTGCCGTCCCGGCCCGACCGGCGGATGACGTCCGCGGCCTTGCGGGCGAGGACGTCGGTCATGTAATCCTCCGGCCGCGACCCGTAGGCGACCAGCCTGCCGTTCTCGTTCATCGTGTAGTTGAAGTTGGCGTAGCCACCGCGCGACGGACTGTACCACTCCTCCCATCCCGGCGGAACGTAGGTGGGCGCGGTGCGTTCGGGGTAGCCGTTCAGATACTTCCCCATCAGCACGGTGCGGTAGCCCGCGGCCTGCAGCCAGGTCGCCACCGTTGAGCGCTCGTGTCCGAGGGCCCGGAACGTCTCGAAGCCGCCCCGCGGGGGCTGGTTGGTGTACACCCGATGGTTGTGCACGTACTGGCCGCGGAGGATCGAAGACCGAGAGGGGCAGCAGAGCGACGTCGTCACGAAGAAGTTGGCGAAGGTCACGCCCCGGTCCGCCAGCTGCGCCCGGAGGCCCGGCATGTGGACGACGGCCTTCGCGTCGAGGTCATCGGTCAGGATGAGGATGACGTTGGGCCTCGCGGTCTGACTGGCCGCGGGGAGCGGCGCTGGCGCGCCGGCGGCCAGCAGGAACAGGACGATGCACAGTACGGTCGAGCGCTTCATATCCATGCTATGCCCTCCGTCGGGGTTGGACGGACCCAGGGGGCGCCGGGTGTAGTCCCGGCGAAATACTGAAGGGGAGGGGTGGGCCATGCCGACGCAGCTGCGCAGGTACACGATCAACCGGGGCAAGCTCGACGAGTTCGTGGTGGCCTGGCAGAAGGGCGTGGTCCCGCTCCGTCAGCAGCACGGATTCCACATCGACGGGGCGTGGGTCATCCGCGAGCGCAACGAGTTCGTCTGGCTGATGCGCTATGACGGCGACGACTGGGAGGCGAAGGACAAGGCCTACTACGCTACCCCGGAGCGCAAAGGGCTCGACCCCGACCCGGCACAGTTCATCGCCAGGAGCGAGTACTGGTTCGTCACGCCGGTGATCTCAGGACGATGAAGCACATCAAGACGGCGGGGACCCAGACATTCTTTCGGATCGTGGCCGCGACGGCGCGGTCGCAGGCGGCCACGATGGTGCTCAAGCCCGGAGATACCACCGGCGGTGAGGACAACGAGCACCCGGAATCCGACCAGTGGCTCTACGTCGTCTCGGGATCGGGGCAAGCGACTGTGAAGGCACGCAAGGTGCCCATCGAGGCAGGATCGCTGCTGCTCATCGAGGCGGGCGAGATGCACGAGATCCGCAACACCGGGGCGGAACCCCTCGTCACGATCAACGTGTACGCCCCGCCCGCGTACTAGCCCCGAGGCAGGACCAGACAGCCGGCCGGCCGGTGCAGACCGTGGGGGGTTGGTCTACATGGCGCGACCGGCTGCCTGCGTCCTCCGAACCCTCTAGGGCTGCGCCGCGGCGGCGGCCAGGACGTTGATCGCCCCGGACTGCCCCCGCGCGCCGTGGTCGAACACGCCGCACACGAACGGGAACGACCCGGCCTGCGTGGCCACGAACTCCAGCTCGAACTTCTTCCCGGGCTCCGCCGCGAAGAACCGCCGGTCCTCGGCGACACCGGTACGGAACTCACCGCTCGCCTTCGGCTCGATCTGCATGAACAGTCGCGAGGCGATACTGTGGTTGCGGCTATCGGGATCTTCATTGGTGAACTGCAGCACGACGGTGTCGCCCCGGTTCACCGTGATCAGGCTGGGGGTGAACTTGAAGGACACCATGCTGATCTGGAAGACCTTGCGCGCCCCGCTCTGTGCCTGGGCGGGCGCGGTCAGGACGGGCAGGACGAGCACGGCCGCGAGCACCAGGGCCGCCAGGACAACGCGCATTCGCATACGGAAACGACCTCCTCACTGAAATGGAATCTCCTCCACGTGTAGTCGTTTTCTGTAACGTTCGCTTCACAGGACTGTTTCCGGACTGCGTCTAATCCTGCCCGCATACCATGAGCGCTTCGCTCGCCTGCTGGAACTGCGGGTCGCCCAATCCCCCGGCGGCCAGGTTCTGCAGCACCTGCGGCAAGCCTCAGGCTCAGGTTTGCCCCGAATGCGGGGCGCCGGTGGCTGAAGGCGCCAGGTTCTGCGGGAACTGCGGGATCCGCCTGCGAGGGGAGGCCCCCGCGCCGCCGAACGCTCCGGTCCTTACGGCTGAGGCGCGCAAGGTCGTCACCGTCCTGTTCGCCGACCTCGTCGGGTCCACGAGCCTCACGGAGAAACTCGATCCCGAAGAAGCCCGCGAGGTCGTGGGCAAGTTCTACACCGTCGTGCAGGGCGTGGTGGAAGGCTGGCATGAGGGGACGGTCGCGAACTACCTGGGCGACGGGGTGCTGGCGGTCTTCGGCCTCCCGGTGGCGCACGAGGACGACCCGGAGCGGGCCGTCCGGGCGGCGCTGGCGATCCGGCAGGCCCTCCCGGTGCTGAACACGCATCTCGCCGCGAGCCACGGCGTGCAGGTGGCCGTGCGCATCGGGATCGACACGGGCGAGGTCGTCGCGGAATCCGGCTCCACCTTCCAGCGCGACTTCCTCGTCTCGGACACGGTCACGACGGCCGCCCGGTTGCAGCAGACGGTCCCCGCGGGCACCATCGTCGTCGGCGAGCGCACGCACCGCCTCACGAAGGAGACCATCGAATACCGCGACCTGCCGCCGATCACCGTGAAAGGCAAGCAGGCGGCGTTGAAGGCCTGGGCCGCCCTGGCCGCCCTTCCCGAGCGGGCCGACATCCGCCGCATCACCGCGCCGCTGGTCGGCCGCCACGGCGAGCTCGGCATCCTACGCAGCCTGTACCAGCGCAGCCGCGACGACACCCGGGTGCACCTCGTTACGATCGTCGCCGAGCCGGGGGTTGGCAAGAGCCGGCTGCTGCGGGAGTTCCTCGCCGAGGTCCGCGACACCGAGCCGCGGCCGCTGGTCCTTCGGGGGCGCAGCGTGGCCTTCGGTGGGCAGATCGGCTACCACGCGCTGCTCGACATCCTGCGCTTTCAGGCCGCGCTGATGGACACGGATCCCCCCGAGGCCGTCCGCGCCAAGCTCTCGGCGTGGCTCGGCGAGATGATTCCCGGGCGTGCCGATCTCCTGGACGGTCTGCTGCTGACGTTCGGCACCGACGATCCGGATGAAGATCCTGGCCTGATCCGCCGCAGGCTGTTCGAGGCGTGGCAGGGCCTCGTCACGATCCTCGCCGCACGCCGGCCGGTGATCCTGGCATTCGAGGATGTGCACTGGGCGGACGAGGCTGTCCTCGACCTGATCGTGGCGCTCACGGAGCGGGGACCGGGGCTCCCCCTCTTCATCGTGTGCCTTGCCCGGGCGGAGCTCCTGGAGCGCCGCGCGACATGGGGCGGGGGACGGCGCAACGCCTCCAGCATCGACCTCGCTCCTCTCTCGATGGCCGAGGCCGAGGAGCTGGTGGCTGCGCTCGGGAGCCAGGGGCTGTCACCGGAAGCCGTGAGGCTCATCGCGCAGCGGGCCGAGGGGAACGCCCTGTTCCTCGAGGAGCTCGTGCGCATGATGATGGAAGGCAGCGCGCCAGGCACGGGGATCCCCGACACCGTGCAGGCCGTGCTCACCGCACGCATCGACCGGCTGCCCCCGGCCGAACGCCGCGCACTACAGGCCGCTTCGGTGATCGGCCGGACATTCTGGCCCTCCGCCGTGGGGACGATCGCCGGCCTGAGCGCGGGCGAGACCGCGGATGCGCTCGCTGCGTTGATCGCCAAAGAACTCGTCGTGACCCGGCCGATCTCCACCATAGCCGATGAGCGCGAATACGCCTTCCGTCACATCCTGACGCGGGACGTGGCCTACCATCTCCTGCCGAAGGGGCAGCGCCAGCGCGCGCACGCCCAGACCGTCCGCTGG
>MENB01000117.1:8437-9544 GCA_001768125.1 Armatimonadetes bacterium RBG_19FT_COMBO_69_19
CGCGAACGCCGATGCCGTCCGCCTCTTCACTCAGGCCCTGGACGCGGCGGCCACCGGCGCAGCCTCCGGAGACGCCCGGGCCACCCTGGAGGCAGCCGTGCACCGGGATCGCGGGGACGTGTACCAGCTCGTCGGCGAGTATGCGCGGGCGCTCGAGGACTTCGATCGCGGCCTGCGGGTCGCGCGCGACGCCGGCGACCGGGTGCTCCAGGCCGTCCTGCAGAATAAGATCGGGCTCATCTACCATCGGCGCATGGACCTCGACGACGCGGAACAGGCGTTCCACGAGGCGGCCCAGGTGGCCCGCGAGTCGGGCGACCGTCTCGCGCTCGGGCAGACGCTGATCGATCTCGCCAACATCGCCTGGGATCGAGGCCGGATGGCCCCCGATCATCCCGCGCTGGTCGAAGGCATGGCGCTGCTCCGCGAGGCCGGCGACCGCGCGGCCCTGGCGCGCGGACTCAACCTTCTGTGCATGGCCTACGTGGGCTCCGGGTATGGCGCGGAAGCCATCGCCTCAGCAGCGGAGGGCCTGGCCGCGGCCCGCGCAGGAGAAGACAAGTCCCGCGAAGCTACGTCGCTCAGCTACCTGTGTGTGATCCATGGATTCCTGGGGCAGTACCGCACCGCGCTTCCGTACGGCTTCGAGGCGTTGAAGGTGGCGGAGGACATCGGCGATCGCCGGCGGGCATCCTACAGCCGGTTCTTCATCGGCCGCATCCAGACCGCGTTCGGGCAGTGGCCGGAGGCGATCCAGAACCTCGAGCTGGCGCGCGGGATGATCCATGGGCTGGCCCGCATCCAGTACCCGTGGCTGTTCTACTTCAGCGGACTTGCCTACGACCTGCTCGGGGACGCCGCGCAGGCGCAGGCGATGTGGCGCAGCGGGGCGAACGTAGAGTCCCATTCCGCGGCGTGGCGCCAGATCTCGCTGCTCTCGGCGATCGACCTGGCCCGAACAGACGGCGACGCGCAGGCGCTCGCCCGCGCTCTCGACGAGGTCGTGAGCCTTCCCGGCGGCGTCTTCATCCCCTCGGATGTCGAAGCCGTCCTCCCCGCGGGCGAAGCCCTGCTCGATGCCGGCCGGGTGGAGGACCTCCACGCATT
>MENB01000117.1:9572-9848 GCA_001768125.1 Armatimonadetes bacterium RBG_19FT_COMBO_69_19
GGGCCACGCGCTGGCCTCACTGGCGATGCTGGACGCGCGCCTCGCCGCCCATGGCGGAAACGGTCAGCAGGCGCGGGAGATGCTGGACAGGGCGCTGGCCTTGAGCCGGGAGAGCGAGGATGTGGTGAGAGAGTGGCGGGCGCTCGAGCTGCGGGACGAGGTCTTGCGCCGTCCGGAGGACCGCACCGCGCTGCGTGGATTCCTCGAGCGGATCGCGACGGCGCTGCCGGCGGGGCCACGCCTGACGTTTCTGGCGAATCCCCGCGTGACGCGGGC
>MENB01000118.1:0-5016 GCA_001768125.1 Armatimonadetes bacterium RBG_19FT_COMBO_69_19
CGTGAGCGGATAACCGCATAACGCGCGAGCCCAAGGCGGAGGCTATCTGGCGGAGGCGGCCTCGAGGACGAAGCGGCTGGGGGCAATCTGGACTTCGCCCTTCTCGTTCACGCCCTGGAAGTGCATGAGGGAGATGTAGCGGTCGATCATCTTCTCGCGCGGGCTCGGCGTTTCGATGAGGACGCCGATCCCGGCGACGTCGGCCCGGAACTCGCGCATCAGGTCGTAGACGCCGCGCGCCGTGCCGCCCCCGCGCAGGAAGTCGTCGATGAAGAGGACCCGCGCGCCCGGGCTGATCGCGCGCAGCGGCAGCGTCATCGACTGCACCGTGCGGGAGGAGCCCGAGAGGTAGTTCACGCTCACCGCGGGCCCGTCCGTGGCGTGCGTCCCGCGGCGGATCGTGACAAGCGGGACGTCGAAGGCCCGGGCGGTCATGAGCGCCAGCGGAATACCCTTCACCTCCATCGTCAGCACGACATCGGGCCGGCTGTCCTCGAAGAACGCGGCGAAGGCCTCGCCCAGCGGCCCGGCATAGGACGGCGTCGAGATGAGGTCTGCGGTATACAGGAACCCGCCGGGCAGCACGCGCGAGGGGTCGCGCAGACGAGCGCAGGCGTCCTCGACCAGGGTGCGGATGCGGTCGCGCTGCGGCGAGGGGAGGTAGCGCACGCCGCCCGCCGCGCCGGCGAGCGTCTCCACCTTCCCGAGCTGGAACCGGTCGAAGGCCTGCCGCATGAACCCGAGGTCTTCACTGATCGTGGACTTCGCGGCGCCGAGCAGCTCGACGAACGTGCCGAGCGAGAAGAGCCGGTGGGGCGCGTTGAGCAGGTGATGGGCCATCACCACCATCCGTTCCCCGCGGCGCAGCCTGCCCTCCCGCCGGCGCTCAACCATGGTCAGCGCCGCTCAAGCGCAGTGCGGATGATCGCGAGGTTCTCGGGCTTCCCCACATCGACGTCCAAGGCCAGCTCGGGATCCGGCATGATCACCGCGCGCGCCGTGATCCCCAGCAGCTCCCGGACCTTCGCCTCCATCTCCTCGATCGTGAGCCGCCCCGAGGCGAACTTCATGACGATCGACCAGCCGAACAACTGCGCGAGCAGCCACGGCTTCTTGCGGGCCGCGAGGACGCGTTCGATGAAGGTCCGGACGCGATCGACGACGGCGGGGTTGAAGAGCATCACGCTGCCGCCGCAGAACATGCCTTCGACGACGCGCACGAACGTCTTGCGCGCCCCGGGGAACCGCTGCTCGATCGCGTCCTGGGGGACGATGGCGTAGTAGAAGTCGGCGCTGTCGTTCGCGCACGCGGCGAGGAAGTCTTCCACGACCGCGGGCGTGAGCAGCGGGATGTCCGAGGCCACGACGAGGACCGGATCGCGGGCGGCCAGCGCGCCAAGCGCCTGGACGACGTTGTCCATGATGCTGCCCTGGTCCGGCACGATGACTACGTCGGTGGACACGGCGCGGATCGGCGCCTCGGGTCCCACGACCGCGACGCGCCCTACCCCGCGCGCCCCCCGCAGCGCCGCCAGCACGTGGGCCAGGAGCGGCCGCCCGGCGACGTCCAGGAACCCCTTGTTGGCGATCGTGGGTTCCAGACCGGGCTCCGTCCCGCCCCCGGCCAGGACGATGGCGTCGGTCACTTCCTGGCCATCGCCCCGCCGCTCATCCCCGAGGGGGTGATGTTATAGATGATGGCGGCGACCACCGCAAGGTAGTTCACGCCTGCCTCCGGCATGGAGACACCCCCTTTGCCGTGTTGTCGTACCCTGCCTGCGCCGCGCTAGCGGCTCTCGGCGAACGTGCGCGTGATGTGGACGTCGACGTCCCCGAGCGCCCGCAGGTCGTCGGCCGTCTTCCGCGCCGCGGCCTCGTTGGCCATTAGCCCGAAGACGGTCGGCCCCGTGCCGCTCATGGACGCCCCGTAGGCTTCGCCCTTGAGGATGCGGGTCTTGAGATCCCGCACGAGGGGATGGTGGGACGCGATGGTGTCTTCGAAGACGTTGTGCAGGAGGCGCCCGACCTCGCGGACGTCCTCGCGCTTCATGGCCTCGACCATCGCCGCCGTATTGGGACGCGGGCCGGCCTCGCCGGCGGGCAACTGCCGGTACGCCCACGCCGTCGACACTTCCGTGCGCGGGCGGGCCAGCACGATCCAGGTCGTCGGCAGCGGGGGCAGGTACGTAATGCGCTCCCCCTTGCCGCGCGCGACCGCCCCGCCGCCTTCGAGGAAGAACGGCACGTCCGCGCCGAGCTTCGTGGCAAGGGCCAGCATCTCCCGGCCGTCCAGGCGCAGCTTCCACATCTGGGCCAGCCCGAGCAGCGTCACCGCCGCATCCGAGCTGCCGCCGCCGAGCCCTGCGGCCACCGGGATGCGCTTGGTGAGTTCGATCTGCAGCGGGCGCGTGACGCCGAACATCTCGCGCAGCATCTCGGCGGTCCGCGCCACCAGGTTGCGGTGATCGGTGGGCACGCTGCTGCCGTCCTGGACGACGACCTCCGTGCCCGAACCGGCTTCCCGCAGCGTGATCGAGTCGTGGAGGGCGATCGTGTGCATGATCGACTCGATCTCGTGGTAGCCGTCCGGGCGCTCCTGGCCCACGTCGAGGGTGAGGTTCACCTTCGCGTACGCGTTCAGGTGAAGCTCCTTCACGGGCTTCCCTCCCTCCTGGCGCTTGCCGACCTCGACTGACATCACAGGCACACCTCCCCTGGGATCTTCACGGCGCGGTGGTCGGAAACGGGCAGGAAGGGAGACGGGGCGCAGGACGACGGCACAGCCACGTGGTGCGTGATACGGGTTACCCCCTGCCCGAGGTAGGTATATACCACTTAGGTATCTTGCAGGCCAACTCCTTGCACCTTCCTTGACAGGCCGACGCGATGCCGTATGATAAGAGCGCCGTGCGCGGGGAGACCTCCCCGGGCACGGCTCGTGTCCACGATGCGCACGGCACGGTCATGACCGACATGCCACCGACTCCACCGTCCGACACGCCCGCGACCCCTGCGGCAGGCACTCCCCCTGCGCCCCGCTCCGTCTGGCAGCGGCTCCGCACCCACTGGTGGCTGTACGCCCGCTACCTCGTGATCGGGCTGCCGGTGCTCGTCGTGGGACTCTTCGCGGGCTCGGCGTTGTACGTGTTTACCCACAGCGACGTCTTCACGGGCAGCCAGGTCGTGGACCGCCCCACGGAGGGGGCCCGCCCCTTCGCCTGGCCCCTGCGCCTCTCCCAACGCGTGAACGTCCTCGTCATCGGCGTGGACGTCACGCTCGACAACCGCCGCCAGGTCGTCAACGTCGCGCGCTCCGACACGCTGATGCTGCTCAGCTTCGATCCGCAGCGGAACCGTCTGAGCGGGCTCTCCATTCCGCGGGACACCCGCGCGACCATCCCCGGCGTGGGGGAGACGAAGATCAACGCCTCGTTCGCCTTCGGCGGCCCGTCGCTCACCGTGAAGACGGTGGAGCAGTTCCTCGGCGTCCCGGTGCATTACTACGTGAAACTCGGCCCGCGCTCGTTTGCGCAAATCATCGATGCCGTCGGCGGGATCGAGGTCGACGTCGAGAAGGACATGAAGTATACGGACAACTGGGCCGGCCTGTTCATCAACCTCAAGAAGGGGCGGCAGGTCCTGAACGGCGAGCAGGCCACGCACTATATCCGCTTTCGCCGCGACGCGACGGGCGATATCGGGCGCGTCGGGCGGCAGCAGAAGCTCCTCCTCGCCCTGTTCGGCAAGCTGAAGTCCCCGGGCACGGTGCTCTCCGCGCCACAGCTGCTGCGCGCGTTCGCCGAGAACACGCAGACGAACCTGTCCATGACCGAGCTCATCACGCTGGGGATGTTCACCTCTCGGCTGGAGGGCGCCGACCTCAGCTTCCGCACCCTGCCCGGAACGTTCGGGCCGACCTACTGGGAGCCGGACCACGCGATGATCCGCCAGGCCCTGCTGGAGATGGTCTACGGCGTCACCCCCCAGACGCTCTCCGCCACCGCCGTCGAGGTGCTGAACGGCAGCGGCGTGCCTGGGCTGGCGCGCCAGACCGCGCAGCGGCTGGAGCGGCTGGGCTTCCGGATCGTGCGGGTGGACACGGCGGCGTCCGTCGTGCCGCGGACGATGATCATCGACCGCAGCGGGCGGACGGAGGTCGCGCAGTTGCTGGCCGAGCTGCTGGGGAGCAAAGACATCACGCACGAAGCCGGCGGAGGGGCCGACATCACCGTGCTCGTCGCCCGGGATGTCGCGGGGCACTTCACGCCACTGCGCACGTCCAAGCGCTAGCCGTTCATCCGGTCGTCGTCAGCGTTGGCAGGCGCCTGCGGACGAGGCGCGCCAGCCGCCGGATCCCTTCGTCGATGTTCGCCTCCGAAGGAAACGAGAAGTTCAGCCGCAGCGTGTTCTTCCCCCCGCCGTCGGCGTGGAAGCCGGAGCCGGCGACGTAAGCCACGCCTTCCTCTTCGACCGCTGGGCGCAGCAGCTGCTCGGCATCCATCCCCTCCGGCAGGCGCACCCACAGGAACAGCCCGCCCGCCGGACGCGTCCAGGTCACCCCGTCCGGCATCTCGCGCGCGAGCGTGTCCAGCATCACGTCCCGCTTGCGGCGGTACAGCGCGGTGATCTGCGGGATCCGCTCGGGCAGGTGTCCCCGCGCGCAGAACTCGGCGGCGATGGCCTGGGTGAAGGCGGGGCAGCAGAGATCCATCCCCTGCTTCGCCGTGACGAACGACTGGATGATCTCGCCTCGCGCGGCGATCCAGGCGATGCGCATCCCGGGGCACAGCGTCTTACTGAAGGTGGATAGGTAGATCACGCGCCCGTCCCGGTCCAGTGCGGCGAGCGGGGGCGGCGCCGTCCCCTCGAACCGCAGTTCGCGGTAGGGGCTGTCCTCGACGACGAGCAGGTGGTGCGCCCGCGCGAGGTCCAGGACGGCCTGCCGGCGCGGGCCGCTCAGCGTCACGCCCGAGGGATTCTGGAAGTCGGGGACGGCGTAGAGCAGCTTCACGCGCT
>MENB01000118.1:5022-8104 GCA_001768125.1 Armatimonadetes bacterium RBG_19FT_COMBO_69_19
TGCGCGCCAGGCGGGCGAGAGTCTCTTCGAGCCGCTCGGGGCGCAGGCCGTCGTCGTCCTGTTCGACCCCCACCATCTCGGCGCGATAGCTGCGGAAGACCTGGAGGGCCGCCATGTACGATGGCCGCTCGACGATCACCACGTCGCCCGGATCGAGGAAGACCCGGCCGACGATGTCGAGCCCCTGCTGCGACCCGATCGTGACGAGGACCTGGTCCCGCGTGACCGTGATCCCGTCCTTCGCCATCCACCTCACCAGCTCGTCGCGCAGGCGCGCATCACCCTCGGTGGGGCCGTACTGCAGGGCGAGCTGCGGTTCGCGCTCGAGGACGACGAGCGTGATGGCTTTGAGCTCCTCGACGGGAAACGTGGACGGGTCAGGGAGGCCGCCGGCGAAGGAGATGATGTTCTTGGTTCGGGTGAGCTTGAGGAGTTCCCGGATGAGGGACCGGGACATCACCCGCGCGCTCGCGGAGTAGAACTCGGACAAATCCTCCATCATCTAGTCTTGTTCCCCGATTCGCGCGGGTTTACCTCCGGGCCGGCATTCGCGAGTTCGTCCGCCAGACGCGCGAACTCCGCCAGATCGAGCGTCTCCCCGCGCCGCCGGGGATCGATCGCCGCCCGGGCGGCGGCCGCTTCCACCGTACCGGGCGCCAGGCGCAGCGCGCCCGCGAGCGTGTTGCGCAGCGTCTTGCGGCGCTGGGCGAACGCGCCGCGCACCACGCGGAAGAACAAGGCCTCGTCGCCGACGGGCACCGGCGGATGCGCCCGGACCTGGAGTAAGACGACGGCGGAGTCGACCTCCGGCGGGGGGTAGAACGCCGTGGGCGGGACCCGCATCACGATCGAGGCCTCGGCCCGGTACTGCACGGCAACGGAGAGCGCGCCGTAGGCCTTGCCCCCGGGCGCCGCGGTGAGCCGCTCCGCCACCTCGCGCTGCACGGTGAACACCATCCGGTCGAAGCCCGCCGGACGCTCGAGGAGCCGCACGATCAGGGGCGAGGCGATGTTGTAGGGGAGGTTGCTCACCGCTCTGCGCGGGATGGGCAGCCCGGCGATGAGGGCCTCGAGGTTCAGGGTCATCACGTCGCCCGGGACCACCGTGACATTGGAGAGCGACGCGACGGCCTCGCGCAGCGCCGGAAGCAGTGCCGCGTCGAACTCGACCGCGGCGACGCGGGAGGCGCTGGGGGCCAGCGCCGCGGTGAGGGTGCCGATCCCGGCCCCGATCTCGAGGACACCCTCCCGTCCGGACAGCGCAGCGGCTTCCAGCAGGCAGTCGAGGACAGCTCGGCTGATCAGGAAGTGCTGGCCGAGCCGCCGCCGGGGACGGATCCCGTGGGCTCTGAGCACACGCGACGTCCCCTCCGGTGAGGCGAGATCGGCCACGTCACCCGGAAGGCTAGCCTCGCCGCCGTCCCCGCTGGATGATGTGGACGCGGACGGGCCGGCGGCCGAAGCGCAGCGCCTGCCCTTTGGTGTCGTAGCCCAGGTCGATGCGCATCCCCTTGATCGCGCTGCCCGTGTCCGCGGCGATCGCGTACCCATAGCCCTCGATGTACAGCCGGCTGCCCAGCGGGATGACGGCCGGGTCGACCGCGACCACCCCGTAGCCCGCGCGGATCCCGAGCGCGGTCACATCGTCCACGCCCTTGCAGCAGAAGGGCGAATACGCGGTGGCGACGAGATCGAGGTACTCCTTGCCGGCGAACTGCCCGCGCGAGGCCGTGAGCGTCTGCGTGCCGACGGTGACGACGCGGTCGAGCGTCCCCCGCACGAGGCGCCAGCCGACCAGGCTGCGCCCCGTGACCCGGCCGTCCGCGGTGGTCACACGCCAGACCTGTTCGCGCAGTCCCAGCCGCCCGGGGGACACCACGCGCACCATGCCGCGCGGAGTCCGGGGGTCGATCGAGCTGCGGACCTGGTACGGGATGGCCACCTGCTCGGTGAGGATCGTGTGTTGGATGCGCACGACGCGCACGCGCAACCCGGGGCTGAGCGCCGTCTCGCGCGAGGGGAAGACCTTGTCCCAACTGGACAGGACGAGCCCCTGGCGGGCGAGCATCTCCGCGACGGTGGGAGCGGCGCTCGCCACCTCGATCGTCTCGCCGTCCGCGACCACGGTCACGGAGACGGCGGGGCGGACGACGATGCTCAGCCCTTCACGCACGGGGGCGGTGAGCGCCGGCGACACCTCGTCGTCGGGTCGCACGCGCACGCCGGCGTCGGCGAGGACGTCCTGCACCGTTCGCCTGAACGTCGCATGCCGCCGCGCCTGCCCGGCGGCGACGATGGTGACGTCTTTGCGCAGAATCGAATAGCCCATCGCGCCGCTCGCCGCGGAGGAGAGCCCGACCGCGATGATGAGCGCGCTGATCATACCTGGACGGATAGCGTAGTGGGCGGTGATGTCTGACCTCTCAGGGAAGGTCGGAGTCAGGGGCATGCGTGTGGCCACGCTCCACCTCCGAGCGAACTCGATTGTCGGCAACCGGGCAGGGTCAGGCTGGGAACCGTCCGCATTATAACAGGACCGGAAGTCGCGGCGCAAGCGCTACGACGCGCGCTGCACGAGCTCGACGAGCACCCCGTGCGATGCCTCCGGATGGAGAAAGGCGATCAGCCGGCCCCGCGCTCCGAGTCGCGGCCGGTCGTCGATCGGCCGCTGTCCGGCCGACGTCGCCTCCGCCAGCGCCCGCGCAAGGTCGGGCACCTCGAAGGCAAGATGGTGCAACCCCTCCCCGCGCGCGGCGAGGAACCGGGCGAGCGGTCCGTCTTCCGCCGTGGGCTCGAGCAACTCGAGGAGCACGCCGCCGGCGTCGAGGAACGCGACGCGGACCCGCTCGCGCGGGAGCTCTTCGCGGTGCACCACGCGCGCGCCGGAGAAGGCGGCGAACGTCTTCGCGCTCGCCTCGACGCTGCGCACGGCGAGGCCGACGTGATCGAGTCTCACAGGCCTCTCAGGATCTCCTCCGCCGCGGCGTGCGGGTCCAGCGTCCCCGCGTGCACCTGCTCGGCGAGCGCGTCGAGCCGGCCGCCCCGGAGGGCGGCGTCCAGCGCGCGGGCGCGCAGGCGCTGC
>MENB01000118.1:8163-8495 GCA_001768125.1 Armatimonadetes bacterium RBG_19FT_COMBO_69_19
CTGCCAGCGCCGGTGCGCACCGATCGCCTCGAGCAGCGCCGGGACGCCGGTGCCTGCGGTGGCGACCGTCGTCATCACGGGGATCTCCCACCCGCCGGATCTCGGGCCCTGGGCGAGCATCATCTTCACCTCGCTCAGCGTGCGGTCGGCGTCGCCCTGATCGGCTTTGTTCACGACGAAGATCTCCCCGATCTCCATGATGCCGGCCTTCATCGTCTGCACCGTGTCACCCATCCCCGGGACGAGCACGATGACCACGGTGTCGGCCGCCCCGACCACATCGACCTCGGCCTGGCCGGTGCCGACCGTCTCGATGAAGATGACCTCGAAGC
>MENB01000118.1:8525-8617 GCA_001768125.1 Armatimonadetes bacterium RBG_19FT_COMBO_69_19
CGGTCGCCGGGGCGAGGCCCCCGAGGCTGCCCCGCGTGGCCATGCTGCGGATGAACACCCCGGGATCGGCAGCGTGATCCTGCATGCGGATG
>MENB01000118.1:8638-28496 GCA_001768125.1 Armatimonadetes bacterium RBG_19FT_COMBO_69_19
CCGGTGAACGGGCTCGTCGGATCCACCGCCACGATGGCCACGGTGCGGCCCTGCGCGCGCAGCACGCGCGTCAGCGCGTCCACGAGCGTGCTCTTGCCCGCGCCCGGCGCGCCGGTGATCCCGACGATGTACGCCGACCCTGTCCGGGGATGCAGCCGGCGGAGGAGCGCCTGTCCCTCGGGATCCCCATCCTCGACGAGGGAGATGGCGCGGGCGAGCGCCTGGTGCGAGCCGGCGAGGGCCTCGTCAAGCAGCGCCACGGCCTTAGACGGTCACCGCGGGGCGGTGCACGCCGAAGACGGCGCGCAGCGTGTCGCAGATCTCGCCCACCGTGGCGTACGCGCGCACCGCGTCGAGGATGGCGGGCATGAGGTTGTCCCTGCCCGCGGCCGCCCCGCGCAGCCGTCCCAGCGCCCGCTCCACGGAGGTGGCGTCACGCTCGGCCCGCACCGCGGCCAGGCGCGCGCGCTGGCGCTGCACCACCTCCTCCGACACGCGGAGGATGGCCGGTCGCGCGGCCTCGCCCGACTGGAAACGGTTCACGCCGACGACGATCTGTTCCCCGCGCTCGACGCGCTGCGACTCACGGTAGGCGGCCTCCGCGATCTGGCGCTGGATGAAACCGGTCTCGATCCCGCGCAGGACGCCGCCGGCGCTTTCGATCTGATCGATCAACAAGAGGGCCCGGCGCTCGATCTCGCCCGTCAGGGCTTCGACCGCGTAGGCGCCGCCCAGCGGATCGACCGTGTCCGCGACCCTGCTCTCGTGAGCGAGGATCTGCTGGGTGCGCAGCGCGAGCAGCGCAGAAGCGTCAGTGGGCAGCGCCAGGGCCTCGTCCATCGCGTTGGTGTGCAGGGACTGCGTGCCGCCGAGCACCGCGGCGAGCGCCTGGAGCGCGACGCGCACCACATTGTTGTCCGGCTGCTGCGCGGTCAGCGCCACGCCGGCAGTCTGCGTGTGGAAGCGCAGCATCCAGGAGCGCGGGTCCTTGGCCCCGATGCGCTCGCGCACCAGATGCGCCCACAACCGGCGGGCGGCGCGGAACTTCGCCACCTCCTCGAGCAGGTTCATCTGCGCGGCGAAGAAGAAGCTGAGCCGCGGCGCGATGCGGTCCACCTCCAGCCCGGCATCGGCCGCCGCGCGCAGGTAGGTGAGCCCGTCGGCCAGGGTGAAGGCCACCTCCTGGACCGCGGTCGCCCCGGCTTCGCGGATGTGATAGCCGCTGATGCTGATCGGATTCCAGCGGCTCAGGTGCTCGGTGCAGTAGCGGAAGACGTCGGTGATCAAACGTAGCGACGGCCCCGGGGGGAAGATGTAGGTCCCGCGGGCGATGTACTCCTTGAGGATGTCGTTCTGCGTCGTGCCCCCGATGGCGGCGGGAGGCACACCCTGGCGTTCGGCCACCGTCACGTACATCGCCAGGAGGATCGCGGCCGTGGCGTTGATCGTCATCGACGTCGTGACGCGATCGAGGGGGATGCCCTCGAGCAGCGTCTCCATGTCGGCGAGCGAGTCGATGGCCACCCCGGCCTTGCCGACCTCGGCCTCGGCGCGCGGGTGGTCGGAGTCGTAGCCCATCTGTGTGGGCAGGTCGAAGGCGACGGAGAGGCCGGTCTGCCCCTCGCTCAGCAGCAGGTGAAAGCGGCGGTTCGTCTCGTCCGCGGTCCCGTAGCCCGCGTACTGCCGCATCGTCCACAGGCGCCCGCGGTACATCGTGGGATAGATCCCGCGCGTATAAGGGAACTCGCCGGGCGCCCCGAGGTCGCGGGCGCGGTCGGGGGCGGCATCGGCGGGTGTGTAGACGGGCTTGATCTCGATGCCGTCCGCGGTCTCGAACGTCGGCTTGCGCTCGAGCGGATCCATGACGCTATCCCGTAGGTTCGATCACGGCCAGCACCGCTCCCCCCATCACTTCTTGCCCCGCGCGCACGCGTACCGCCGTGATGCGGCCCGGGCACGGTGCGCGGATCTCGCTCTGCATCTTCATCGCCTCGAGGATCACGAGCACCCGCCCCGGCTCCACCACGTCGCCCCCGGCGGCTTCGACCGCGACCACCAGTCCGGGCATCGGGGCGAGGACCTCGCGCGGAGCCCCGACCCCGGCGGCGACATCCCGGCGCGCGATGGGCAGGCGCCGTTCCACGTGGAGGCGGTACTGCTCGGCCCCGATGCCGACGAGGCGCTCATCGCCGACGGCTCGGATGACCACCGGCATGACGTGGTGTCCGAGACGCAGCGTGAAGTGGGTCGAGCCAAGTCGCGGCTCGAGCAACACGGAGTACTCGACGCCGCCCATCGCGACATGCAGCCGGTCGCCATCTTGCCGCACCGCGACCACGCGGCTCGAGCCGCTCACGGTCACGAGGTACTCGATCATCATCGCATCCCTTCCTCCCGGGCCGCCCGGACCCACAATCGGGTCGCTGTGGGGGGCTGCACCGTCGGGCGGCCTGTGCGCTGCGCTTGCAGGTGGGCGAAAGCCGCGGCGGCGATGATCGCTTCCCCCTCGTGCCGTCCCTGCGGGTGTGAGGCTTCCCAACGGGTGACGAATGCGGTCGTATGAGCTGCCGCGGCGAACTCGGCATCGCCGAGCGCCCACAGATGGAACGGGATCGTCGTGGCGACTCCTGCCACCGCCATCTCCTCGAGGGCCCGGCGCATCCGCGCGATGGCCACCTCGCGCGACGGGCCCCACGTGATGACCTTGGCGAGCAGCGGATCGTAGTGGCGGGTCACCTCGAGCCCCGGCACGATCGCGCTGTCCACGCGGACCCCCGGGCCGCCGGGCTCGACGACGTCCTCGATCCGCCCCACCGACGGCAGGAATCCCTCATGGGGATCTTCCGCGCTGATCCGGCACTCGATCGCGTGGCCGCGCGGGACGGGCGCGTCGGCGACGCTCATCTCGCCGCCGCCGGCGATCCGCAGTTGCTCGGCGACCAGGTCGATCCCCGTGACGAGTTCAGTGACCGGGTGCTCCACCTGGAGCCGCGCGTTCACTTCGAGGAAGAAAAACGTCCGCGCGTCGACCAGGAACTCGACGGTGCCGACGCCCACGTAGCCGATCGCCTTCGCTCCCGCCACCGCGGCCTCGAGCATCCGGCGGCGGAGATCCGCGTCGAGCCCCGGCGCCGGGGTCTCTTCGATGAGCTTCTGGTGCCGCCGCTGCACGGAGCAGTCACGCTCGCCGAGAGCCAGGACGCGACCGGTGCGGTCGGCCAGCACCTGCACCTCGACGTGCCGGGCCCCCGGCAGCCACCGTTCCAGGTAGATGCGGTCATCACCGAAGGCCGCCTGGGCCTCGCCGCGCGCGATGCGGGCCGCCTCGAGCAGATCCGCCTCCGTGCGGACAAGATGGATCCCCTTCCCCCCGCCCCCACCCGCGGCCTTGATGAGGAGCGGAACGCCGATCCGCGCCGCCTCCGCGACCAGTGCGTCATCGCGGACCGTGCCGGTCCCGGGGAGCACGGGCACCCCGGCGGCGGCGACGCGCTCCCGCGTGCGGGCCTTGTCGCCGCAGATCGCCAGTACGTCTGCCGGCGGCCCCACGAACGCCAGCCCCGCGCGCTCGCAGGCGCGCGCGAAGACCGCGTTCTCGGCGAGGAAGCCGTAGCCGGGATGGACGGCCGCGGCTCTCGCGGCGCGGGCGATCTGGATCAGCGCGGCGATGTTGAGGTAGCTCTCGGCGGGGACGTCCCCGGGCAGCGCGTGGGCCTCATCGGCCATGGTGACGTGGGCGGCGCCGCGGTCGGCGGGAGAGAAGACGGCGACGGCGCGTAGGCCGAGGTCGCGGCAGGCGCGGATGACGCGCACCGCGATTTCACCCCGGTTCGCGACCAACACGGACCAGGGGGGTGGGCTAGAGCTCGTCCTCGTCCTCTTCCTCCTCGCGCTTCAACCCGGGCCGGTGCACGAGGACGTAGCGGGAGATCTGGAAACTGCAGGCTTCCCAGAAGCGCAGACCGCGGACATTACCCGTGGTCACGGAGGCGTGGATGTCATGGGCCCCTTGGCGCTGCAGGAAGTCGAGCACGGCCTCGGCCATCCGGCGGCCGAAGCCTTCACGGCGGTACTCCGGATAGACGAAGAACTCAGCGATGGTGCCCTGCATGCGCGCGCTGCCGGCCGCCTGCGGCGTGATGATCGCCACCGCGAACCCGATCGGGCGCTGCTCATCCAGGGCCCACCAGATGTGGCGGCTCTTGCCCTGCTCGCTGAAGATGTGGCGGATGTACGCGTCCAGCCACTCCTCCGGCGGCGGCTCGCCGGCGATCTCCTCCCGGTAGCGCCGCAGCCAGTCGCGGAACTTCCGGTCGTCGGGAGAAACGTACTCCAGCTTGACCGCGGTCACAGGCTCCTGCATCGGGACCACCGTGGGAGATCTGGGTAAGACTGTTCTACTCTCCCCGCCCCGCCGACTCCTCTTGCCGGCTAGAGCGGGATGTTGCCGTGTTTCTTCTTCGGGAGGCTCTGGCGCTTCGACGCGAGCATGGCCAGAGCGGAGATGAGCCGCGGCCGCGTCTCGCGCGGCTCGATGACATCGTCGATGTACCCGCGCGCGGCGGCGATGTATGGGGTCGCGAACTGCGCCCGGTACTCGGCGACCAGCTGCGCCCGCAACGCGCCGGGATCGCTCGCCTCGGCCAGTTCCTTGCGGAAGATGATCTCGATCGCCCCCTCCGGCCCCATCACCGCGATCTCCGCGGTGGGCCAGGCGAGGTTGAGGTCCCCGCGGATGTGCCGGCTCGACATGACGTCGTAGGCGCCCCCGTACGCCTTGCGTGTGACGACGGTGAGCTTCGGCACGGTCGCCTCGCAGTAAGCGTACAGCAGCTTCGCCCCGGCGCGGATGATGCCGCTGTGCTCCTGGCCCACGCCGGGCAGGAAGCCCGGCACGTCCACGAAGGTCACCAGCGGGATGTTGAACGCGTCGCAGAAGCGGACGAAGCGCGCGCCCTTCGTCGACGACGCGATGTCCAGCACGCCTGCCAGGACCTGCGGCTGCTGCGCCACGATCCCCACGGGCCGCCCGTCCAGGCGGGCGAATCCCGTGATGATGTTCTGTGCGAAGTGCCCGTGCACGTCGAGGAAGGAGCCGGCATCGACGATGCGGCGGATGACCTCGGCCATGTCGTACGGCTTCGCCGGATCATCGGGGACGAGCGTGTTCAGGCCGTCGTCCATGCGGGCGGGGTCATCCTCCGCCGACGACTGCGGCGGGTCCTCGAGGTTGTTCTGCGGGAGGTAACCGAGCAGGCGGCGGATCAGCTGCAGGCAGTCGGCGTCATCCTCGGCGACGAAATGCGCCACCCCGCTCTTGCTGGCGTGGACCTCGGCGCCGCCCAGGTCCTCGAACCCGACCTCCTCGCGCGTCACGGTCCGCACGACCTGCGGGCCGGTCACGAACATGTAGCTCGTGCCGCGCACCATGACGGTGAAGTCGGTGATCGCCGGGGAGTACACGGCGCCGCCGGCGCACGGTCCCATGATCGCGGAGATCTGGGGGATGACGCCGCTGGCCATCGTGTTCCGGTAGAAGATCTCGGCGTAGCCGCCCAGGCTCGCCACGCCCTCCTGGATGCGCGCCCCTCCGGAGTCGTTCAGCCCGATCACCGGCGCGCCCGTCCGCATCGCCAGGTCCATCACCTTGCAGATCTTCGCCGCGTGCGCCTCGCCGAGCGATCCGCCGAGCACGGTGAAGTCCTGCGAGAAGAGGTACACGGTGCGGCCGTGGATCGTCCCGTAGCCGGTGACCACGCCGTCTGCGGGGGCCTCCACCCGCTCCATCCCGAAGTGGTGCGCCTGGTGCGTGGCGAACATGTCCAACTCGACGAACGAGCCGGGATCGAGCAGGAGGTCGAGGCGCTCGCGGGCGGTGAGCTTCCCGGCGTCGTGCTGGCGCTGGATGCGCTCTCGACCTCCGAGCGCGCGGATGCGGTCCTTGCGAGCCCGGAGGTCGGCGATGCGGTCGTCACTCATGAGGGCGGGCTAGCCCTGAACGGACCTCGCACTCATGGGACGGATGGTGATGATCCCGTGCTTGAAGACCAACTCGCGGCCCCCGTCCGTCTCGACCAGCAGGCTGTACGTGCCGAAGTCCTTCAGGACGCCGCCGAGGATCTCGTACCCGTCGCGGCAGCGGATGTGCACCGGAATCCCGGTGGTGACAAGATGGCGGAAGAAGTCGTCCTCCATCGAGCTCTTCGGCGTAAAGCGGTTCATCGGCTGAGCCACCTCAGCACCTCCCTGTCGCTCCGGCCTGATCTGCTGCAGCGCCCCGCCGTCATCCGCCCATCCGTTGTCGGAGGGTGGCGCTTCCACCTCCGGCTCGACCGTCCGCGTCTCCGCGGGCCGGGCCTCGACAGACGGCGCCGGCGCGGGCCATGGCTCCTCGACGGCGTCGGCCGCCGTCCCGCGCTCCGGCGCGGCCTCCTCGCCCGGCGGTCGCGCCGGGCGCGGCATCTGGCGCTGCGGCTCGCGCAGTCTGCGGTAGTGCGCTTCCATCGCCTCGAGCTCTTCCCGCCGGTCTCGCATCATCCACCCCCGACGCTGCAGCGGCGATCCGCGCTTGCTCACGGCGTCCAGCGTGCCGGCGATGACCGCCTCGGCCTCGCTCCCCTCCACCAGGGCCGATCCGACGTACCGGTCGGAGGCCGAGGTGCCCGCGACGGAGAGCGCGACGACCATCGCCTTGCCGGCCGCCAGGGCCACGGCGGCGATCGACTCGACCGTCACCCGGCGATCTTCCGCCTCGAACATGGACTTCAGCGCGTCAAGCGTGGCCTGCGCCGCGGTGCGCAGCCGGCTGACGGGGTCGCTGAGACCCCGTGCGCGGCCGACGAGCGCGGCCACGGTGCCTTCGTCCGACCGCAGCTCGACGGTGACGCGCGTCTCGGAGACCGTGATGATCTCCTCGACCCGCTGCATGTACCAGCGGGGCCGCCCCGGGCGCTCCTGGCGCATCCGCGCCACACGGATCCGCCATCCGTCCACCGCCAGGGAATACTGGGACATCAACGCGGCGGCGACCACCTGCCGGATCTTTCCCTCGTCGCCCTCCGCGGATGCGGTCACGTAGATCCGATCGATCTCCCCCGCATCCGTGGCGACGACGCGCGCCGCGGCCACGCCCTCCAATCCTTCCAGCAGCGCCTCGAGATCCTCGGCGAAGACTTCGCTCGGCACACCAACCGATCCCACTCGTGTTGGTTGGGGGATTCCCCCGCGCGCGGGGTCTTTCCTGCGGTCCGGAGCGGTCAGAACCGCGGGGGGGTTCGCGGCCGGGCGAGCGGCTCGGCGATGATGACGCCTTCGCCTCCCATCGCCTCACGCTGCTGGCCCTCGATCAGGATCTGCACCCGCGGCGCCTGCGGGAACTGCGTGGCGGTGTAGACGATTTGCCACATCCGCCCGAGCATGCTGGCACTGCCGCCGCCGGATTCCACCTCTCTCGAGAAGTCCGCTCGAACGACGCCGCCGATGATGCGCACGCCGCGCAGCTGGGTCCCCTCGGGGATCTGGCTCACCAGCCCCTGCGCCTGTTCCGCCTCCGTGGGCCCCTCGAGGAGCACGGCCAGCGCGGATCTGACCAGGGCGGAGACATCACCCCCCGCCACCGTCCGCGCCGTTTCCGCCAGGACGATCGCGTTCCCGTCGGTGCGCGTGAAGAACACGGAGACCTCCACCGCCTCCGGCCGGGGCCGGCAGCCGGCGGCCAGGACGAGCACGAGAAGCAGGACGGTGCGTCGCAGCATCACGGTCCGAGGAGCGAGATGAATTCCGCCTCGCTCAGGGTCCTGACCTTGAGCTTCTTGGCCTTCTCCAGCTTGGAGCCCGGGTCCTGGCCCGCCACCACGAAGTGGGTCTTCCGCGAGACGCCGCTCCCCACACTCCCCCCCCGGTCGCGGACGAGCTGCTCGGCCTGCGAGCGCGTGAAGCGGGACAGCGTGCCGGTGATGACGACCTGCTTGCCGGCCAGCGGCCCCGCCTGGGTCCTCGCGGGAGCGGCAGGCCGCACCCCCAGGGCGAGGAGCTCGCGCACCAGACGGGCGTTCTGGCTCTGGCGGAAGAACAGCGCCACACTCTCGGCGATGGTCGTCCCGATGCCCTGAACGTCCCGGATCTCTTCGAAGTCCGCCGCCATCAGCGCCTCGACCCTGCCGAAGTGGGCGGCGAGGAGCTCGGCCACGTGCGCCCCGACGTGGCGGATCCCGAGGGCGTAGACCAGGCGCGCGAGGGTGGTGCGCTTGCTCTGGGCGATGGAGTCGAGGACGTTCTGGGCGGACTTCTCCGCCATCCGCTCCAGATCGATCAGTTGCTCCCTCCGCAGCCGGTACAGGTCGGCGGGATTCTTGATCAGCGAGCGGTCCAGCAGCTGCATGAGGAGCTTGGGACCCACCCGATCGATATTCATCGCGCCGCGCGAGCAGAAGTGGATGAGACGGCCGAGGACCTGCGCGGGACAGGACGCGTTGATACAGCGCGTAACGGCCTCGCCCTGGGGCCGCACGACCTTCGTGCCGCAGGCCGGACAGGTCGCCGGCATCGTGAAGGCGCGCTCCCCGCCCGTGCGATGCTCCGTGAGGACGCGGACGACCTCGGGGATCACTTCGCCCGCGCGCTGCACGACGACGGTGTCGCCGATGCGCACGTCCTTGCGGCGCACCTCATCCGCATTGTGGAGCGTGGCGCTCGTGACCGTCACGCCCGAGACCCGCACCGGCTCCAGCTCGGCGACCGGGGTGAGCGCGCCTGTGCGACCGACGTAGACCTTGATGTCCTTCACCTGCGTGACGGCCTGCTCGGCCGGGAACTTGTACGCGATCGCCCACCGCGGGGCCTGGCTGGTGCTGCCCAGCTCCGCCTGCTGGCGGACGTCGTTTACCTTCACGACCACACCGTCGGTCTCGTAGGGAAGTCCTGCACGTCGCTCGACCCATTCCCTCACGTAGGTGAGAACCTCATCGAGCGACGTGCAGAGTCTCGTGTGCGGGTTGGTCTTGAACCCCCGCTCGCCCAGCCAGCGCAGCGCGGCCTCATGCGTGCGCAGCTCGAGCCCTTCGACCGCCCCCACCCCGTAGACGAAGAGATCGAGCGGCCGCGAAGCGGTGACGCGGGGATCGAGCTGGCGCAGCGAGCCGCTCGCGGCGTTGCGGGGGTTGGCGAAGAGCGGCTGCGCCTGGGCTTCCCGCTCCGTGTTGATCGCCCGGAACGCCGCGACCGAGAGGTGCACCTCCCCCCGCACCTCGAGGAGCGACGGAAGACGCGAACCGGTCAGTCGCAGGGGGATGCTCTTGATCGTGCGCAGGTTGGGGGTGACATCCTCGCCCTGGACGCCGTCCCCGCGGGTCGCGCCGCGCGTGAACCGCCCGTCCTCGTACGTCAGGTTCACCGCCGCCCCGTCGATCTTGAGCTCGCAGACGTACGCGATCGTCTGGGCCTCCAGCGCCCCCTGCACGCGCCTGGCCCATGCCCGCAGCTCGTCCTCGTCGAAGGCGTTGGCGAGGCTGAGCATCGGCTGGCCGTGCCGCACCGCGGCGAAGGCCTGCGCGGGCGGAGCACCCACGCGCTGGGTGGGCGAATCGGGGGTGATGTACTCCGGGAACTGCTCCTCAAGTTCCCGGAGCTCCCTGACGAGTCGATCGTATGCCGCGTCCGAGACTTCGGGATCGTCGAGGGCGTAGTACCGGTAGTTGTGGTGCTCGATGACCTGGCGGAGCTCGCTGATGCGGCGCCGGGCGGCGGCCTTACTCAGGACACCTCGATCGGGGGGCTGCTTCGCGGAACGCGCCCGAGCCATCTCCTCTTTACTATAGCGCGTTCCCCCGGGTCAGCCCCCCGCCATCGCGGGGATGATCGCGACCTCCGCCTCGGGCCCGACCGGCGTGCGGAGCCCCTGGAGGAAGCGCACGTCCTCATCGTCCACGAAGATGTTCACGAACGCGTGGACGTTCCCGTCCCCGTCCACGATGCGCGATTTGATGCCCGGGAACTGCCGCTCCAGATCCTCGACGAGCTCCACCAGCGTGCCACCGTCGGCCCGCACCGTGCGCTGGTCGGCCGTGAGCTTGCGCAGGGGCGTTGGGATGCGGATCGTTGCCATCGCTCTCCTCCTCTACCCGACGAGTTCCAGGACGGCGCGCTCGAACTCCCGCAGCGCCGGCCTGATGGTGATCGGTGGCGTGAGCCGGGTCTCGACCGCCTCGAGCGTCTTGAGCCCGATGCCCGTGACGTAAGCGACCACGACGTCGTCCGGCGCGAACGCGTCCTGCCCGGCAAGGGCGCGCAGGACGCCGATCGTCACCCCGCCCGCGGTCTCCGTGAAGATGCCCTCCGTCTCCGCCAGCAACCGGATGCCCTCCACGATCTCCTCATCGGTGACGGCGAGCACGCGGCCGCCCGTATCTCGGGCGAGGCGCAGGACGTAGCGGCCGTCGGCGGGGGCGCCGATGGCCAGCGAGCGGGCGATCGTGTTGGGCTTGACCGGATGGATCTCCTCGCGCCCCTCCGCGAACGCTGCAGCCACCGGGGCGCAGCCCGCGGCCTGTGCGCCGTGCACGCGCGTGCGGAGGTCCGGGATCACGCCGGTCCGCTGCAGCTCCTGCAGGCCTTTGTGGATCTTCACGAGCAGGCTGCCGCTGGCGACCGGCACGACGACGTGATCGGGGGCGCGCCAGCCCAACTGCTCCGCCACCTCGAAGCCCAACGTCTTGCCGCCTTCGGAGTAGTACGGGCGAAGGTTCACGTTGACGAATGCCCAGCGGTGCTCCTCGGCGATCTCGGCGCAGAGCCGGTTCACCTCGTCGTAATTCCCCTCCACCTCGACGATGGTGGGGCCGTAGGCGGCCGTGGCCACGACCTTGCCGCGCTCCAGCCCCTTGGGGATGAAGACGCAGGCCCGCAGGCCCGCGCGCGCTGCGTGCGCGGCCACGGCGTGCGCCAGGTTCCCGGTGGAGGCGCAGGCCACGACCTCAAAGCCAAAGCGCCGCGCGGCGGCGATGGCGACGCCGACGACGCGGTCCTTGAAGGACCACGTCGGGTTGACGCTGTCGTTCTTGATGTACAACTGGCGGAGGCCGAGCGCCCGCCCCAGGCGCTGCGAGTGGACGAGCGGCGACCAACCCGGTTGCAGGTCGATCTCGGCGATGCGGTCCACCGGCAGGAGCGGCTCGTAGCGCCAGATGGACCGCGGGCCGGAGGCGAAGACGCTGCGCAGCGGCTGTGCGGCCAGGGCCTCGTAGTCGTAGACGACCTCCAGCGGTCCGAAGCACCGCTCGCAGACGTAGATCGGATCCAAGGGATAGAGCATCCCGCATTCCCGGCATCGCAGTGTCGTCGCAGCCATCTCGTCCACCGTCCGCTGGGCTTAGGGCGTCGTGACCGCCGCGCCCGATTCATCGATCCCCAACACCGTCGAGACCGCCCGGTGCCCGTGGCGTCCAAACGCAGCCACCATCGCCCGGCCCACCCCGTCCGCCCGATCCGCTGGGGCGACCGCCGCGATCGTCGGGCCTGAGCCCGACAGGACCGCGCCGTAGGCGCCGGCCTCACGTGCGGCCGTAATGACGTCGTCCATGCCCGGCACCAGGCGCCGCCGGTACGGCTGGTGCAGCGCGTCGTCCAGCGCGCCCGCGAGCAACTCGACCTCGCCCGTCGTCATCGCCGCGACCAGGCGGGCGGTGCGTCCGAGATTCGCCACCGCGTCAGCCAGGGGGACGCACTCGGGCAGCGCGCCCCGCGCCTCCACAGTCGAGACGGTGAAGTCGGGGATTGCCGCCACGATCACGGCGTCCCAGCGCGGGACGAAGCGCGTCCAGGCCACGCGTCCCGTGGAGACGTCCACGAGAACGGCGCCGCCCAGGAGCGCGGCCGCCACGTTGTCCGGATGGCCTTCCATCTTCCAGACCAGATCGAGCAGCGCGTCGGTCCCGAGCGGACGTCCCAGCGCCGCATTCGCCGCGGCCGCGCCTCCGACGATCGCCGCCGCGCTGCTGCCGAGCCCTCGCCCCATCGGGATGCGGTTGCGGCATCGGATCCGAAAGACGCCCGCTCGGCCTGCGGCCTGCGCCACGCGTTCTGCGGCACGCGCCACGAGGTTGGCGGCCGTGGCCGGCAGGACGTGCTCACCCTCCCCCGACACCGTGACCTCAGGCCGGTCGGACGGCTCCAGCTCGACCTCGTTGTGCAGCGAGAGCGCCAGACCCAGCACGTCGAAGGCCGGTCCGAAGTTGGCGATCGTCGCCGGCACCCGTACGCGAACCCTCACCGCCCAGCCCTCCAGGAAACAAAACACCCCTCCAATTCCTGGAGGGGTGCGCGTCCCTCTTATCTCTCGGAATTGGTCCGCGGGAGTTGGCACCTCGCGCGAGGTCGCGCCGGTTGCCGGGGGTCATCGGGCCCGTCCCTCACCCACTCTCGATAAGGAGCGCCGTATGCAGTTGGCTCTCTATATAGCATGGGGGTCCCCGGCCGTCAAGAGCAGGCTCCGCCGCGTCTAGCCCGCCGGGCCGGGGGCACGTCTACAGAAAGGGGGGACTGTCGATGTACGCGGCACGGCCGGCCTCCCGCCTCACCTGTCCGACGTGCGGGACGCTGCAGGAGAGCCCCGGTTCCACGGTGTGCGAGCAATGCGGCGCGGATCTTTCACGCCGCGAAAACCTCACGCCCTCCTCACCGCTTCCGGCCTCGCGGCGAGCGGGGGAGGCCGTCGCGGTCTCGCTGCGGGCGATCGTCGCGGTCCCGGTTCGCCTGGTGCGCGGAGCGGTCGCGGCGCTCCAGGCGTTGCTCTCCCTCATCATCGGGATCATCGTCCTCACGGTCCGGGCGGTCCTCGTGCTGGTGGTGCTCGGAGCGCTCGTGATTGGGTTGAGCTATGTCCCCGCGGTCCAGGCCAAAGTGCCTGTCGCGAAGGAGCTCCCCCGGATGACCGTCAATCTGCTCCGGCGGGGGGCGGATCTGGGCGGGCGGCTACTCCGGACGCTGCGGCAGGAGACAGAAGCGCCGCTGGAAGCGTCCCGTCCGGCGGCGACCGCGCCGAAACCTTCCGCGCCCAAATCCGCAGCACCGAAACCCGCAGCAAGCAAGCCCGCCGCCGTTGCGCTGTCGCTGACGGTGAGATCCAGCCCGCAGGGGGCAACGGTCCTACTGAATCAGCGCCGGATGGGGAAGACGCCGCTGGCCGTCAAAGTCGCTCCGGGCACCTACCGGGTGACCATCAGCCGGTCGGGCTACAAGAGCGTCACGCGGACAGTCATCATCAAAGCTGGCCAGCCCGCCTCGATCGACATCACGCTCACCATCGCGCCCTGACTGATTGACACGCGCTTTCTGCGCATGCTACGTTGTTGCGGACAGGTAACAGGCCAGTACCGCCCTTATCTGCACGATGCAAGGAAAGGAGCAATACGCCAGATGGTTACAGGGACCGTGAAGTGGTTCAACGCGGAGAAGGGCTACGGCTTCATCTCCGTCGAGGGTGGCAAGGACGTCTTCGTCCATTACAGCGCCATCCAGGCCGATGGGTTCCGCGCGCTGCAGGAAGGCCAGCAGGTGCAGTTCGACATCGTCGACGGTAAGAAGGGACCGCAGGCCGCGAACGTCGTTCCGCTTTAAAGCTCGATCACGACGTCGCACCGAGGCCCGGCCGGGGATTCCCCGCCGGGCCTTTTCCCTTGCGCCCCGGACAAGGAAAACCGGCGCGCCCGCACGGAATGTTGTGAGGGGGACGCGCCGCTGTGAGCCTCGTCGCGCTGGTGAACCTGCTCTTCCAGGCCTTCTACATCCTCCTGCTGCTTCGCGTCATCCTGGGCTGGGTACCCGGCATCGATGATCGCCATCCCGCGGTGCAGTTCGTGCAGCGGGTGACGGCCCCGGTGCTCGCGCCGATCCGCCGCGTGCTGCCGCCCGCCGGCGGGCTCGACCTCTCCCCCATGGTCGCCATCCTCCTGCTCATCCTGACCCAGCGAATCGTGGTGGACCTGCTCGTGCGCATGCTGTACTACTAGCGTCCGGCGGAGGAGCCGTGCACAGGGGGTGGAAACAGTGACGGTACAGGCCTACGTGCTGGTGCGGACGATGCCCGGACAGGCCGGCGACGCGCTCGCACGGATCCAGTCCATTCCCGGCGTCAGCTTGGCGCACGCCGTGACGGGTCCGACCGACATCATCGCCTTCGTGGAAGCCGACAACATGGACGCGCTCGGCCGCCTGATCGTCTCACGGATCCAGCAGGCGCCCGGCGTCACCCGCACAACCACGTGTGTGGTTACTCCCATTCCGCGATGACTCCAACAGGCCCGGAGGTGAGTCCGTAGACGCGATGCTGGACCAGGTCATGCAGGTCGCCATCCTCGCATCGGATTTGAAGACGTCGGTGAACTTCTACTCCTACGTCCTCGGCCTGACCGTGACCACCAAAACGGAGCGCAGCGTGGAGTTCCGCACCGACGGACCGGTGCTGGCGGTGAAGCCGCGCGAGCAGCCCGGCGGCGCCGGGACGACCCAGATCACCTTCCAGGTGGCCGACGTGGAAGTGACCTTCAACGACGCGAAGCGGCGCGGCGCCAGGGTCATCGCGCCTCCCCGGACGGTCGACGGCGGCCGGATGGCGCGGCTGGCGGATCCGGACGGCAACATCATCGAGCTGTTCGAGCCCGAAGCCTGAACCAATCCACCCACGCCAAAATCGAGCCCGCGCCTGATGCCGGTGTGCCGCCCGTTGGCCTAGACTGCGCGTGCACGACTCACGGAGGTGAGGCGGGCATACGCGTGGCCTGCTTCCAGGCGGTCAGCGCCACTCCCGAGGACGACGCCGCGCAGCACGTGCGCCAGTGGGTGTCTCTGCGTGGACTGGCGGCGGGTCGCCTCTTCGGGTTCGACGTGCCGGTCTCGCCCGAACAGCGGCGGCACGGCCTGCGGGGCTATGAGGTCTGGGCGGTCCTTCCCGCGGACGCACCGCCCTCCGGGGGCGCGCCGACGCGGGATTTCCCCGGCGGGCTCTACGCCGTGATGACCATCTATGACCCCTTCGACGACCCCTTCACCGTGATCCCGGAAGGGTGGAGGCGGCTGCAGGCGTGGGTCACCGGCAGCGCGGAGTACCAGCCGGCCGGCCACCAGTACCTGGAGGAAATCGTCAAGGAGGGGCGGTCACGCCACCTGGCGATCTACTACCCTGTGACGGCGGCGTGGATCGCGAGCGCGGCGTAGCCGGGAGGAAGAACACCGCCCCCAGGGCCACGACGGAGAGCAGCAGGACCCACGTCAGGGTCTGCTCGAGGCCGATCACGTCGGCCAGCGCACCCACCCCCGTCAGTGAGAGTCCGGCGGTGCCCCAGGCCAATCCCATCACGATGCTGCTGGCCACGCTGGCGCGGTGGGGCATCAGCTCCTGGGCCATGACGATCGTCACCGCGGCCGAGAGGTAGACGGCGATCCCGCCGGCGCCCAGGAAGACGTACGCCCACGGGCCGTGCGTCCGGACGAAGGCGAACAGCAGCGGCGTGCTGAGCAGCAGGGACAGCGCCATCATCCGCCGGCGCCCGATCCGGTCGGAGAGGGTACCGCCCGAGACGCCGCCCACCGCGCCGATCCCGCCGAAGAGGAACACCGCAGCGCCCCCCGCGACGATCGAGCCACCGCGCTCGCTCAGCAGCAGCGGCAGGAACGTCTGGTACGCCGAGATCACGATGCTCCGCAGGACGACGATGAACCACAGCACCGCCAGCGGACGCAGCGCGCTGCTCAGGTCGGTACGCAGGCTGCGCCCGGCCGGACGCGCGGGCGGATCCCGGCGGGGTGGGATCCAGCGCCAGAGCAGGATGGCGGCGACGAGACCGGGCATCCCCACGATCCAGGTCGCCTCGAAGCCGCGGGACGCGACGACGAGCGCGATGACGAGCGGGCCGAGCGCGTAACCAAGTTCACCGCCGGCGACGAATAGGGAGAGCCCTGCCCCTTTCCGGCGTCCGCTCGCCTCGCCGGCGGTGGAGGCGCCCTGGGGATGGAACGAGGATGTCCCCGTTCCCGCGAGGAGGAGCAACAGGACGAGTACGACATAGGTCGGCGCCAGCCCCATCAGTGCCATCGCGGCCACGGTGACCGCCGGACCGGTGACGACGAAGATCCGCCGCCGCAGGCGATCCGCGATCGCGCCGAACAACGGCTGGGACATCGCGGCCGACGTCGTGAGCACCGTGGCCAGAAACCCGGCCAGAGCCAGCGACAGGTCGAACCTGGCGACGACGAGTGGGAGCAGCGGCGCGAGGAACGCGACGTAGAAATCGTTCAGGAAGTGGGCGAAGGTGGCCGCCCACAACGTGCGGGAGTCGAATCCCCCCGGGCGCTGGGGCGCGCGGGGTGGATGCTCAACCGCCGTTCGCATGCGTCTGCATCGCGTCGTTCAGCAGCTCGACGATGTGCACGGCCCGCCGTCCCGCGCCGTGCTGGATCTGCTGCCGGCAGGAGACGCCCATCGCGACCACGGCGGCGTCCGCGGGCCATCGCCGCACGGCCGGAAGGAGCCGCCGCTCGCCGACGGCCATCGAGATGTCGTAGTGCTCCCGCTCGAACCCAAACGACCCCGCCATCCCGCAGCATCCGGAGTCGACTTCCTCGACCGCGAACCCCGCCGCCTGCAGCACGTCACGCGCCGTCCCGGTCCCGGCGAGCGACTTCTGGTGGCAGTGCCCGTGCAGGAGCACCTTCCGCCCATCCCCGAGTCCGTGCAGGGGCAGGCTCTCGCGGCGGTGCTCCCGGGCGAGGAACTCGTCGATCAGCATGGTGTGGCGCGCCAGCATCCGGGCGTCGTCGCCGGGCACGAGATCGGGCACCTCGTCTCGGAAGGTGAGGATGCAGCTCGGCTCCACGCCGACGATCGGGATGCCGTCCGCGGCCAGCGGCAGCAGGGCTTCGACGTTCCGCGCCGCCGCGCGCTTCGCCTGCGTGAGCAGGCCTTTGCTGATCATCGTCCGGCCGCAGCACCCCGCCTCGGCCAGGATGACATCATACCCCAGGCCCTCGAGCAGCTCCACCGCCGCCCGTCCGACGAGCGGATAGCTGTACATCATGAAGGTGTCCGCGAAGAGGGCGACGGTCCCGCGCGCGCCGCGGGCGCCGCTCCCGGCCGGGCGGCGCTTCCACCAATGCAGGAACGTCCGCCGCTGAAACGGCGGCAGCGGACGGCGGCGATCCACGCCCACGGCCACGTCCATCGCCCAGCGCACCGGAGCGAGTCCGGCCAGCCAGGACGAGACGGGGGCGGTGGCGCTGCCCAGGTGCGCCAGCGTCCGGAAGTGGCCGAAGGCCCGGGAGCGCAGGGGGAGCCCGTTGGCTTCGTGGTAATGGGCGAGGAACTCGTACTTGAGCTTCGCCATGTCCACATTCGCCGGGCACTCCGCCTTACAACCTTTGCACTCCAGACAGAGGTCGAGCGCGTCGTAGAGGCGGCGGCCGGTCAGCTCGGTGGGGGGCAGCACGCCGGAGAGCACCGCGCGCAGGAGATTGGCGCGGCCGCGAGTGCTGTGCTCCTCCTCGCGCGTGACCATGAAGGACGGGCACATCGTCCCGTCGATCTTCTTGCGGCAGGCCCCCACGCCGCTGCAGAGCTCCGCGGCCTGGGCGAAACCCCCCTCCTTCGACCAATCGAAGAAGGTCTTCACGGCGATCGTCCGGTACTCCGCGCCGAAGCGCAGCGAGGCATCGATCGGCGGCCCGTCCACGATCTTGCCGGGATTCATCAACCCCGGGGGGTCGAAGACCCGTTTGATCTCGCGGAACGCGCCGTAGATATCGGGCCCGAAGAAGCGCTCCACGAACCAGGAGCGGACGAGGCCGTCGCCGTGCTCGCCGCTCATCGTGCCGCCGAACTCGATGACGAGCTCGCCCACCTCGAGCGCGATCGCCTTCATCTTCTCGATGTCCTGGCGGTCCTTGAGGTTCACGAGCGGCCGGACGTGGATGCAGCCGACGCTGGCGTGGGCGTAAAAGGCGCCGCGGATGCCGTGGCGGTCGAGGACCGCGCGGAAGCGCCGCATGTAAGCGGCGAGACGCGCCGGCGGGACCGCGGTATCCTCGACGAACGTGATCGGCTTGCTGTCGCCCTTGATCCCCTGCAGCAGCCCCTGCCCCGCCTTGCGGACCCGCCAGATATTGTCCTGTTCGGCCGGCGTCACCGCGTGGACGTACGCCTGACCCGCGCCGGCGCCGCGCAGCTCCGCTTCAAGCGCAGCAGCGCGGGCGCGCAGTGCGTCCGGATCGTCGCCCGAGAACTCCACGATGTGCAGGGCGTCCGGATCGCCCTGCACGAAGGTCATCCGCCGCGCGTACTCGAGCTGCGCCCGCGTCATCTCAAGGACGAGACGATCGATGACCTCCACCGCGGATGGCTGGTGCCGGAGGATGAGCGGGACAGCCTCGAACGAGTCGAACAGATCCGCATAGTGAATCACCGTGACCACGGCGTGCTTCGGGCGGGGGACCAGACCGACGCGGGCCTCGGTCACGACGCCCAGCGTCCCCTCCGAGCCGATGAGCAACCCCAGGAGATCGGTCGGGTCCGACGCGAGGAGATCGAGGTTGTAGCCGCTGACACGCCGCAGGATCTTCGGGAAGCGGCGGTCGATCTCGTCGCGATGCTGGCGCGCCAGACGCGCCGCGGTGCCGTACAGCTCTCCCTCGCGGCCCGTGGTTGGGGGGTGCTGTCCGACGGCACGGGGCGTCGGCCGGCGCAGGTGCAGCTCGGTCCCGTCGATGAGCAGCACGCGCAGCTCCTGGACGTGGTCGGAGGTCTTTCCGTAGACGATCGAGCGCGCCCCCGAGGAGTTGTTGCCCATCATCCCGCCAAGCGTCGCCCGGTTGCTCGTCGCTGTATCGGGGCCGAGGCGCAACCCGGAGCGCGAGGCGGCGAGGTTCAGCTCGTCCTGCACGACGCCGGGCTGTAGGCGGACCCAGCGTCCCCCGGCATCGAGCTCCAGGATGCGGTCCATGTACTTCGAGCAATCAATGATGATCGCACGGCCGATGGCCTGGCCGGCCAGGCTCGTCCCGCCGCCGCGGGGCAGGACGGGGACGCCCTCCTCGCGCGCGATGCGCAGGGTCGCGGCGATGTCCTCCGGTCCGCGGGGGATCACCACGCCGACCGGCATGATCTGGTAGATGCTGGCGTCGGTGCTGTACAGCGTGCGGGAGATGTGATCGAAGCGGACTTCGCCGGCGACGGCTTCCTTCAGGGCGCTGACGAGTCTCGACGTCTCCATGAGCGGGAAAGGCGCGGGAGGAATCTTCTCTCCCGGTCCGACTCTTCCCCTGCTTCGGGATGGGGAGGCGCGTCAGGCCTTTGGCTTGGCAGGGCTGCGGCGGCGCCGGGGTCGGGCCTGGGGCTGGCCGTTCACCGCGCGCTTGAGGAGCTCTTCCTCCCAGGTCACGATGCTGTGGAAGAAGACCTTGTCGCCCTCTTCCAGACCGCGCGTCACTTCCGTGATGTGCACGTTGGTCGCGCCGAACTGCCGCAACGCCCACTGCACGGCTTTTTCAGGTTTCGTGGTGTCGCCGCAGGTGAAGATGTCCAGCGCCGCGTAGCCGACCTCCGGCCAGGTGTGCACCGACAGGTGCGACTCCGAGATCACCACCACGCCGGAGACGCCGTTGGGGTTGAAGCGGTGAAACGAGATGGACCAGACCTGGACGCCGGCGATCTCCGCGGCGCGGACCAGGATCTGCTCCACGGCCTCGACCTTCCCGATGATCTCGGCATTGCAGCCCGACGCCTCGGCGATGTAGTGGTGTCCGATCGTGTCCATCTCCCACCTCCCCACCGCCCTAGTGAACGGGCGGGACGCACACACGCGACCCTCATCGTAAC
>MENB01000119.1 GCA_001768125.1 Armatimonadetes bacterium RBG_19FT_COMBO_69_19
CGCGGAGCGCCTGTTCGCGAAGTGCCCCTCGAAGTTCGAGGCGAAGCCGGGCAGCCAGTGATGCGTCCGGACATGAGGAGGGATTCGGCATGAGTGAAGTCGGGACGCTCGCCATCGGCATGGCGTTCCTGGTCTCATTGTACGGTCTCGTCGCACCCCTCATGGGAGTGGGACTCCGCCGTGACGAGCTCGTCCGGAGCGGGCGCAACGCCGTATACGCAACTGCGCTCCTGCTCGGTGTGGCCTCGGCGGCGCTGCTGTACGCGTTCGTCACCCGGGACTTCGGCAACGCCTATGTCGCCAGCTACAGCAGCCGGGATCTGAACCTCTTGTACACGCTGTCGGCGTTCTGGGCGGGGCAGGCGGGGTCGCTGCTGTTCTGGGCCCTGATGCTGGCCGGGTTCGCCGCGATCGTCGTGTGGCGCCACCGGGCGCTGCGCGAGCTCATGCCGTACGTGATCGCCGTCTTGATGGGCACGACCGCCTTCTTCACGATGCTGCTCACGTTCGTCAGCTCGCCCTTCGCACGGCTGCCCTTCCCACCTGCGGACGGGTCCGGACTCAACCCGCTCCTGCAGAATCCGGGGATGTTCCTCCATCCGCCCACGCAGTATCTCGGATACGTGGGGTTCACCATCCCCTTCGCCTTCGCCATCGCGGCGATGGCCGCGCGACGTCTGGATGACGAGTGGATCCGCGCCGCACGGCGCTGGACGCTGCTCAGCTGGTTCTTCCTCTCCTGGGGGGTCATCTTCGGGATGATGTGGGCGTACGTCGAGCTGGGCTGGGGCGGCTACTGGGCCTGGGACCCGGTCGAGAACGCGAGCCTCATGCCCTGGCTGACCGCGACCGCGTTCCTGCACTCCGTGATGATCCAGGAGAAGCGGGACATGCTGAAGGTGTGGAACATCGTCCTGATCGTCCTCACCTTCGCGCTCTCCATCTTCGGGACGTTCCTCACGCGCAGCGGCGTGCTCAGTTCGGTCCACTCCTTCGCCCTGAGCTCGATGGGGCCGCTGTTCTTCGGATTCATCCTGGTCACCCTGGCGGTGTCCTTCATCCTGCTCATCGCGCGCCTGCCCGCCCTGCGGAGCGCGGCGGAGCTCGACTCCCTCGTTTCGCGCGAATCGAGCTTCCTCTTCAACAACCTCATCCTGGTCGGCGCCGCCTTCTCCGTCTTCCTGGGGACGGTGTTCCCGATCCTGAGCGAGGCCGTGCGCGGGGTCAAGATCAGCGTGGGTCCGCCCTTCTTCAACCAGGTGAACGTGCCGATCGGCCTGGGCCTCCTGCTCCTCATGGGGTTGTGCCCCCTGCTGGCCTGGCGGAAAGCGTCCCCAAAGAACCTGAGCCGCAGCTTCCTCATCCCCGGCATCCTGGGCGTGGCCTCCGCCGTCCTGATGCTCGCGGTGGGCATCACGCACCCGGCCGCCCTGGCCGCCTTCGCGCTGTGCGTCTTCGTGACCGCGGCGATCCTGCAGGACTTCCATCGGGGTGCCATGGTCCGCCGGAGCCATGGAGAGTCCTACCCCATCGCCGCGATCCGACTCGTCGCCCGTAACCACCGCCGCTACGGCGGGTACGTCGTCCACATCGGGATGATCCTCCTCTTTGCGGGGATCGCCGCGGGTGCGTACAGTACAGAGCGCGAGGCGATCCTGAAGAAGGGCGAAACGGTCTCGATCAACCAGTACACCCTGCGTTACGAAGGCGCCAGCACCTATCCGACGCAGAGCGCGCTGGTCACCGCGGCGACCCTCACCGTGTTCAACTCGGGCAACCAGATCGCGGTCATGACACCGCAGCGCAATATCCACAACACGCACGAGGACCAGCCGATGACGGAGGTCGCCATCCGCAGCACGATGCGGGAGGACCTCTACATCATCCTGGCCGGGCTGGGCGAGGACGGCACGGCGAACTTCCGGGTGATCGTCAATCCGCTGATGATGTGGATGTGGATCGGCAGCGTCGTGCTCACGCTGGGGACCGTCATCGCGTTCTGGCCGGAGCGGGGTGAGGCCCTGCGGAACCGCGCCCGGTATGTCGTGGAGGGGCCCTGATGCGGGTCCTCGTGCTGCTCACTGTCCTGGGCCTGGTCCTGGCCGCCGTGCCCCGTCATGCCCACGCCGCCGACCGTGGCCTGGCCGGGGAGTTCATGTGCCAGTGCGGCTGCGGGCTGACGCTCGCGAACTGCACGCACCTCTCCTGCGGCCCGCGCGACCAGGCCCTGGCGGAGATCGCGCGGCTCGAGGGGCTGGGGAGGACGCGCGGCCAGATCCGCGCCGCCTTCATCCAGCAGTACGGCGAAGGGGTGCTCGCAGCCCCGCTGCGACGAGGGTTCAACCTCCTGGCCTACTGGGGGCCGTACTGGGTCATCATCTCGGGGGCGCTGGCCATCCTGGCGCTCGCTGCCGCCTGGACGCGCCGGCCTAAGGCGGTGGTCGGCGCCGATGACCCGGGACTCACGGCAGAGCAGCGGGATCTGCTCGAGCGCGAGTTGAGCAATCTGAAGGACTGAGGGGACTGAGATGGAGCTCATCGTGATCCTGATCCTGGTGGGGGCCACGGCCGGACTCATCCTGTGGCCGCTCCTAAGTCGTCCCGAGGCGCGCAGCGCCGAGGGCGGATCGCTTCCGCCGGCGCCCGCGGCGAAGGGGCGCATGGCACTCGCCGCCATCAAGGAGCTCGAATTCGACCTCGCCACGGGAAAGATCGCCGAGGACGACTACAAGATGCTGCGCGCCCGCTACGAAGCGAAGGCGGTGGAAGCGCTGACCGAGGCGCCGACGGGACGACCCGTTGCGCCCGACGAGGCTCTGGAAGCCGCGATCCGCGCAGCCCGAGGCCGGCGGTTCTGCACCTCATGCGGAACCGCCCTCCCCTCAGGTGCCCGCTTCTGTCCGAGCTGCGGCACGGCCGCGCGGGGGGTGCCCGCATGAGAATCATCCTGCTCCTCATGACCTTGCTGCTCCTCACCGCCCCCGCCCTGGCCGCCGCGCCCCCATCCTGGACGATCAGCGGTACTGTGACGAACCATACCGGCAGCCCCCGCCCCGCAGCCGATCAGGAAGTCAAGCTCACTGCCTACGTGAACGGCGCGGAGGCCGACTGGAAGACGGTGAAAACATCCGCTCGCGGGGAGTTCACTTTTCCCGTGCCGCCCGATCCCCAGCGTACGTACGCCCTGCAGGTGAAGTACAAGGGCGGGGAGTACGACAGCCCCTCCATCGCTTTCAAGGCGGGCGAGACAAGCAAACGCCTCACCATGCGTGTCTTTGAACCGACGAGCGACCCGAAAGTCCTTCGGGTGAACGTGCACCACATCATCGCCGAAGCGGGCGCGGGCATGGTGCAGGTCGCGGAGTTGCTCGTGTTCGCGAATACGAGCGACCGGACGTACATCGGTGGGACGCCGCGCGCCGACGGCAAGCGGGAGACACTGCGTATCACCTTGCCTGCGGGTGCCGGCAACGTTCAGTACATGGACGGGCTGATGGAGTGCTGCGTCTTTGTGACCGATACCGGCCTCGTGGACACGATGGACGTGGAGCCGGGGATGCGCGAGATCTCCTATGCATATACGCTGCCCTCAGGCCGCGGCTCTCTCGCGCTCACGCGGCGGCTGGACTACCCAGCCGAGCGCGTTGAGGTGTTCGGGAGCGCGGCGTTCGCGCTGACCGTCCCCGCCCTGGAGCGCCAGGACGACGTGAAGACCGATCAGGGGACATACGCCCGCTTCTCGTCGGCCGGCCTGGCAGCGGGCACAGACGTGCGCCTCGCCTTGAGCGGGCTGCCCGTGCCGCGCTCAGGGACGCGCCGCATCGCCATCGCCGCCTTCGCCGGTATCGTGGCGGCCGCCCTAGCCTATCCGCTGCTGCGCCGGAGACGCTCGGGCGCGCCCATCGTCACCGGCCAGGCGCGCGAGGACCTCATCGCGGCCGTGGCCGCACTCGACGATCGATTCGAAGCGGGGGAGATCCCGGAACCGGAGTACCGGGAGCGCCGGGAGCGCTACATGGCGAAGTTACGCCGGATGGCGGCTGCATGAGCGGCAGAAGCGGACCGACGATCTGATGGTGACGCTGCCGACGGTCGATCTCGCGGAGCTCGTGGACGGCACAGGGGACGCCGCCTTCGCCGTCAACGCAGCCCATACCATCGTCGCCTGGAACCGTGCGGCCGAGGAGCTGCTCGACATCAAGGCCGCAGAGGCTCTCGGCCGTGACTGCGGTCTGGTCATCGGGGGCCGCAACGGCGAGGGACACATCGTCTGCACCACCCTCTGCCCGTTCCGCCTGGCGATGCACCGCGGCGAGCGACTCCGCACCATGGACCTCCAGGTGCGCCGCGCCGGGCGGCCCCCGGTCTGGGTGCGGATGACCTCGATCATCGTAGCGGGGCTGGACCCCTGCGTCGTACACATCCTCCACGACATCACCGAGGATCGCAACCGCGAGGGGTTCGTCCAGCAGGTGATGCAGGCCGCGGCCTCGCTCTCCGGCTCGCGCGATCCGAAGACGCCCAACGGCCCGCCGGTGCTGCTCTCCCCGCGCGAGACCGAAATCCTGCGGCTCCTGGCCACGGGCGCCGGCACCCGTGAGATCGCTCAGGCCCTGAGCATCAGCGTGGCCACCGTGCGCAACCACATCCAGCAGATCATGACCGCCCTGCGTGCCCACAGCCGGCTCGAAGCCGTGGTCAAGGCCCTGCAGCGACGCCTGTTCTGACGTAGTTCCAATCGCTCGCGCATATCCGGCGCCGGCCCGATGGGCCCGCTCCGCGCTCGTTCCTATTCTGAGCGTAGGAGGGTATGCCCATCATCGAGGAGTGGACGGCCTGGCTGCTTGTCCGCGAGCGGGAACGCCAGTTGACCCGCGAGGAGCTGATCCGCGAGGCGGAGCGGGCGCGCGCGCGGACCGCCGGCGTCACGGTGCTGCGCGCGCGCCCGCAGCAGCCGTCCCCTTCCGAACATGGCCCCAATCACCGACGCGCCGCGTAATACACCCCCCGAAGACTGATTGACCCCAGCACGAAAGGACCATCCGGGATGCCGCCCGGGGCTGATGGGCGGGGCCACCTGCAGCGTCGAGCGGCCTGAGCCCTCACCGCCAAATCGGGCCTCCGGCGGATTGTCCTCCCCACTTGCAGTTGCGACCATGACAGCATGACCGCGACTGTGGCCTACCGGCTCACCGTCAAAGACGAGGCCGTGGGCGTGACCGTGCGCGACGGCGCGGAGTCCGTCTTCACCTTCGACCGAGCCGGCCGGCTCTTCGCCGCCTGGCTCGGCGAGCGCTTCTACCGGCGGGCGCTGTCCGGGCGGATCGTCGAGAAGCACACCGTCCGCGAGGGCCCGTACCGCATCGCGCACCGGCGCACGCTCGATCTGCGCGAAGGCGACGCCCTTCTCGACCGGGGCGCCGCCGCGGCCGGTGAGGCCGGCGACGCTCTCGGCCGGGGCGAGGCCGAACTGGTGTGGTCCGCGTCCGTCCCCGCCTCACCTGTGGAAGCGGAGCGCCTCGCCCGGTCGGCGGCCGCGTTCAATGCCGCCGCCGCGCGTGCGGACGGGCGTCGATACGCCGAGGTGTACCGCCCGGTCGGCGTCCTGCCCCCCGACCAGTACCTCGCCCTCGTGCTGCAGGTGACCGAGGGCTGCCACTGGAATCGCTGCACCTTCTGCGCCTTCTATCGCGATCAGCCGTTCCGCGTGAAGTCCGTTCCGGAGTTGGACGCGCACGTGCGGAACGTCACGGCCTACCTCGGAGAAGGTCTCTCCCTGCGGGGGAGCCTCTTCCTCGGGGAAGCCAACGCGCTGTGCCTCCCCACGGACGAGCTCGTGGCCCGGCTGGAGCTGATCCGCCGCTGGTTCGTCCCCGACGGAGGTCCCACGCGCGGGGTGTATGCCTTCCTGGACGTCTTCACCGGCCGCCGGAAGTCCCCGTCCGAGTTCGAGGAGCTGCGCGTGCGCGGCCTGCGGCGGGTCTACGTCGGCGTCGAGAGCGGCGACGACAGGCTGCTGCGGCTGCTCAACAAACCGCAGCGTGCGGCCCACGCCGCCGAGGTCGTGCGTGCCCTCAAGACGGCGGGCCTGTCGGTCGGCGTGATCGTGATGGCGGGGGTCGGCGGCGACCGCTTCGCCGAGGCGCACGTTACCGCCACGCTCACCCTGCTAAACGCGCTCCCGCTCGACGCGGGCGACCTCGTCTACCTGTCCGCCTTCGTTGAGCACCCGCACAGCGACTACGAACGCGCCGCCCGGGAGGCCGGGATCCGCCCGCTCGGCCCCGTGGAGATCCACCACCAGATTCGGCGGTTGCGGGAGGGCCTGCGCTTCGGATCCCGCGGCCCGCGCGTCTCCCGGTACGACATCGCCGAGTTCATCTACTAGCGCCTCGTCGCGGCGCCGCGCGCATGGCGCGCTCTGGCATCGGGCGGCCGCCTGACACGCTCCCCCTCCTTTCTTCCTGATGCACGGATCGGGGCCTTTGATGCGCCCGCATCATAGGCGCCCCCTCCACCGCGCGCGTACGCTAGGAACGGACGCGCATCGCTCGGCGTCTCTGTGCGCGATAACGCCCCCGGGAGGTGAACCGCAGGACGGACCATGGATACCGACAAGCGCTACCTGTCGCGACTGGACGTGGCCACGTTGTTTGACGTCTCCCCGCACACGGTGTACCGCTGGACGCGTGAGGGTCGGCTTCCGTATGTCCTCACTCCCGGCGGGCGGCGCCGGTACCCGAGGGAGGAGATCCAGCGCCTGGCGGCCTCATGGCTGCAGGTGCACACGACCGCTGATCGTACGATGCGTCGAGCAAGCTGAGTGATGCGGTATCCGTTGAGGAGGGAGATCGAATGATGGGCCATGCTGTGTGGTTCCGCCGGGGGGTCATCCTGGCGGTGGCACTGGCCGTCCTGCTGATCGGTGGGACGGTGCTCGTGCGGGCGCAGGCCGACATCCGGGCGCAGTGGGCGACGACCGGGCACGCGAACAGGGAACTGGCGCAGCTCGACGCCACCGTGGAGACGCGTCAGCTCAGCGCGGCGCACTGCG
>MENB01000120.1:0-238 GCA_001768125.1 Armatimonadetes bacterium RBG_19FT_COMBO_69_19
GACGTCCTCGCCCGGGGCGGTGAGGATTCCCTGCGTCCCTGGGCTCGGGAACTCCTCAATGTGGCGCGCGCCACCTTCCAACGAATAGGGCTGCTCCGCTACGTCCAGGAGATCGATGGCCTCCTGGCCGACCCTGCTCCTCTCCCCGCGGACCGTCCGCCAGTCCCGTAGGCCTTCCGCTCAACCCATAGACTTTCCGCCCAACATGAAGAGGCCACCCCGCCGTGGGGTGGCCTCT
>MENB01000120.1:337-1575 GCA_001768125.1 Armatimonadetes bacterium RBG_19FT_COMBO_69_19
CTGTCCCTCTCGGGCGAACCGGGTGTCGATGGCCCGCCGGGAGACGCGGCTCAGCCGGCTCCACCAGGCCTCCCAGATCCCACGGCGGTGCTCGGCAGCAGCCTTACGCCGCAGCGCCTGGATCTCAGCCACTGCCCGGGCGTGCGCGTTGTGTTCCTGGATGAACCGCTCGACCGCGTAAGGGTTCTGCATGACGTCTCCCTCCGGTTCCTGGGCCAGCCGTCCTTGCCGATACAGTACGCCCGCTGGACGGGCCGGGGCGATGGCCGGGGTCACAGGGGATCTGTGACGCGCGTCACAGCCTCGGTTGACGAGCCAAGAAGGAGACGTCTATCATAAACACGCTGTGCTTGCCCCTGACTGGCGAAGAATCGGCGGCAGCGTCTGGGAGTTTGCCAAGACCCTGATCATCGCGTTCGTCCTCGCGCAGTTGATCATGGTCTCGGTGGCGCAGGCGTTCCAGGTGGAGCAGTATTCCATGGAGCCCACCTTGCTGCCCCACGACCGCGTGCTCGTGGACAAGATCCTCTACCGTCTGCGTGAGCCGCGCCGCGGCGACGTCGTCGTGCTGAAGTACCCGCTCAACACCCAACGGAACTACATCAAGCGGATCGTGGCGCTTCCCGGGGATGTCCTCGAAGTGAAGAACGGCAAGCTCTTCGTCAACGGCAAGCGCGTCATCGAGCTCTACGTGAACAACGGCCCGCAGGGGAACTATGGCCCGCTGACCGTGCCCAGGGACTCGGTGTTCGTCATGGGAGACAACCGGAACAACAGCGAGGACAGCCGGGCCTTCGGCGCGCTGAAGGAGAACCTGATCGTGGGCCAGGCGCTGCTGATCTACTGGCCGCCACAGAGGCTTAAAGTGCTAGTACCGAGGTGATTTCCTAGGGATAGGGGGTAGGGGATAAGGGATAACAGGAAATGGTCTAAGCGGGTCAGAGCATTGCTCGATGCAAGATGAGAAAGTAGGCCTCGGATGATTCCGAGGTTTTCGACTTTCATGAGGGCACCGTTCGAGGACCTGCGGGTCTGGCAGACAGCGCAGAAGCTTGCCGTGGAGATCTACAGAACCACCGAGCACTTCCCGGCTTCAGAACGATACAGCCTATCCGCACAATTGCGCAGGGCAGCGATCAGCGTGTCCGCAAACATCGCTGAAGGGAACGCACGCCGCTTCAGGAGAGAGTACATCCAGGCCTGCTACGTTGCGCGGGGATCTATCGCGGAGGTCAAAT
>MENB01000120.1:1587-1986 GCA_001768125.1 Armatimonadetes bacterium RBG_19FT_COMBO_69_19
TCAGCTTTCGACTCGGGTTCCTCGCCCACCCGGATTACTGCGCCTTGCTCGAGGGCTACAACAACGCCGGCAGAATGCTCCAGCGCCTGATTGCTCGTCTCGACGACACGGTAAAGGGATAGCCCATGGGCGTATCCCTTATCCCCAATCCCTTATCCCGCATCTTTGTTTGAGGGCCGTGCACCCCTCGTCGCCAACCAGCCCCCAGGCGGGATCAGCACCGCCGGCTCGGACCAGGTGTCCCCGCGGCACACGAGAGCACTGACTTACCGTTGCTTCCTTCCGGACCTGGCGGGGTTCATCAGATCTCGTTGCGCGGGACCCGGCCGTCGTCGCCACGTGCGCCGTCCAGACCCTGAGGTCCGGCGTCTCGGAGGGGGATTCAGCCCCGCTGTAGCG
>MENB01000120.1:2072-2387 GCA_001768125.1 Armatimonadetes bacterium RBG_19FT_COMBO_69_19
AGAGCCGCCACGGTCAGATATTCCACTTATACAGCGCGCCCAGCACGGCCACGAGGTTGTTGGCCGCGTGCACTATCATCGCCGGGAGAAGCGACCCCGTCCGTTCATAGAGAACTACGAGAATCACGCCGAGCAGGGTGATGGGCAGAAAGTGCACGACCTGCTGGTGCACGGCCGCGAAGAACAGCGCCGACAGGACGGCCGCCGCGGCCACACCCCAGCGGCGCAGCGTTCCATACACGAATCCGCGAAAGAACATCTCCTCTCCGATGGGCACGAGCACGCAGACGAGGAGCACGATCCAGACGATCTGTG
>MENB01000120.1:2395-2611 GCA_001768125.1 Armatimonadetes bacterium RBG_19FT_COMBO_69_19
AAAGGCCGCTGCAGGATCCCCGTCAGGACGTCGGTGAGATGTTCCTGCTCCGCCATCGCCTCAGCCCGCCCTCGTCCTACGATCGCTCCGATGAGCGCAACGGCGGCACTCTCCGCCCCCACGCTGAGCGGGATGCTCGCGGCGCCGAACACCGCGCCCCCGAGCAGCCACAGGGGCCACCGGTCCACGCGCAGGCCGAGCCGATCGAGCGGGAGA
>MENB01000120.1:2698-3794 GCA_001768125.1 Armatimonadetes bacterium RBG_19FT_COMBO_69_19
CCCGCAATCACCGGCAGCGCGAGCATGAAGACGAGGCCGAGGCCGATCACCTCGCCCAGTCCCCAGATCTCCGGTGAGGGTTCGAACGCGACAGGCGTGCCGCAGTGACGGCAGGCGGCCCGATGCGCGAGGGTCGGACGGCCGCACGACGGGCAACGGATGAGGCGGCCGGGCGGTCTCGCCGCGATGAGGTAGACCGGGAGGAAGATTGGGAGCGCGAGAAGCGTGCCCAGCCACCATGCGACCCGTTCCCAGCGGCTCCCGGTGGCGCGAGCGCGATAGTCGACGTAGACCCAGGTGGCAGCCGCCGCGGAAACCGCGGTGACCAAGATGAGAAAGGCCGGGGACACCTCACCATGGTTCGGCACCCCCGAACAGCCCTCCTCGCCACGGTGCGCCGAGGCAAGGGATGTTTTCCGCACCCGGCGAAGTCACGCAGAGCAGCTGAGCCCCCGGAGGTCCGCAATGTCCCACGTCTCCTTCTATCGGAAATGGCGTCCGCAGGCGTTTGAGGAGATCATCGGCCAGGACCGTGTGACGCGCACCCTGCAGAACGCCATCCGCACCAACCGGGTCGTGCATGCGTATCTGTTCGCGGGCCATCGCGGGACGGGGAAGACGACCACCGCGCGCATCCTGGCCAAGGCGTTGAACTGTGTGAGCGGACCGACACCCACGCCCGACGGCAGCTGCCCGAACTGCCAGGCCATCGCGGGCGGGTACTCCGTCGACGTCATCGAAATCGACGCGGCCAGCAACCGGGGGATCGAGGAGATCCGTGAGCTGCGTGACCGTATCCGCCTCGCCCCGACGGAAGGGCGGTACAAGGTCTACATCATCGATGAGGCGCACATGCTCACGATGGAAGCGGCGAATGCGCTGCTGAAGACGCTCGAGGAGCCGCCGAGCCACGCCGTCCTCGTCCTCGTCACGACCGAGCCGCACCGGTTGCCGCCGACCATCCTCTCACGCTGCCAGCGCTTCGATTTCCGGCGCGTCTCGCAGAAGGAGATCATCGCCCGGCTGCGCCACATCGCCGAGACCGAGGGCTTTCGCATCGAGGACCAGGCCCTCACCCTCATCGTAGGGGCGGCCG
>MENB01000120.1:3880-4363 GCA_001768125.1 Armatimonadetes bacterium RBG_19FT_COMBO_69_19
GTGCTGGGCATCCTGGCCGAGGACGTCGCCCTCCGCTTCGCCGACGCGATCCTGCGCCGCGACGTTCCGGGATGTGTGGACCTCGTCGACCACGTCATCGGCGAGGGCAAAGACGTGCGTCAGGTGCTGCGCACGCTGCTCGATCACTTCCGGGACCTGCTCGTCCTGCAGACCGACGCCCGCGCGGATGTCCTGGATACCACGGAGCAGCGCCTCACGGCCCTGCGTGCCCAGGCGGCATCGGCCGGCATCGACGATGTGCTGCAGGCCTTGAAGGTGCTCGCGGCGACCGAGGCAGAAGCGCGGTGGAGTCCGCAGCCCCGGCTGCTGCTGGAGATCGCGCTCATCCGGCTCTGCCGGCCGGAGATGGACGCGACGTTGGAGGGGCTCCGCGCACGGTTGACGGGACTCGAACAGCGGCTCGAGGGTACCAGCGGCGCTGCTGAAGCAACACCGTCGCCGCAGCGGACGCCGTCGACACAA
>MENB01000120.1:4377-5330 GCA_001768125.1 Armatimonadetes bacterium RBG_19FT_COMBO_69_19
CGGGCTCCAAATCGACATCAAAAGGGCCGATGAACGCCTCGGCGCCATCGGCGATTGTGGCGGTTGTGGAAACTCCGGCGGACCTGGAGCACCAGCCTCCGCTCGAGGCCGCACCTCCGGTGGCCCTGGAAGATGTCCGCCGAGCGTGGGCGCGCATCCTCGAAGAGGTGAAGCACACGAGGATGTTCTGCCATGCGCTCCTCATCGAGGGGATCCCGCTGCAGGTCGAGGCCGGCACGCTCGTCATTGGGCTGCGCACCGGCTACAACTTCCACCTGGAAAACCTGCACCGCCCCGAGAACCGGTCAATCGTCGAGGGTGCCGTCGAGCGGGTCCTGCAGCAGCGATTGCGGTTGCAGTGCACCATCCTGGACGGCGACACCACCCCGCATCCGTCCGGCCCCGCGGTGTCGGCGGCGACGGACCCGGTTGTGGCGAAAGCAATGGAGTTGTTCGGGGCGCAGGTCGTGGAGATCAAGGAGTCCTGATGCGCGATCTCGGCAAGATGATGAAGCAGGTGCAGAAACTCCAGCAGGACATGGCGCGCCTGCAGGAAGAGATGAAGGCGGAGCGCGTCGAGGCTACGGCCGGGGGCGGGGTCGTGTGCGCCGTGGTCAACCTCCACGGTGAAATCCAGGAAATCATCATCAACCCGTCGGTGGTGGACCCCGCCGACGTGGGGATGCTGCAGGACCTCATTCTCGCGGCGATCGGTGAGGCGCAGCGCAGTGCGAAGACCCAGGCCGACGAGCGCATGAAGGCGCTGACCGGCGGCCTCCCCCTCCCGCCGGGTTTGATGTGACGTTCCCCGGTTCCCAGTTCCCGTGCCCCATCTTCCGGTGTCGCCCCGATGTACGCTGAGCCCCTCGCTCGCTTGATCGAAGAACTCTCTAAAATGCCTACCGTCGGCCCCAAGACGGCTCAACGTCTGGCCTTCTACATCCTCAAGATGG
>MENB01000120.1:5452-5913 GCA_001768125.1 Armatimonadetes bacterium RBG_19FT_COMBO_69_19
GCGGCCCGACACGCGCGCGCACCATGATCTGCGTGGTGGAAGACCCTCGAGACGTCCTGGCAATGGAACGCACCCGGGAGTACAAAGGACTCTACCATGTCCTCCACGGCGCCATCTCCCCCCTCGATGGGGTAGGCCCGGACGAGCTGAAGATCGCCGAGTTGCTCAGTCGCGTGCAGGGCGGCGAGGTTGAAGAGATCATCATCGCGACGAATCCTCGCGTCGAGGGCGAGGCTACGGCCATCTACCTCGCCAAGATCCTCAAGCCGCTCGGGCTGAAGGTGACGCGCATCGCCCACGGTCTCCCGGTCGGGAGCGACCTCGAGTACGCCGACGAGGTGACCCTGGCCAAGGCCCTCGAAGGACGCCGCGAGATGTAACCGACGATTCACAGGCCGCTCGGTGGGGGGCCGGGGCCGCCCCGTCAATAACCCTCCTGGGCTGGTCCAACTCGCCCCGTG
>MENB01000120.1:5943-7078 GCA_001768125.1 Armatimonadetes bacterium RBG_19FT_COMBO_69_19
AACAGACGCTGCGATGGCCATCCAGCATAACGGGTTTTGGCCAGGCGTCTCCCTGATCATGAGGCCAGGGTGACAGAGTCGCTGAGCATCCACAGACCTGGACCGACTGATTGCGAGTTCAGCGCCCCCTGCCGTATACTTGTTCTCTGGAACCATGGACTCGCAGGCGACGTCGAAGACAACCGAGATCGCGCCAGCCGTCGAGACGAACGGCACGGTCCCCAAGCGCCCCAGAGCAGGGCTGGAGTTTGTCAGCCCAACGCGGGGCAAGCTGAGCTTTCGGCAGATGTTCGAGCATCTGGTCGGCTACATGAACGAGGAGCCCGACCAGAGCTACCATCTCATCATCGGCACGGACTCGCTGCTGAGCGAGCAGACCTGCTTCGTCACCGCGGTAGTCGTCCACCGGTTGGGGCACGGCGGGCGATACTTCTATCGGAAGATGTTCAACCGCAAGATGGACAGCCTGCGGCAGCGCATCTTCTTCGAGACGGCCCTCAGCCTGGAGACCGCGGGCCTGATCAGCGCCGAGCTCTCACGCAACGGGCACTCCGAGCTCCCCGTCGAGATCCACCTCGACGTCGGGCCCAACGGCGACACAAAGCGCGTGATCCGGGAAGTGGTCGGGATGGTCACCGGATCAGGCTACGTGGCGGTCACGAAGCCGGACGCGTACGGCGCGACCAAAGTCGCCGACAAGCACTCTAAGTAGTCCTACCGAATCTTCGCGCCCGCCCTCACAGCTGAGACTCGCTCCATGTCGTGTGGGGCGGACTTGGAAGGAGGGAGGATCAGGCCGGTGGCCTCACCGTGCACTGCCAACCCTGCCTGACGCTAGCGCCGCTCCGGTTCCCAGCCCCAGACCGGCAGGATGTCGGTGAAGGAGTGGTCGTCGGTCATGACCGGCACGTCTCCCGTGGCGATCGGCCGGTCGTAGAAGTCTCCGAGGTAGTCCGCGTGCAGGGCGGGCGGTACCCGCTTCTCCTTCCGCAGCTGCCCCAGGATCGCGGTGAGCTGCGGCTTCGTGAGTCCCGGCTTCGCGCCCGCGAAGAGGATGATCGTGCGGACGTCCGTCTCGTCCTTGTCGTACTGGAAGTTCACCGGAAAGAGGTACAGTCCGGTGAACTCGGCCGCG
>MENB01000121.1:0-3651 GCA_001768125.1 Armatimonadetes bacterium RBG_19FT_COMBO_69_19
CTGGTCAGCTGCGAGGCCAGATAGTCGGCGGCCATCCGCTGCAGCATCTGCTGGAAACCCTGGACCACCGAGCCGAAAAACCCCTTGAACCCGCGCTGGAACAGGTTGTCGAACGCCGACTGGAAGACGCCGTAGAAGTCCTGCGCCACGCCCCGCCAGATATCGCGCATCTGCTCCGCCTTGCGCCGCTGCTGCTCTATCGCACGGTCCATCATCTGACCCATGCCCGCAGACATCCATTGCATCCCCTCCGAGATCGCGCTGCCGATCCCGAACGTACCCGCCGCTTTCCGGGCGCGCTCATTTTCTGCGGCCCGCTTCGACTCGGCAAAGAGCGGACCGAGCATCCCGCTGTACTGGCCCATCGCGCCGGTGGCCTGCGACAGGGCCGCGAACTGGTCGCGCGCTTTCAGAAGACCCATCTCGACGCGCATCTTCGCCAGGTCCGAGGCCGTCTTGCGCAGGTTTGCCGGAAGCTCTGCAAGCGTCTTCCCGAACACCTCCAGGGAGACCCGCTCCGCGTCCGTGGCCGCCTTCATCTGCAGCAGCTCCACCCGCGCCCTCTCCATCGCCGACGTGCCGGTCTCCTGTAGACGCCGGTTCTCCTCCTGCGTCTTCGTCAGCTTCTCCAGGGCCTCCCGCTGACCGAGGAGAGACTTCAGCCGCGTCTCGCTGATCCCCGGATACTCCGCCTTCAGCTTCGCCAGGCCCTGCAGTTCGTTGTTGCGGGTCTCCCGGATGCTGGCGTTGGTGACGTCCAGCGCCTCGCGGAACTTCTTCTCGCTCTCCTGGCCTTTCAGGCGCTCCGTGACCGCCTCCCGCAGGTGCGTGATCTTCGCGCGCAGCGCCTCGGATACCAGCCGGTACTTCCCGGCCAGGTCCGAGGCGACCTGGCTGCCGCCCTCCTGGAGCGTGTTCAGCCGGCTCTGCAGCGAGGCGACCTCCGCCAGCGCGGCCTTCGTCTGCGCCTGCGCAGGCGTGAGCTTCGGCTCGCGCGCCGCGCGTTCCGGCGTATACCCGTAGATCGGCGCGCCCGGCGAGGCCATCTTGGAGAGGAGCGCATCCACACCGCCTGCTGACCTCCCACCTCCCATCTGCACGTGCCACGGCTCGTACTTCCGGCCCGCCGCGCGAGAGAGCATCGGAAAGGTCAGACCGAGCGAGGGCGCGATCTGGTGCGCCAGGTCCAGACTGCCCGACAGGTCCGCCGCCATGCCGCGCTCGTGCAGCGAACGACCGGGCGGCGCCGCCAGACCCGGCTTACGGCGGGACAGCTCCGCCCGCTGCGCGGTGGTGCGAAAGCCGTCCGTGATCGAGAGACGACCGCCCCGCGCTTCGACCGCCTTCGCCAGCTGGTCCAGGCGGGAGGCGAAGTTGACGTTCATCCCCCGATAAACACCCGATGGCGCAGTCCCGGCCGGCGCGGTGGATGGGCGCATCGACGCCGGCAGGAACGCGCCGCCCGTCGGCCCGTACATCGCCGACAGGGCCGCCGGACTGTTGGGATACTTCGAGGCGGTCGAGTACTGCAGGGCGCTGACCGTCAGGCCGGCCCCCAGAGTGCCGAGGCCGATCCCGCCTAACTTGCCGGGCAGACCCGCCGCGCCCCCGGCCAGAGCCGCCCGACCCTGCGCCAGGGCCGCCGCCTCCGCCGCCACCCGCGCCGCGATCCAGGCGCTGCGCAGCTCGACCACCAGCTTGATCAGACCCGCGACCCGCCCGCCGACCAGCATGAGCGCGCCGCCGAGTAGACCCCACTTGACCAGGTTCTCCTGCGTCGCCGGGCTGAGGCGCTGGAACCAGCCGAGCAGTTCCTGCAACGCCTTGAGCACGGAGCGCAGCGCCGGCAGCAACACGTTCCCGGCCTGGACCGCCGTGATCTCGATCTCTTTCTTGAACTGCTCCCACCCGGCTGCTTTTAGCTGCTCGTTTAAGGCCCGCTGCGTCGCGCCGATCCCCTCGGTCGCCTTGCCCATCTGCAGCAGCTCTTCCCGGAAGCGCCGTCCGTTCTCGGAGCCGGCGGTCAGGAGCCCGCGAAACGCCTGCATGTCGGGAAACAGCTTGCCTAACGCGTCCTGCTGGCCCCGCGTCTTCTCGATGATCTCGGCCAGCACGCCCCCCAGACCCTTGCTCTGCAGCGCGGTCAGCCCGTAGCTGATCCCCATCTCCCGCATCATCTTGGACGCCTCGTCGGAGGGCCGGATGATCTTGGTGATCAGGTTCTGGAGGTCGTTGATCGCCTCGGCGCCGGACTGGCCCGACTTGGTCGCGACGGCGATGTAGGCGCCCACTTCCTGGAGGCTGATGCCGGCTTTGGCGGCGATGGGCAGCACCGAGCCGATGCTGCCGGCCAGCTCGCTAAAGTTGATGACACCCCGGTCCACGACCTTGAACAGGACGTCCATCGCCTCCTTGGCGCTGTGGACGCCGGGGATGCCGCTGTTCAGAACGCCCATCAGCGCCCGGCCCGACGTGGCCGTATCGGACAGGCCCGCCGTCGCCCCTTTTGCCGCGACGTGCAGCACCTCCAGCGCCTTCTTGCCCGTGAAACCGGAGGAGTAGACGTCGTAGAGCCCTTTCGCCAGGTCGCGCGGTCCCTGCGTGATCGACGGGTCCTTCGCAACGCCCATCACCGCCGCCTTGAGGCCCTGGAACTCCTTCTCGCTCACCTGCGCAATCGAGTTGACGTTGCGCATGGACTTGTCGAAGTCGTTGGCGACCTTCGCGCTCGCCCCCAGAGACGCGACGATCCCGGCCCCCGCGACCTCTAATCCGCGCCCGATCTTCTCCCCCACGTCCCATCGCAGGCGGGAGAACTCGTCGTGCGCGCGTTTGGCGGCAGCCGCGGCTTTCGCCGCCTCCGCTTCCGCCCGCTTGGTGGCGGCTTGCGTGGCCTTCTCGGCTTCGGCATAGGCGCGCTTGGTGTCGCGCGGGATCTTCTGCAGGTCGTCCGTCTCGGCGGTGACCCGCACCGCTAAAGAGGCAATGTCCATCAAATTCCTATAGACAGGATGAACAGGATGGATAGGATTTTTTTGATCCTATAAATCCTGTTGATCCTGTCCAATGTCTTTGTCTTTCCCGTCACCCGATACCCATCACCCGCGCTTCGTGCCACCGGCGCGCCTCCTCCTCCGCAAACCAGATCATCACCGCGCGGTTGTAGTCGAGCATCGGTATCTGACGCGCCTCGCGGGCCGGAATGCCAAGCACCCGGCCCGCGATCACGTCGAGATAGTAGGCGGGCAGCTTCGCGCCCCGGACCTTCGAGCCCAGCGTCAGGAACCGAACGATCCCGTCTCGCTCGGAGGGTCCGGCTGGCTGTCCTCGGCGATGGCGCGCGAGAGGGCGATCAGCAGCGAAGAGGGCACCAGGGAAAGCGTGTCGACGTCGATGGGCAGAACCTTCCCGCCCTCCGACGCCGGCTTATCATACAGGTCCCAGGAGTCAATGAGCGTGACGAGCATCACCCGGAAGGGCATCGTCTTGATCTCCGATTCGCCCGCCGACGCGATGCTGTCCTCCAGCTCCGGCGTGAAAGCGCCGGGCCGGTAGTGGAGATGGAGCGTCTCGCCCTCGTACTCGACTGCCAGCGCCTTTGTCACCGCCTTCAGCGTTTTCAGGTCCATGCCTTCCTCCTCTTGCCGCTGC
>MENB01000121.1:3683-4182 GCA_001768125.1 Armatimonadetes bacterium RBG_19FT_COMBO_69_19
GTCACCCGCCGGCCGGTACCGCCGGTATCGTTCCGAGCACCTTCGAGCTGTCCACGACCACCATGCCGTTGAGGGTGACCACGACCTTTCCCGCGGGGTCGGCTACGATGACATAAGGCATCTCTTTCAGTACGACTTTCGTTACCTCGTCGAAAAACACCGCCTTCCCGCTGATGTTCCACTTCCCGCCTTCTGCCTTGATGGTCGGCTGCACGGTGTCATAGAAACGGTAATTATACCGCTCCCAGACCACCGCGGTGTGCAGGGCCTCATAGGTTACCACCATCGTGTAACTTTTACGACCCAGCGGATCCGTCTCTTCCGCGACCACGTTGAAAAACAGGCTGGCTGCCCACGACGGAACAGCCGCGAACAGCGTCAGCACGACCAGCATCAGCCGTGCTGCCAGTTTGAATGACCTCATGAGAGTTAACTCCTTCCGCCCCCTCCGGGGCAGCCAGCCTGTTTTTCAACGTGGTCGCGGAAGAGACGGATCCGC
>MENB01000121.1:4212-4634 GCA_001768125.1 Armatimonadetes bacterium RBG_19FT_COMBO_69_19
CCGTCTCGACGATCACTTCCATATAGCTGCCGACCGCCGAATGGTAGAGCAGCTGCAGGTCGTAGGTGCCGGCCTGAACATCCTCGTGCGGTCCCCGCTTCGGGTTGAGGAAGGCAAACGGCGCGGTCAGGATGATCCTGTACTTGTAGCCGGTCTCGATAGAGGAGCCGTTGGCGACGATGCGGATGTACTTCGTCGTACCCGAGCGCAAGTCGTCCATGAAGGCGTCGGCTACGCTGTTTTGCTCGACGATCAGCTGCATGGTCGGATCGCCGGCCAGCTCGAGAGTGCTGCTTAAGGAAGGATCCGCCTCGTCGAGCGTCATCACGCCGCGGTGCCGGGGCTTGAAGTCCCACTTCCATTGCAGGCAGTCCTCCAGCTTCGTCAGCCCGAGCAGTGACGCACCCACGTCGACGGAGACC
>MENB01000121.1:4665-5130 GCA_001768125.1 Armatimonadetes bacterium RBG_19FT_COMBO_69_19
CAGTCCCGCCGTGCAGTAGCCGATGTTGGCCGCCGGGCTGGTGCCGCCCGTCAAAGAGGTGCCGTCCGCCGAGAGGACCGTGATGGTCGTCTCCGCAAGGTCTTCGATGAACTCCACGGACCAGGGGCCGCCCAGGTTCGCCGTGATCGCCGCTCCCGCGCCGCCTACCAGGCTGCCGAAGTCGGCGGTAAGGGCCAGGTCGGTGTGGATCAGGTCGCCGGTGAAGGTGATCGTAAACGGCGTGGTGTTGCCGGGTCCGCCCGACACCGTCACGTTGCCCGTGCCGATGGTGGAGAGCGCCGCCAGGGTCGTCTGCAGTGTCGACGCCGAGACGTTATAGGCGATGCCGGTCGCCGAGACGCCGTTGAACGTCAGGTCGAACGTGCCGCTTGTCGGCGTGTCCAGGTCCAGCGTATAGGCGCGCGTGCCGATCACGGAGACGTTGCCCGCCAGAACGGTCGAGAG
>MENB01000121.1:5165-5379 GCA_001768125.1 Armatimonadetes bacterium RBG_19FT_COMBO_69_19
CGTTATAGGCGATGTTCCCCGTCTCCTGCCCGGCATACGTGAGGGTGAAGGTTCCGCCCGTCGGCGCGCCGGAGAGGTAGACGTTCTGCACCCGGTAGCCTTCCGCCAGCCGCCGCCCGAGCGTCTTGCCGGTCACGTCCGCGCCCTTCTCCGCGACCGTCAGCCCGAAGTCCGTGAACTTGTGGCCCGCCGCCCGGCAAGACGCTCGGGCGGC
>MENB01000121.1:5510-6948 GCA_001768125.1 Armatimonadetes bacterium RBG_19FT_COMBO_69_19
CGATCAGCCCGGCCCGGAAGGTGACCGTAAAGGGTCCGCCCGCCGCGCCGGTCACCGTCACGTTGCCGCTCCCGACCGTCGACAGCGCCACCAGCGCGCTCTGGACGGCCGACGCCGCAGCGTTGTAGGCGATCTCATCCGTCGTCTGCCCGTTGAAGATCAGGTGGAAGTGACCGCTGCTCTGGGTACCGAGCGTCACCGTCCAGACGCCGTTGGTCGTCGGCGTGCTGATAGTGGCCGTACAGAGCAGCGAGGAGAGCAGGTAGAGGAACTCGTTGAAGGCCCAGATGCCCTTTAAGCTCCCCTCGCTGCTCTCTTTCATCACCACCATGCCGACCGGGGCCTTGTTGCCCTGCACTTTCACCGGCTCCGCGGGGACCACCGCATCCAGGTCCAGTGAGAGACCGAGCAGGCGCTTCAGCGTCTGCACCGCCGTGCCCTCCATCGCCTCGACCCCCAGGAGCACGCGCTCAAAGATTGCTGCTCTTCCCGCCATTGTATCTATCCTCCGCAAATCAAAAGCCCGTCTCCCCTAAAGAGACAGGCTCTGCCGCTCAACAAAAAGGCGCCTCCTATTCGGCGCCGAATGATGCCGTTCCTGAATGTTCCTGACACCATCAGGAGACTGCCCGGATGTACGGGCGGTAGTACCCTCCGCCCCAGCTGTATCGAACGCCGTTCTCGATGTCACTGTCTGCAGCCGGGTGCTCCCGCACGCAGCCCAGGATCTCGTATTCCTGTCCCTCAATGGTTACGGTAGAGACCGGGTTATCTTCATCGGGCTGCACGTCCAGCAGCGCGTCCAGGCGCATCACAAGCGCGGCGATGTCGCCATAACCCCCCTCGCCAATCACCCGCACCAGAAACAACGGCTTCGACAGGAGTCGCTTGCCACCGACGCCCCGGCAGTCGGTGCCGGCGATGAAGGCGGCGGTAAGGAGCGGATAGGCCGGCGGATCCCCGTTCGGATCGTCCGGATCTACGTCCGGCGCGCCGTCCGCGTAGGCGCGGGTGCCAATGCTCGCCGAGAGTGTCGTATCCGCAATCGCCGTGCCGGTGATCCACTTATAACCGGCCAGCACCTCGCTCATCAGGAACCCTCAGCGGCAGGGCTGCCCATCATGAACTCCTCGCGTTTCATCCCAGTTTCCCGACTGCCTCGCGCACTGCCTCACGAGCCGCCTGCCGGACCGCCTCCATCATGTCGCGCACGAAGAGCGGACGCTGCTCCTCAGCAGAAGGGGCCAGGAACGGGCGCGGTTTGATCTTCCCGCCTGGCGTGCCCTGCTCCAGGTACTTGCCGCCGTACTCCGCGCCGACCTGTACCTCTGAGGTCCTCTCCCCGACCACCACGCTGACGATGCTCTCCTCCAGTTCCTTCGACCAGGAGGCGGGCGCTTCGCCGGGCGCGCTGGCCTGGTGCGGCGAGGGCTTCGTG
>MENB01000121.1:6966-12459 GCA_001768125.1 Armatimonadetes bacterium RBG_19FT_COMBO_69_19
GATCTTCGCCTTCGCGCGATCGCGCAGGGCGTCGGCGGTGTGCCGCACCACCTGCCCCGCTTTATCCCCCGTCAGCGCCACCAGCTGCGGCGACAGGTCGAACCGCATCTCCATCTTAATCGCCATCTCGCCATGCCCCTCGCCGTTCCCCGATACCCGGCAGCCGAAAGCAGCAAGTACGCTCTCAACTGCTCACCCGACACCCGACACCCGAACCAGCGTCGCCGTCAGCACCGTCGCGCCGGTCCGGCCCGCATCTGTCTCGGTCACCTCGTAGGTCCGCCCGCCGATCACCACGCGGTCCGCCGGGCGCACGTCGCCGTCCAGCTTGAAGTAGCAGGTCCAGACCGTCAGGCTCTTGAGCTCCCCGGCCTGCACGACCTCCGCGCGCCGCGTCGTCTTGTCCAGCGCGCAGGCCACCTCGCCGGCGTCATTCCAGACCAGGCTGTGCGTGCCCAGGCCGTCGGCGGTCAGCGTCTTGCGCCGGATCGTCGCCGTCTCGGAAAGCGTGATCGGCTCCGGCGCGCTCGGTCCCCCGCTTGCCGGATCCGCGCTCCCGAACGATCCCGGCCCCCCCGGCGTCAGCGGCACCGCCTCTCCTCCCGCCGTTCCCCGACACCTGACACCTGACTGAGCGGAAGCGGACTTCCCATCAGCTTTTGACATTTGACACCCATCTCAGACCACCTTCCGGTATGCGTACACGTTGATCCCGGTCGTATCCTCCCCCACGTCGCTATAGTTGACCAGGGTGATGACGTAGATCAGCCGGTGCCAGATCAGCTCGTCGCCCTCCATCGGCGGCACCACCAGGCTCGTCGGCAGGAAATCGGCCGGATTGAACCGGAAGACGCGCGGGTCCGCGGAGGCGATGTAGGGTCCGAGCGTGTCCTTCTTGTCCAGCGCCTGCACGCCCACCTTCGCGCCGCTCACCTCCTCGGTGAGGACCCGGTACTCCGTGCCCTGGAACTCGACCGTCGTCCCGACCTTCTCGCGCAGGTCCTGCAGCTGCCAGGCGATGTTCTCGCTGATGTGCCTCATCCGCCTTTGCCCTTACCAGCCACGAGCCACGAGCCACGAGCCACTAAAGAGACACCCGTTCATACCGCAGCGCCGCCATCTCATAGTCGTCCCGCCATCGCTGCGCTTCCAGCGAAAGCGGAGCCGTGCCACCCCCCCCGTAGCGGATCTCGGTGTTCAAGTCCCGGTGCGAGAAGAGACCTCGCGAGATATTGAGCGAGAGTTCCTGGTAGGCCAGGTAAGCCCCGTACTGACGGACCGCCTCCCACGCGTCGTCCGGGATCGTCTCCGCGCGCCCCCACCGCCCGATGATCCGGATCGAGCGGGGCGGGCCATACTGGTTGCTCGAAAACTGCACGATCTCCCAGGGACGCCCCTCCGCGTCGGCGTTGTAGTCGCCACCGGCATCTGTCAGCCAGAAGTGCTCATTGACGGTCAGCGCCGTCCCGTCCGGCTCACTGACGGAGAGGTGCGTGGTGAGGCTGGTCAGCGTCAGCAGCCCCGCCTCCAGACGCAGCAGACGCCCGCCGCCCCGTGAGACGCCCTCCCGGTTGGGCCCGGGCGGATCGAACCAGCGCGTCACGTCCGCCGCGTCCTTGAGGAAGGGTTTCCAGCCGGTGCGCTTCTCCCAGTCGCTCCAGGCCGCCGGCGCCTTGACGTCCAGACGCATCAGCGCCACGGCATCATCAAACTTCGTCGGGTTGATGACGCCCAGACTCTCGATGTACTGCTTCAGATCGTCGCTGGTCGGAGCCGCCGCCTGACCCATCAGACGACTTCCTCCAGTTCCGTCCAGGTCGGCGTGGCCCGCGTGCCGGTGTTCTCGTAGAGCACGCCCGCGCCGTCGCCGTTCTTGGCCGCGAGGACGCACCCGTTCTGCGCGCCGCGATAGGTCCCGCGCACTCCCGGCGTCACCGTCGTGATCGTCACGTCCTCGTCATCTCCCACGCCGGTCAAGCTGGTTCCATCGCCCGTCATCTGCGTCTGGTTGAGGCCGCCCAGGTTGTTCTGGAACGTCACGTCGACCGGCGTCGCCGGCAGCGATCCGCCGGAGCAGGCCACGTCGCCCGGCTCCACGTTGGAGAGCGCCTGCAGCGCCGCCTGTACCACGGCTGCCGTTGCGTTATAGGCGATGTTTCCCGTCTCCTGGCCCGCGTAGGTGAGCGTGAAGGTGCCGCCCGTCGGGCTGCCGTCGAGCGTCACCCGCTGCACCTCGTTCACGCCGTTGACCGGCACCCCGTCAAAAACGAGCTGGCTGTAGTTCTGTGGCATGTTTACCGCCTCGCGTTCGCCATCCGGCTCCGGGATTCGATCTGTCGCCTGTGGCGCTTCTTCTCCCACGCCGCCTTCCGTCGCTGGCTGGCAAGGGAGGGTTTGGTAGGGCGCGAAAAGGACAGCGCCGGAATCGGATGCGACTCCAGTTTCCCGCATCGCGCGCAGATCCGCTCCCAGGAATCTTCCAGCAGGGTCCGCAGATGCCACCGATGGCCGGAGAGATAACACAGGAACCGTCGAAGCATCCGTCTCATTTCCGACAACCGGCCCAGTATCCGTCTCACTTCCGACCTCGCGGCCCGCGCTTCATCTTATCCTGCGCCGGCGCAAAGGGTGCCGCCGCCTCCGCCTCCGCGCAGCCGAAAGCAGCAGGAATGCTCTCAACCGCTTCTACCAGCCGGGGCGCGGGCTGGACCAGGACGCGCACCACCTCGGCGGACTCCGTCTCTACCAGCACGCAGTCCCCTTCAATCCCCCGGACCGTGCCGGCGTGTCCAGCCAGGCGGACCTTCTCGCCGATCATGTAGACAGGCATCTCACTTCCCTCGTTTTGAAGGCGTCGGTGTCCGCTTCGGGGCAGGCGTCGGTTCCGGTAGCTCGGGTCGTTCCGGCTCAACCTCAGAAACATCAGAAACCTCACAAACCTGCTCTTCCGCCCATCCCTCGCGCAGAAACACGCCTCCCAGGTCGTCCGGCAGCGTGTAGACCTGGCCGGCCTGGTAGGTATTGACACGCATCCCATCGGGAGAGCCGTCCATCGTCTTGAGCATCCGCACTTCGATCATGGTACTTCCCTCGCTTTCGCCTGGATGTGCGGCAGGTCAACGAAGCTCGACCAGTCGCCGCCCCACTCCAGGCCGTATGTCCGCGCCGCATGACCCAGGATCTGCCACAGCACAAGCGGGCCGTCCCAGTGAAAGCGTCCTTTTCTATCCAACCAGACGATGTCCGCCGCATCCCGCTCGGTGTGCCGGCTATGTTTCGTATGGGTGACGATCGAGCCGGGCCGGGTACGTCCCTGCGCGTAGAGATAGTCCTGCCGGGTCTGACTGCGGTATGTTTCGAAGATCACCCAGGCATAGAAGTTGGTGAACTTCCCCACGGTCTCCCGGTTTGCCTGTTCCAGAGCCAGCACGAGCGCGAGACGAAACGCCGGCAGCAGCGCGTTCACGTCTCGGCATACCTTAATTGGATTGTCACGCTTCGCCGCCGGCATGATCGTATCTACCGCTTGAACTCGCCGAGGACCGCGAACGTGAAGCTCTGATCCTCCACCGGGTCGCCGTCCTTCGCCACGATGTACCGCACCCGCACCTGGTCGCCGAAGATGGACGGCCTTACCACTCCGGCGTTGCAGTCGCTCGTGAAGTCCACCGTGCTCGTGCCCGCCGCGCCCGCAGGATCCAGCGTGGCGCTGTACTTCTGTGAGTCCGCGCCGTTGCCCAGGATCTGCGGGAAATGAACGACGTTGAGCCAGGTGCTCCCGCCGTCGAAACTGGTGTCTACATACACGTCGAGGGTGTCTCCCACGTCCGTGTCGGCGTCGGTGACGATCAGGGCGATCTGCGCCTGACGATACGCGCCCAGGCCCGTGATGGCAGTCCCGTTCACCGTGCCCGACGCCGTGACGGTCGTCTCCGGCTGCAGCGTCACCTGACGCACCGGCCCGTAGTTGTCGACCAAACTTACGCTCATGCCGCTCTCCCGTTAGCGGCCGGTGACCGTGGCCGTGGCCTTGACGAGCCACGAGCCACGAGCCACGAGCCACTCGCCTATACGAACGTGATAGCCCCGCTGGCGACCAGCTTGCCGTTGGGCAGCACGAGGATCAGGTACCAGGTCGCTGCCCCGGCCTCGATCAGGTTGATGTCGATGTCGCCGTCGGACTCGCTCACCAGGTCGAACGCTTTCGGCACAGCCGAGAGGGCTGTCTCGGTGGAATCGTTGAACGCCGCCGTGGTCACATCGGAGCCGTTGGTCAGGTCGTCGGTGTTGGCGGTCCAGTCGCCCGCGTTGTTCTCGATGGCGATGTAGCCCAGAGCGATGTTACCCGCATCCGCTGCCGGCAGGGCCGCCAGGGCCGTAGGAGCGTCATTATACGCCTGAGGACTGGCCGGCACTTTGGTGGAGACCGTGCCCGCCGCGTTGATCTGGATGAGGATGACGCCGAACTTGCTCGCGGTGATGACGTGCGCCGCCGTGAAGGTGAGGGCGGTCGTCGCCGCTTTCGTGTGCGAGACGCCGTTGAGCATGAACGCGGCCGTCTGCGTGGTCTTGAACTTCTCCGGGACCGCGTCGATGGCCAGGTTACCGTCCACGATCAGGGCGTTGGCGAGCGCCGGCGTCAGGGAGACTAGAAGCCCGTCCGTGCCGATGGCGATCCCGCCGGAGGGTGTGGCGGCTGCCAGGCTGTCGCCGTTTGCGTCGTCGCTGAGGTAAGCACGCACGTGGCCACGCACCGCCAGGTCCGCAGCATTGCCGTCCTTGAGCTGGACCGCGACGTTGATCGTGTTGCCCCCTGTTTCGGCCCCGACGACGATCGTCGCATCCAGGGGCGCGCCGTCCAGCTTATTGATCTCGTCCGCCGTGGCGGTGAGCGCCGCGAGTTTCGCGACGTCGGCATAGACGACACTGGCGACGGAGCCGGGGTTCTGCCCGTCCCGCACGTTCAGTTGCCCGGCCACACCGGCCGCGCCGTTCACTCCGAGCGTCGCCTGGCGAGCCCCGACGACGTCTTTGTTGGCATCGGCGATCACCGCTTTGCTGGCGACGACGGTTGTGCCGGACCCGTTCAGGTATCCCAGTTCGGTGGCGTCCAGGCCCGTCCCGGCCATCGCGTTGATCTCCGCCGCGGTGACGGTAATGGCCGTGCCGTTTATCTTGAGCGCGCCCCCGCTCTCGATGTCGATCTCGCCGCCGCTCTCTACGTCGAGCGATCCGCCCGAGGCCACGACCTGCCGGCTGCCGCCCTGCTCGCGATACACTTTCGGTTGATAGGTGCTCATTACATTTCTTCTCCGTTGGCTTCAGCCCGCGCCGCCCGCGGACCTATCCGATTTTCGGAACGAATGAGTACGCAGGCGGCCTATGGCGGCCACCGCCCTGCGCCTTTTTTGCCCTTGCCTTTTCTAGCCACGAGCCACGAGCCACGAGCCACGAACCACTAGAGCGCAATTCCCGCCGCCCAGGATGCGATCG
>MENB01000121.1:12481-14017 GCA_001768125.1 Armatimonadetes bacterium RBG_19FT_COMBO_69_19
ATTGTCCGGCGCGGAGTGCTTCGGATGCACCCCGTCGTCCGTCCAGGCGCCTCCGGTCACCTTCCAGCGGTTGCTGTCCTGGGCGTTGTCCACGACCAGGTTCGGGTCCCAGTAACCGTCAAACGGCGTCGGCGTGGTCCTCACCCAGGTGTTGAAGTCTCGCCAGCGCTGCGTGATCGTGCCGCTCCACTTGTCGGACTGGTTTTCAAGAGTGGCCCAGCTGTCCGTCGACGTCGTGGCCGGTAACAGGGAGGCCAGATAGACCTCAACTCCCCTGGCCTTGTACAGGTTGGCGATCGTCTGGCAGTCCGCCTGGAGCTGTGCGAGCGTCCGGCTGTTGTTCAGATCGTTATAGCCATACCAGAGCAGAAGATGCGAACATACCTCCGAGATCATGCTCCGGAGCAGCCGGTTGGCCCGGAGCGCGTAATACTGCGCCCGCTCGCCGGTGTTGCCGCAGTTGACGTAGGCCAGGGTATCGGCCAGGCCCCGCCCGATATACATGCCCGGTATGCTGTCCCCCACGATCGCCCAGGACGGAATGAGGACCTGGCCGCCCGTGTTGCCGAGAATGGCGGACGGGAAGATACCGCCGACGCCCTGATTGGCCGGGATATCGGTCGTATCGCAGTAGTCGACGCCGTACTGGTAGTAGTCCGGCCCGCCGGTCAGGATGCCGGCGTTGGTCTGCCAGACCTCGCCGCCACCGACCAGGACGTAGGTTCGGACATAGAAGTACTCGCCCGCGGCGATGTAGATGTCCTCGTCCGGGTCGGTGATCATCCAGCCAGTGAGGTCGGTAGTGCCCAGGCTGGTAGGCCTGGCTCCGGACACATAGAGCGGGATGACCGTTCCGACCGGGTACTCAATGCTGCACTTAACGCTGATGGCGTTGCCCGGCGCGACCTCTCCGGCTCCGACGTTATTGCCGTAGTTGGCGATGATGACGCGGGGAGAGTAGTATGGTGTGATCGCCTTGTGGCGCGTCCGGTAGATGGCGCTGGTCTGCCCGGTGATCTGGCTGTATTTCTGCAGGTAACACTTGTCGGCTACAGGACGGTAACGCTCCCCCACCCGCGTATGGCGCATCGCCCGCGTGACCGCCGCATCCAGGGTCGCCAGGTTCCCCGTCAGTGCGTTCAGCTGCGCCGCCGTGGCAGTGACCACCGTGCCGGCCCCCGCTCCCAGGGAGAGCGCCGCCGTGTGCAGCTCGTCGATCTCCTTGCTCGCGCCCAGCACGACCGCCTTGCCCGCCGCCGCCTGGCCCGCTGTCACGCCGTCCAGCACATCCACTTCCGCCCGCGAAAGCGCCGCAGAGGACTGCGCGACGTAGGAGGCCGCAGCGCCCGGATCGGGCACGTGAACGGTCGTCGCCTGGCCCATCGCGTCCGCCAGCAGCGTGACGACCGTGTCGCCCGTCTGGTTGGCGCAGGCCAGCGTGAGCTTGCCCTTCGCCTCCGTCGCGGGGAATACGTCCACGCTCCCGGCCACGCCCGAAGCGCCCGCGTCGATGTTGACGGCGTCCAGGTCGCGGAA
>MENB01000122.1:0-581 GCA_001768125.1 Armatimonadetes bacterium RBG_19FT_COMBO_69_19
CGCTCCGGTTCGACAGCCGCGCTCCGCAGGTGTCCGGCGTCACGATCCCCGAGGGGCAGGTGGACCTTCTCCTGTCCGCGCTCGCGCCGGTCGTGGAGGCGGTGGGCGCCACGGTCGGTCCGCATTGCGAAGTCGTGCTGCACGACCTCCGCGTCCCTGAGCGCTCGATCCACGCGATCGCGAACGGAGCCGTGACCGGGCGGCGCGCGGGAGGCCCGGTGGTGGGCGGGCCGGTGAAGGACATCGCCCTTGGATTGCTGGACTCCGGGACGCACGAATCCACCCTCACCGTTGGATACACCACACACACTAGCGACCTCCGGGAGCTGCGTTCGACCTCACTCGTCTTACGCAGCCCCCAGGGACGTCCGGTGGTGGCACTGTGCGTCAACGTGGACCTGTCCACGGTGACCATGGCCCGGCAGCTGCTGGAAGAGATCGCCCGGCCGGGCGGCGAGGCGGCCGCTCCGCCCAAAGGCGAACAGGCTCCACCGGACGTTGACGAGATCGTCGCGCACATCATCCAGGCAGCCATCGATGAGGTCGGCACGCCGGTGCGCTACATGGAGCGCGAGCAGCGC
>MENB01000122.1:588-1072 GCA_001768125.1 Armatimonadetes bacterium RBG_19FT_COMBO_69_19
CGGTGCGGCTGATGCACGAGCGGGGTTTATTTCTCATCCGCGGAGGCGTGGAGCGGGTAGCCGCCGCCCTGGGCATCTCCCGGTTCACGCTGTACAGCTACCTGAAGGAAGTCCGGAATACCTAACCGCACGCGGTTAGCATCACGGCACGGCGAGGAGGTCGGCCATGCGTAATCTGTGGACCACGGTTCTCATTCTCGCGCTGGTGGCGTCCAGTCTGATCGTTCCGGCTGCGGGCGCTCCGGCGGCGAAGACGCTGGTCGTCGCCGTCGGCGGGACGACGGCGACGCTGAACCCGCACGCGGCGGCGAGCACGCCGTCGGTGGCGGTCTTCGTGCAGATCTTCGAAGGCCTCACCCGGTTCGACGACAAGGGGAAGCTCGAGCCGGCCCTGGCCGAGTCCTGGCGTGCGGTGGACGCGACGACGTGGGAGTTCAAGCTGCGCGGCGGCGTCCGCTTCCACAGCGGCCACACCCTCACCGCC
>MENB01000122.1:1094-1380 GCA_001768125.1 Armatimonadetes bacterium RBG_19FT_COMBO_69_19
AGCAGGTCTTCCGGCCCGAGCTGCGCTCCGTGCAGCGGACCCGCATCGCCCTCGTCGACCGGGTCGAGGTCGTCGATCCGCAGACGGTGCGCTTCATCACCTCTAAGCCGTTCCCGATCCTCCCCGCACAGTTGGCCATCATCTTCATCGCCTCCAAGCAGTACTTCACGGAGAAAGGCGAGGCCTACGTGGCCGACCATCCGGCCGGGACCGGGCCGTTCCGCTTCGTGGCGTGGCGGCCGGGCGGGGAGCGCTTCGAGTTCGAGGCCTTCGACCAGTACTGGGG
>MENB01000122.1:1413-3606 GCA_001768125.1 Armatimonadetes bacterium RBG_19FT_COMBO_69_19
AGGGCGCCACGCGTGTCTCGGCGCTCCTCGCCGGCGAGGCGCACATCGCGAATAACCTCCCGATCGACCTGGCCGACACGGTGAACCGCACGTCCGGCTTCCGCATCATCAGCGGTTTCCTGGGCAACGGGCTCATCATCGGCTTCAACGTCTGGCAGAAGGGCCCACTGCAGAACGCCAAGGTGCGCCAGGCGCTGCGCTATGCCGTAGACCGGGAGAGCATCCTCCGCGACCTCCTCAAGGGCCAGGGCCGCATCCTCAACGAGCAGGTCCTCACCCCCGAGGCCTTCGGCTACAACCCGGATCTGCGTCCCCTGTCCTTCGACCCGGCCCGCGCGAAGCAGCTACTCGCCGAGGCGGGCTATCCGGAGGGCTTCCGCATCACCCTCTCCACTCCGCAGGGCCGCTACCTGATGGACAAGGAAATCGCCACCGCGGTGGCGGCGCAGCTGTCCGCAATCGGCGTACAGACGGACGTGCGCTCGATGGACCTCGGCACCTTCGCCCGGGGCCTCGTCGACGGGTCGTTCGCCATGTTCCTGGTGGGCTGGCAGAACAGCCCGAACTTCGACGCCGACACGGCGCTGCAGTGGTTCCAGAGCACGAGCGTCTACCGGTGGGCCGGCGACAAGGTCGCCGATCGCCTCATCCTGGAGGCGCGGACCACGGTCGATCCGGCCAGGCGCCAGGCGGTCTACAAGCGCGTGACGGAGTACATGAATGCCACGCAGCATCCGGCGATCTTCCTGTTCCAGACGAAGCTGCTGTATGGGCTCGCGGGATCGGTCCAGGGCTTCGTGGCGCGGCCGGACGAGTACTACAACTTCCGGACCGTGGACTTGCGGTAGGGGGGAACCTCACATGGCTGGACAGCGCATCATGAACGTCCCGCGGTTCCGGGAGCACATGGAGCGCGCGGGGCTGAACGCGGTGGTGCTGGCCTCACCCGAGAACGTTTTCTACACGAGTGGGGCGATGATTACGACGCAGCGGAGCCTGCGCGACCGGCTCGCCTTCAGCGTGCTCACGGCCGGCCTCGACGCGGTCTTCGTCGTCTGCAACATCGAGGAGTCACTCAGTAGGAAGGCGTCGTGGATCCCCGACGTCCGCAGCTACGTCGAGCGCAAGGAGCATCCGGTGGATGCGCTCGCGTCTGCGCTTCGAGAGAAAGGGTGGGAACGAGGGCGGCTGGGCTACGAGGCCCGCTTCCTTCCGGCCGGCCAGTTCGAAGGCCTGCGTCAGGCCCTGCCCCAGGCCACGTGGGTGCCGGCGGACGACATGATCATTTCCGTCCGCGCGGTGAAGACGCCCGAGGAGGTCGAGCGGTTCCGGAACGCCGCCCGGACGACGGAACGCGCCATCCAGGACGCCTTCGTCCGTGCACGGCCGGGCGACACGGAGAAGTCCGTCAACGACCGCATCATGATCAACATGCTCGAGGGCGGCGCCGACTCGCTCACGCACAGCGTCTTTGGGACCGGGGAGAACGCCCTGCACGCGCACGCGGTCCCCGGCTCCCACCCGCTCACCCCCGGCACGGTCGGGCGGGTCGACTCGGGGGCGGAGTTCGGCGGATACACTTCCGATCTCGCGCGCAGCGTGGGGGTCGGCAAGGTCCCCGACTATATGCTCGACGCGTACAAGCGGCTGCGGGCGATTGAGCGGTCCACGATCGAGTTCCTGCGCCCGGGGCGCACGGGGGCCGAGGTCTTTACCTTCTGCAAGGAGGCGTTCGCCCGGCAGGGGCTCAAGTTCGCGATGCCGCACATCGGCCACGGGCTGGCCGTCCTGGGCGGCGAGATGCACGAGGAGCCCAACCTGCACCCGTACTGCAAGGTACCGCTGGAAGCGGGGATGGTCATCGACGTCGAGCCGTTCTACTGGGACTGGGACCGGAAGTTCGCGCTCCACATCGAGGATACGGCCCTGGTCACGGACAAGGGGGCCGTGATCCTCTCGGACGCCACGAATACGGAAGAGCTGTTCCTCATCACGTAGATGCAGCGGTACCTCCTCCGGAGGCTGCTGCTGGCGCCGCTGTCGCTGCTGCTGGTCAGCGTCGTCGTCTTCGTCATCCTGAACGTCACGGGCGACCCCGTGGTGCTCTATCTGGGCACGGAAGCCACGCCCGAGCGCATCGCGGAGCTGCGGGCGCAGCTCGGGCTCGACCGCCCGCTCGTGGTGCAGTACGGC
>MENB01000122.1:3643-4627 GCA_001768125.1 Armatimonadetes bacterium RBG_19FT_COMBO_69_19
GCTCGACGTCGTGTACCTCCACCTCGTGCCGACGGCGAAGCTCGCGGCCGTGGGGATGGGGCTGGCCGTAGCCGTGGGCCTGCTCCTCGGGGTCGCGGCCGCCGTACGCCGCGGGAGCTGGATCGATCAGACGATCGGGTGGTTTTCCGTGCTCGGGCTCTCCATGCCGAGCTTCTGGCTCGGGATCATGCTGATCATCTTCTTTGCGGTGCGGCTGCACTGGCTGCCGACCTCCGGGATGGAAAGCCTGCGCCACTACGTCCTACCGTCGATCACGCTGGCCACGTTCCTCGCCCCCCAGTTCACGCTGCTCGTGCGCGCGAGCCTGCTGCAGGTGATGCACGAGCTCTACGTGACGACGGCCCGCGCGAAGGGCTTATGGGAGGCGCGGGTCTTCAGCCATCACGTCCTGCGCAACGCACTGCCGACGGTGATCGCCTTCATCGGGCTGCAGCTGGGGACCGTGCTCGGCGGCGCGGTCGTCACCGAGACCGTGTTCGCCTGGCCGGGCCTCGGGCGGCTCACCGTCGACGCGGTGTCGCAGCGAGACGTGCCGGTGGTCGAGGCCGCGGTGGTCATCTTGGCGGTCGCCGTGGTGGTGTGCAACCTGGCCGCGGATCTCGCCAACGCGCTGGTCGATCCCCGCATCCGGTACGGGTAACGATGGCCGTCGAGGCGCGCGCTCCGCTTCCCGCGATCCGTCGCCGTCCGGGCCGCGCTCGCCGGTGGCGGAGCGCCAGCCTGCTCTCCGGATCCTTCATCCTCGCCGCGATCGTGTTGCTCAGTCTGGGCGCTCCGGCCCTGACGCCCTACGATCCGGCGGTGCAGGTGCTGGCTGACCGGCTTCTGCCCCCGGCCTGGGTGGACGGGGGCGTCGCCCGCCATCCGTTCGGAACCGATGGGTTCGGCCGCGACGTGTGGAGCCGGCTGCTCTACGGGGCGCGCGTCTCCATGGCGGTCGGGGCCGGAGCCGTCGTCCTCTCC
>MENB01000122.1:4645-4814 GCA_001768125.1 Armatimonadetes bacterium RBG_19FT_COMBO_69_19
CTCGGCCTGCTGGCCGGCTTCAACGGCGGATGGACGGAGACCGTCATCATGCGGCTCTCCGATGCCCAGCAGGCCTAGCCCGCGGTGCTGCTCGCGATCATCGTCGTCGCGGTGTTCGGGGCGAACGTCGTGAACCTCGTCCTGGTCCTCGCCCTCTCCTCGTGGGTGA
>MENB01000122.1:4885-5546 GCA_001768125.1 Armatimonadetes bacterium RBG_19FT_COMBO_69_19
ATCGGGGCGCCGACCGGACGGATCATCACTCGGCATCTGCTGCCCAACATGTGGGGCGAGATCATGGTGATCTCCGCTCTGCAGGCGGGGCGGATGATGCTGCTGGAAGCCGGCCTCTCGTTCCTGGGCCTCGGCGTGCCGGCCCCGGCGCCGTCGTGGGGGTCGATGCTGGCGGACGCGCGGACGTACGTCTACCTCTCGCCCTGGCCGGCGGCGATCCCGGGGCTGGCCATCGTGGCCGCCGTGTGGAGCGTGAACCTCCTTGGGGAAGGCCTGCGCCGCCGCTACGATCCCCAGGGTCGATGACCCGACCGCCAAAAGGACGGCGGTCAGGCTCTCACGAAAGCGGTAATCGGTTTCCATTGATCTCTCCAGGGGGTGTCACTGTGAGGCGGCGATGGCTGGTCGGATTGGTCATGCTGCTCCTCGTCGCGTCGCTGTTCCCGGCGGGCGCGAGCGGGCAGGGGTCGGTCAAGCTCACGTTTTGGAGCTGGCGGCCCGAGGACAAGTGGGCGTACGACCGCATGATCCGGGTCTTCGAGCAGCGCAACCCCGGCATCAAGGTCGAGTTCGTTCCCTTCAAGCAGACGGAGTACAACACGATCCTCTCCACCGCGCTGACCGCGGGGAAGGGGCCGGACATCATCCACCTGCGGGCCTA
>MENB01000123.1:0-283 GCA_001768125.1 Armatimonadetes bacterium RBG_19FT_COMBO_69_19
CTTCTGCCGCGCCTCCCCCGCGACGACGTGCTGGTGGCCGTGACCGCCGACCACGCGACCCCGTGCGCCCTGCGGGGCCACTTCTGCCGCGCCTCCCCCGCGACGACGTGCTGGTGGCCGTGACCGCCGACCACGCGACCCCGTGCGCCCTGCGGGGCCACTCCGCCGATCCCGTGCCGCTGCTCATCCACGGGGCGGGGGTGAAGCCGGATACGACCCGTACCTTCGGCGAGCGCGAGGCTGAGCGGGGCGACCTCGGCCTCCTCTTCGGCGTGGACATCAT
>MENB01000123.1:317-409 GCA_001768125.1 Armatimonadetes bacterium RBG_19FT_COMBO_69_19
CCCGCACGCGCATCATGCGAGGAGGTGGATCCCGATGAAGTGGATGCGTCCTTCGGCCGTCCTTGTGGCCGCGGTTCTGCTGCTGGGGCTCG
>MENB01000123.1:454-3267 GCA_001768125.1 Armatimonadetes bacterium RBG_19FT_COMBO_69_19
TCAACGATGACTACCAGCTCAGCGCGGTGGAGAACGGCAAGCTCGGCGGGCTCGACCGCCTGGCCGGGCTCGTCCGCCAGTACCGTGCGCGCGAACGCTGCACCCTGCTCCTGTTCGCGGGGGACCTCATCTCGCCGTCGGTGGAGTCGTCGGTGTTCAAAGGGGCGCAGCTCATCGATGGCTTCAACCTCCTCAGAGTGGATGCCGCCACCCTGGGCAACCACGAGTTCGACTACGGTCCCGCCGAGCTGCAGAAGCGCATCGCGGAATCGCGGTTTCCCTGGGTCGTGGCCAACGCGTTCGTGACCGGGGGCCGGCCGTTCCCCGGGACGCAGCTGTACGTGGTGCGGAGCGTCTGTGGGACGAACGTGGGAATCCTGGGGCTGATCACCCCGGAGACGGAGTCCGCGTCCTCACCCGGGGCCACCTGGTTCGGTGACCCGATCGCGGTCGCGCGGACGCTCATCCCAACCATGCGGCGGGCCGGGGCGGAGCGCATCATCGCGCTGACCCACCTGCGCGTCGAGGAGGACGAGCAGCTGCTCGCGGCGGTGCCTGAGATCGACCTCGTCATCGGCGGCCACGAGCACGATCCGCTGACCCGCACCGTGGGCGGCCGGCTCATCGCCAAGGCCGGCTCGGACGCGAAGTGGCTGGGGGTGACGCGCATCCCGCTGCGGGGAACGCCTCAGGCCAGTCACCAGCTGCTCACGATCGATGAGACGACCCCGGCCGATCCCGCGATGGCCGCCCTGGTGAAGCGGTACGCCGACCAGCTGGCCAAGGACATGGAGGTGGTGATCGGCGAGACGACGACGGCGCTCGACGCCCGTAACCAGATCGTGCGCCAGCAGGAGTCCTCGCTCGGCAACTACATCGCCGATGTCATGCGCGCCGCGATGAACGCCGACGTCGCGATCACGAACGGGGGCGGCATCCGGACCAACGCGCTCTTCCCGGCGGGTCCCATCCGCCGGCGCGACGTCTTCGCCTGGCTGCCCTTCGGGAACGTCGTGGTGAAGGTGGCGGTGCGGGGGTCGGCGCTGCGGCAGGCGATCGAGAACGGCGTCAGCCAGTGGCAGCAGGTGGGCGGCCGGTTCCCGCAGGTCTCCGGCCTGGCGTACACCTTCAACCCCGACCGCAACCTCGGGTCACGGATCCTCGAGATCCGGGTCGGGGGACGGCCCCTCGATGACGCCGCGACGTACACCGTGGCCACGAACGATTTCATGCTGCGCGGCGGCGACGGGTACACGATGCTGACCGCCGGCGAGGTGCTGGTCAATCCCGCGGGCGGCCCCCTCATGGCGACGGCGGTGATCGAGGCCGTGCAGCGGGCGCGGACGATCAATCCTCGGGTGGAAGGCCGCATCACCATCATGCGGTGAGCGGGATGGACGAGCGGACGACGGTGCGTGAGCTGAGACGGATGGTCGAACGCTTCGTGCGGGAGCGGGATTGGGAGCAGTTCCACACACCGAAGAACCTCTCGATGGGGATGGCGGTGGAAGCGGCCGAGCTGATGGAGCTCTTCCAGTGGCACGACGCGGCAGGCAGCGCCGCGCTGATGACCCGCCCCCGGCCGCGGCGGGCGGCGCAGGAGGAACTGGCCGACGTGATGATCTACTGCCTGGCCTTCGCCAACCGCACCGGGATCGATGTCGCCGGCGCCATCCGCTCGAAGCTCGCGAAGAACCGGCGGAAGTACCCGGTCCGGAGATTCCGGGGACGGTTCTGAGCACACCCTCCAGGAAATCTTTGCTGGGGTCGAGGAACGAGCCTACCGTCCGGCGAACGAGGGCATAACCTCGACGCTGGAGCTTTTCGGGGGCGGGGGACGTTTATTCTACGGCGAGGTACGGGGTCGTGCGTGTAACCGCTATCGCGTGCGTTGTATTTGTGCTTCTCGCGGTTCTCCCCGCGGGTCCCAGCCTGGCTCAAAACCCCAGTCTCAAGCTCGGCGCGGACATGCTGTTGACGGACGGCGGATCGCTGGCCGGCCGGCGCATCGGGCTCGTCACGCACCACGCCGGGACGACGGCCGAAGGCGAGCCAACGATGAACGCCATCGCCCGCGCTGGGGGACTGCGACTCGCCGCGCTGTTCGCGCCCGAGCACGGCATCGATGGGACGTATGATGCCGGCCAGCGGGTGCCCACCGCCGTCAGCCGCGGGACGCCGGTCTACAGCCTCCACGGGGGGACGTTCAGCCCGACCCGGCAGATGCTCGCCCGAGTGGACACGCTCGTCGTGGACCTGCAGGACGTCGGCGCCCGGCCGTTCACCTACGCGTCGACGATGGCCTTGGTGATGCGTGCCGCGGCGGATTCGGGCAAGCCGATCGTGATCCTCGACCGGCCGAATCCCCTGGGCGGGGTCATCGTGGACGGGCCGGTGCTCGAACCGGAGTTCCGTTCCTTCATCGGCATGTACTCGATCCCGTACATTCACGGCATGACGCTGGGCGAGCTGGCCGCCCTGTACAACCGGGCGTTCGGCATCAATGCGCAGCTCACGGTCATCCCGATGGTGGGCTGGGAGCGGCGCATGGTCTGGGCCGATACCGGGCTCACGTGGGCCGATCCGTCGCCGGGGCTGGTCGAATCGGACATCGCCCCCTACTACGCCGCGACCGGGCCGCTCGACGGCACGAACCTCTGGAACGGCGTGGCCACCGATTCCCGTTTCCGTGTGGTCCTCGCCCCCTGGATCGACGCCCCGCGCCTCGCCGAGCGGCTGAACCGCTACAACCTCGCCGGCGTGCGGTTCACGCCCTCCGCGATCCCCCACCCGCACACCGGGAAGGTGTGGCA
>MENB01000123.1:3292-6693 GCA_001768125.1 Armatimonadetes bacterium RBG_19FT_COMBO_69_19
CCCCGCGTGTTCAAGCCGACGACCACGATCGTCCACGTGCTCGCCGAGATCCGGCGGATGCACGGGAACAAGCTGACCTTCAAGCGCCCCCGGCGGGCCCCGTACATGTTCGATCTCGTCTGGGGCACCAGGCAGGTCCGCCTTGGCCTGCAGCGCGGCGACTCGGCGGAGAAGATCATCGAGGCCTGGACGCCGGGGCTCGAACGCTTCATGAAGTTGCGGCAGCAGTTCCTCCTCTACGAATAGGACACCGACCGGCTGAGCGGGCCGGACCGCGGGCATGATAGCGGCGAGAGGTGATCGCCCATGCGCGCCCGGATCCTCGTCCTCGCCCTCATCCTGCTGCTCGTGGCCGGCGTCCCGGCCGCGGCCCGCCACAAGGGAGCGAAAGCCTACAAGGAAGGGCAGGTCTACTGCACGGCCGGCGCTCTGGTCATGGGCCCTGTGGTCATCCAGGGGGGCCGGTGCTACCTGCTCGGCGTGTACCGTGACACCCGCGGGACGTTCCTGGCCTTCATCAACCCCGCCGTCCTGGTTACGCCGGGGCAGCTCATCCGCCTCGACAGCTCCGCCGGTCACCGCCTCCGGGCGCAGATCGTCTACCTCGTCCCGATCCACATGTCCGGCCTCGTCGTTGCGCCCATCCCGGTAAACACGATCCAGCTCGTGGCCATCCGCGAGGAGCACCGGCACGAGGACGAGGATGATGACGACGATCGCCGCGGCGAGCGTACCGTGCTGGTCATCGCGGGGCTGCCCACCCCGGAGCTCTCGGTGACGTTCATCCTGCGCTTCTGAGCGCTCCACGGGTCACGCGCCCTTGACGCCCCGGCGCCCCGTCTGGTAACGTTCCTGTTGCGTAGTTCACAGACAGGAGGCGCGCCGATGCGCAGGATTCGTCCAGGTGATGCCGCGCGGACCCGACCGGGTGCGCCTCGTGATTCGTAGGTAACCGCCGCCTGTCGTGGTGGCGGCCACGGGGACATCTGGTTCCCGTGGCCGTTTGCTTTTTCCGCGCATCTGTGGTCGACGTCCGACTCGCACGACCCGGGAGTTCCGATGGCGGTCTCGTACGCCCAACATCGTCAGTTTCTGCTGAATTACCTGCGACCGCAGTGGCCGCGGGTGGCTGCGCTCGCCGCGCTGCTCTTCAGCGGCATCAGCCTGCAGCTGCTCACGCCGCAGATCCTCGCGCGCTTCATCGACCTGGCGCGAGGCGGCGCGGAGCAGGAGGTCCTGGTGCGCCTGGCCGGCCTGTTTCTCGCCGCGGCCCTCACCGGCCAGGTCATCTCGGCCCTTTCCGTCTATGCCAGCGAGAACGTCGGCTGGACCGCGACGAACAAGGTCCGTGAGGATCTCGCGCTGCACTGCCTGCGCCTGGATCTCCCCTTCCACAACGCCAAGACGCCCGGAGAGATGATCGAACGGGTGGACGGCGACGTCACCCAGCTGTCGGGGTTCTTCTCGCAGTTCGTGATCAAGGTGCTGGGGAACGTCATCCTGCTGCTGGGGATCCTCGTGCTGCTGTACCGGGCGAACTGGGGTGTGGGGCTCGTCTACACCGTGTTCACCCTCGGCACGCTCCTCATCCTGCGCCGGCTGATGGAGCTGGCCATCCCGTACTTCAAGGAGTCCCGTCAGGCCGGCGCGATCCTGCTGGGATTCCTCGAAGAGCGGCTCTCGGGGACGGAGGACATCCGCGCCAGCGGCGCCGTCCCCTACGTGCTGCGCCGGCTGTCCGAGGCCCTGCGCAACCAGCTCGAGAAGTCGCGCCGGGCCTGGCTGCGCGGCACGATGATGTGGGCGACGACGGCCATCCTGCTCGTGGTCGGCAACGCCCTGGCCTTCGGCATGGGCGCCTGGCTGCTGCGCCGCGGCATCATCACGATCGGGACGGTCTACCTGTTCTTCCACTATACGGAGATGCTGCGCCGCCCACTCGAGCAGATCACGCGGCAGATGCAGGAGCTGCAGCGCGCAACCGCCAGCATCTCGCGTGTGGGGGATCTCCTCGCGCTCGAGACGGCCACGAAGGACGGCGCGGTCCGGGTGCCGGGCGGCGCCCTTGCGGTGGATGTGGACCACGTCTCGTTCGGCTACGTCCCGGACGATCTCGTGCTGCGCGACATCAGCTTCCGGCTCGAGCCGGGCCGCGTGCTCGGGCTACTCGGGCGCACCGGGAGCGGCAAGACGACGATCGGACGGCTCTTCGCGCGCTTCTATGATCCGACCGCGGGGGCGATCCGCCTGGGCGGCACGGACGTGCGGGACATGTCCCTCGACGATCTGCGCGGCCGGGTAGGCCTCGTCACCCAGGATGTGCAGCTGTTCCATGCCTCAGTGCGCGACAACCTGACCTTCTTCGATCCGACGATCTCGGACGCGCGGATCGTCGAGGTGCTCCGGCAGCTCGAGCTCTTGGGGTGGATGCAGTCGCTGCCCGAAGGCCTCGACACGCAGATCGGTCCGCGGTCGCTGTCCGCCGGGGAGGCGCAGCTGCTGGCGTTCGCGCGCGTGTTCTTCAAGGATCCGGGCCTCGTCATCCTGGACGAGGCCTCCTCGCGCCTGGACCCGGCCACGGAGCAGCTGGTCGAGCGCGCGGTCGGGGCGCTGCGGCGCGGGCGGACGGCGATCATCATCGCGCACCGCCTGGGAACCGTCCAGCGGGCGGATGAGATCCTCATCCTCGACGACGGGGCGGTCCTCGAGCACGGGGCGCGTGCCCGGCTCGCCGCCGATCCGTCCTCGCGGTTCGCCTCGCTGCTGCGCACGGGACTGGAAGAGGTGCTGGCATGAGCACGTGGCGCGTGCTGTGGCGGGTGCTGATCTACCAGCCGTGGCACTACGCGCTCAACATGGTGCTGTGGACGGCCTTCTGGATGATGCCGCTGCTCATGGGGCTCGTCACGCGCGCCGTCTTCAACGCGATCACGGGTGGCGCGGCGGCGGGATGGGGGCTGTGGAGCCTGCTCGCGCTGCTCGTCGGCGTGGCGCTGGGCCGCGTCGCGATCAACGTGCTCGGCGTGGCGGCCTGGGCCACGTTCTTCTTCACGCGGGCCGGGCTGCTCCGCCGCAACCTGCTCGAGCGCATCCTCAGCCGCCCCGGGGCGAAGGCGCTGCCCGACTCCCCCGGAGAGGCGATGAGCCGCTTCCGCGATGACGTCGACGAGCTGCTGAAGCTCGTCGAGATGACCGTCGACGGCGTGGGCATCGTCCTCGCCGGCATCGTCGGCGCCGCGATCATGTTCCGGATCGAGCCGTTCATCACGACCGTGGTGTTGCTGCCGCTCATGCTGATCGTCGCCGTGGTGGCGCTGCTGCGCCAGCGCATCCTGCGCTACCGGCGCGACGCGCGTGAGGCCGCGGGGCGGGTGACCGATCTGATCGGGGAGATGTTCGGC
>MENB01000123.1:6724-8018 GCA_001768125.1 Armatimonadetes bacterium RBG_19FT_COMBO_69_19
AGGAGGACGTCATCGGCCATTTCCGCACGCTCAATGAGACGCGACGCCGGGCCTCGCTCAAGGACAGCCTGCTCACGGAGCTGCTCGGCGCGGTGTTCTGGAGCTCCATCAACCTCGGCACCGGGCTCATCCTGCTGCTCGCGGGCCAGTCCATTCGTTCAGGGGCGTTCACCGTGGGCGACTTCGCCCTCTTCGTTTTCTACCTCGGGCTCGTGACCGAGGGGATGACGCTGATCGGGAACTTCTCCGCCCGCTACCGCCAGGCCGGCGTGTCGGTGCAGCGGCTGCTCGAGCTGCTCCCGGGTGACTCCCCCGAGCGCCTGGTCGAGCACAACCCCGTGTACCTGAGCGGGGCCCTACCCGAGATCACGGTGCCGGAGAAGACCCTCGTGGACCGCCTGGAGTCGCTCGAGGTGCGAGGTCTGATGTACCGCGACCCGGTGACGGGTCGCGGGATTCAGGACGTAAGCTTTGCGCTGCAGCGCGGATCGTTCACTGTCGTCACGGGCCGGATCGGCTCCGGGAAGAGCACCCTCGTCCGCGTGCTCATCGGCCTGCTGCCCCGCGACGCCGGGGAGGTCTACTGGAACGACGGGCGCGTCGAGCGCCCGGCGGAGTTCTTCGTGATGCCCCGCGCGGCATACATCCCGCAGGTCCCGCGGTTGTTCAGCGAGGCGCTGCGGGACAACGTCCTCTTCGGGATCCCTGCCGTGCGCGCGGACCTCCCGGGAGCGGTCTGGTCGGCGGTGATGGAGCGTGACGTCGAGATGCTCGAGAGGGGCCTCGAGACGCTCGTCGGCCCGCGCGGCGTCAAGCTGTCGGGCGGGCAGATCCAGCGCACCGCGGCGGCGCGCATGTTCGTGCGGCGGCCCGAGCTGCTCGTGATCGACGACCTGAGCAGCGCGCTGGACGTGGAAACGGAGCGCACGCTGTGGGAGCGCCTGTTCGCCCTCGAGGACGTGACGTGCCTCGTCGTCAGCCACCGGCGCGTGGCCCTGCGGCGGGCGGATCACATCATCGTCCTCAAGGAGGGCCGCATCGAATCCGAAGGCACCCTCGACGACCTCCTGGTCCGCTCCCCGGAGATGCAGCGGCTGTGGAAAGGGGATGCCGGGCAGGAATCCGCGCCGACGAAGGCAACTGCGAGGTAATGGCCACCGCGGTCGCCGTGCTCTTCGCGCTGGGTTTCTACGGCATCATGGCGTGGGCGCTGCGCCGGACCCAGCGTCTCGCCGGCCGCACACCGCTCGCGTTCCTGCGCTATGGGAACGTGGAGATGAAGATCTCGGCCGTG
>MENB01000123.1:8133-9045 GCA_001768125.1 Armatimonadetes bacterium RBG_19FT_COMBO_69_19
CCGCCGGGCTTGCGCTGCAGTTCGCAGCGCTGCGCGTACTTGGGAAGGCATTCCGCATCGGCATCGACCCCGAGCAGCGTGATGCGCTCGTGCGCGAAGGGCCGTATCGCTTTCTGCGCCACCCCATCTACGCCGCGTTCATCGCGTACTATGCCGGCGCATGGCTGCTGCAGCCGAACGTGCTCTTCGGCATCGTGTCGCCGGTCGCGCTACTGCGCATCATGTACCAGGCCAACCGTGAGGAGCGCGTGCTCCTGGAGCGGTACGGGGCGGAGTACGCGGCCTACGCCAGGACGACCAGCCGGTTCATCCCCTTCGTGTGGTGAAGGAGGGACCGAGATGAAATGGGTCACCCGCAAGAGCGCGAAGGTCGATCGCATCGCCTGCCCGTGGCTCGTGCGGCGGCACGTCGATCCGCAGGCGGAGTTCCTCTTCGTCGCGGTGGGTGACGTGGAGCGGGTCGCATCGCGCGAGCGGGCCATCCCCTTCGACGTCGACGGGGCCGAGCTGGGGCACGTGGACGGCCGCTGCAGCTTCGAGTCCATCCTGCTGAAGTACAACCTCACGGACCCGGCGTTGCGGCTGCTGGGCCGCATCGTGCACGGCGCCGACATCCCCCAGGACCTCGCCATCGAGCCGGAGGCGGCTGGTCTGCGCGCCATCGCCCACGGATTCGCGTCGGTCTATGGGGAGCGCGATCGGGAGAAGCTCGAGGTGCAGATGCCGGTCTACGACGCGCTGTACGCCTGGTGCCGCGAGCGGCTCGGTCAACGCGCAGCCGGATAAGGTGATCACGATTATCTTCGAGTCGCACGCGACGTCGGAGGACAACGTGGCCCGGCGGGCCTCAGGGCATCACGACGCGCCGCTGGCCGAGATCGGGGAAGAGCAGGCGAGGCAGCTGGGTATCCG
>MENB01000123.1:9146-9288 GCA_001768125.1 Armatimonadetes bacterium RBG_19FT_COMBO_69_19
AGGATCGCCGGCTGCGTGAACTGGACTACGGCGAATGGACTCGCCGTCCCACGGACGAGGTCGTCGCGGAAGGTCCGCGGCGCATCACCACGCCGTTTCCGGCGGGCGAGAGCTACACGCAGGCGGCAGACAGGATGAGGGA
>MENB01000124.1:0-304 GCA_001768125.1 Armatimonadetes bacterium RBG_19FT_COMBO_69_19
GACGCGCCGCGACTTCAAGCTCGCCTCCCGCTGCTGCGGCAGGGGATGCTTGTCCGCGTTGTAGTCCAGGACGTTGTCCAGGAATCGTGTGGCGTAGCGCAGGGCGGGTTCGAGCGCCGGCCAATCCACGCGGGCTGTGCTGCTGAACGCGTCGGTGACGAAGTGGGCGAGATTGACGTTTCCCAGGCAGCAGTTCCCGTACGGCTCGAGCGGGATCTCGGAGCAGGGATTGGTCGTGATGACGCCCATGCTGTTGTACTCGGACGTGGACCAGTGTTTGATGTGATCCCAGAAGATGAGGCCC
>MENB01000124.1:346-1676 GCA_001768125.1 Armatimonadetes bacterium RBG_19FT_COMBO_69_19
CGGATCGTCCGCCTCACCGCAGCCTTGTCGTTCTCAAAGACGAGATCCCAGGGTCCGTCGGATTCGACCGTGCGCATGAAGGCGTCGGAGACGCGAATGCTGATATTGGCAAACCGGACTTTGTCCAGGTTGCGCTTCACCTTCACGAAGTCGAGCACGTCGGGGTGGGAGTCCACGATCGTGATCATCAGCGCCCCGCGCCGTCCACTCTGCCCGATCGTTCCCGTCGTCAGCGACATCAGCTCCATGAAAGATACCGCACCCGTGGAGGAGCGCGCGGCGTTGTTCACCGGCGCGCCGCGGGGACGCAGGAGCGAGATGTCGGTGCCGACGCCGCCGCCGAGCGAATAGGTGCGCGCAGCCACCTTCATCCAGTCGAAGATGGCTTCGATCGAATCGTCATGAACTGGAATCACGTAACAATTGTGGGCTCCAAGCCAACCGACCGTGAAGGAGTGATCATCCTCGACGGTGAGATCGTAGACAGTCTGCGGCGTGGGCGCAGCCGGTGCGACGCGCTTGACCTTCATGAAGAGCTCGCCGTCGAAGACCTTGTAGAGATGGTTCTTCTCGACCTCGGCAAGGGTAGACTCCGCACGTAAATCGCCTTTGATCCATGCCTTAACGGCCTGGACATAGCGCTGCGTGCCCACCGTAATCCGCATGCCGCGATGACGAGTGTACCGAAGGATTCCCTCCCAGCGGATTGATGCCACCACGTTCAGACGGAGCAGGATCGTGTAGATCTGGCGGATCAGATCAGGATTGGCCAGGAAGAGGACGACGTATCGCTCCCCAATGGTCGCGTCGCCCGCGAAGACCGCTCCCACGAAAGCCTTCTGCACCTGATGCGGAAGGCGCAGGAACCACTCAGGAAGGCGCTTGTTCGTCGCTGCAGTCCGATCCGCAAAGAATCCCTCCAGGAAGTGCACCAGGACTCGGGAGTGCACGTAGACTCGCATCCAGTGGCTGGGCTGGTCGGTTCTATGCTGAATCGCCGCATCCAATCCAAAGACCTCGTACGTGAGACCGGCAATCTCATTCGCCAGATGCAGCTCGTCCTTACTGACGGTGAAGTACGCGCTGTTCTGCGTCACGCCACCCTCAGCGATAAAGTACCCAAGCCAGCGCCCGAAGCGCTCGTCGAGGGCGACTCGACGCTTTACGCGACGACTTTCCTTCACACCAACTGCTCCGTTTCCGCCCACGTACGGCATCGCCGTGTAAACGGCGCCGTCTTCCTCCAACGCACCACCATCCAAGTAGTCGAGCACATCGATCTCGGTGAGCGGGATGGTCTCGGTGATGCGATCCACCTTCACGTAGTGGT
>MENB01000124.1:1751-2538 GCA_001768125.1 Armatimonadetes bacterium RBG_19FT_COMBO_69_19
TGCACTGAATCGGCTGGTCTCCCAGGTAGGAGCAGGACAACTCGATGAGGGCTTCGCTCACTTCCCGCTCGACGGCATGGGTGACGAGCCTGAACCGGTCGCGGTGCGTAAGTACCTCGTCACCTGGTAGTACGTGCTGGATCGGGACGAACCCGCGCTTCGTCTGCACGGGCGTTCCAGCCGGAAAGCAGTTCAACAAGGTGACGCGCTTGGGATTGCCGGCCCCGTGCATGATGCGGCCGCCGGGGATGAAGCGGAAGTTCTCGAGCAGCCAGTAGAATTTCTCCTCCCACACGTGCCGCAGGTCGGCCGTGGCCTCGACCGAGGCCAGCTCACGGGCGATGCGGCGCCACATCAGATCCGGCGTGCGCTCCACCGCGATGCCGTCGGGAGCGCGCAGCGCGTACTTGTCGTGGAAGACGCGGGCCCGCAGGTCGTCGCCACGGAAGTAGTTGAGGGTCTCGTGAGGGAGGTCGGTCGAGGAGCGGATCGGTGCGGCGGCATCTGCGTCCACCTGGCTCACCTCTTTCCACGTGGCAGTGACACCCCGGTCAAATGACTCGGCCGGGGGTAGGCCCTGCGATCCTTATTGCGCTGTTTTCGTCTGGCGGGTTTCGACGGCGAGCAGCGGCACCTGATCGCGGAGTTCTTCCTCCCGCCGCTTCCGTTCCTTGAGGGTTTCCGCTTCTTCCACCAGCATGTCCACGTCGCGGAAGCGGCGGTGCTCACTGGCAAACCGGACATAGGCGACGTCATCCAGCCGCCGCAGACGCTCCATCACGAGGGC
>MENB01000124.1:2622-3672 GCA_001768125.1 Armatimonadetes bacterium RBG_19FT_COMBO_69_19
GCAGGCCAGGACGATGCCCTTCATGATCTTGGCGCGGTCGAACGGTTCGCGCCGGCCGTCGCGCTTGACGACCATGACCGGGACGTGGTCCATCCGCTCGTAGGTCGTGAACCGGCGGCCGCACTGCAGGCACTCGCGGCGGCGGCGGATTCCCGCGCCGTCTTCGACGGGGCGGGAATCAAGGACCTTGCTTTCCTCGTGAGCGCAGTAGGGGCACTTCATGCGGTGGGCCTACCATGCACAAGATGTAGAGCAATCCCGATTCTATGCCTCAAGATATGGGGTGTCAATGCTGAATTTGGCGACCTCCCGAGGGCATCTGGCGTGAACCCCCTGCGGACGCCTCCGCACCCGTCCGGGCGCCTCTTTGCCCGCGTCCGATGCCTCTCCGTGGGGAGAGGGTCAGCTCTGCAGCGCGACGGATTCCCGGCCGAGCAGCCAGACGGCAGAGGCCAGGGCAACTGCCGTGTAGACGGTCGTTGAGATGACAGTGAGGGCCAGGGCCGCCCAGGAAAGGCTGCCCAGGAGGAGTTCTCGGAAGACGAACACCGCGTTCAGCCCCGGCACGAGATAGGTGGCCCAGGCCCCCTCCCACCCCTCCAGGAAGGGCGCGGCCATGGCGGGCAGGGAGAGAAGGAGGTAGACGGGGGTGAAGTACTGCTGGGCCTCGCGGACGCCTCGGGCGTAGAAGGAGAGGGCGAGCTGCAGCGCGCTCAGGAAGGCCACGAGGAGGATCGCCACGAGGATGAGCAGGGCCGCCGGCCCCAGCGAGATGGCGACGGCCGTCCGTTTCAGTTCGGCGAGTCCCCAGGACGCCCCCAGGCGCAGGGTCACCAGTGTGGTGAAGATGACCATCAGGACCGCTGCCAGGGAGGCGGCCGTGACCGCGAGGAACTTGCCCGTGGACAGCTGCCAGCGGGTCGGTGGGGAGACCAGCAGGGCCTCCAGCGTCCGGCGCTCCTTCTCCCCCGCCCCGAGGTCCAACGCGGCGTGCTGCCCTCCCAGCACCGCCCAGACAGAGATGAAGAACGGCAGGAGTCCGGCCAGCAG
>MENB01000124.1:3796-4065 GCA_001768125.1 Armatimonadetes bacterium RBG_19FT_COMBO_69_19
GGCGGGCCACAATCGACGCGACCTCGCTCTCGTCGTAGAGGATGGTCACCGTCACCATGCCGCGGGCGATCCGGGCCTGGAAGTCCGCGGGGACCTCGAGCACTGCGTCCACGCGCCCCTCGCGGAGGGCCTGCCGCGGGTTCTTGACCTCGGTTACCCGGATAAGCTTCTTCCTCACGCCCATCGAGACGAACGACGCGGCGGCGCTCCGGTTCACGACGGCGACCAGGGCCGGGGTGTTGGCCCGTTCTCGCTGCTGCCGCTGGGAG
>MENB01000124.1:4227-4941 GCA_001768125.1 Armatimonadetes bacterium RBG_19FT_COMBO_69_19
CGCCCACCATCCGGCTAGCTGACTCCGCCGGTGGGCGAGCATCGCGGTGAGGTGCGGCGGAAGATGTGCCATCAGAATGGTCGTCCCAAGGGCACCACGCTGACGACGAAGACGCCGAGCAAGAGCAGGCCCACGACGATGCGACCCGGACTCGCCGGAGAGATGTCGTCCAGGGGACCGGGGTGGCCGCGGCGCATGAGCATCAAGATCACCAGCGCCATCAGCCAGTAGCCCAGGAGGACCGCCGCGACCACCGCGGCCGCGGACAGCGCCATGTGGATGCGGGGCCCGAGCAAGGAGCGAACGACATGGCCGCCGTCGAGCATCCCCGCCGGAAGGAGGTTGAGGCTGGTGACGAGCAGCCCGATCCAGCCGGCGAACAGGATGGGGTGCCCCAATACGACCATGCCTTCCGCGGGACCGAGGATGAGGCTGATGAGCCACTGCAGGATGAGGGGGTCGGGGAGGTTCACTCCCTCGAATCCTGCGGGGCTGATCACGAATGAGCGGGAGACGCCCAGGATGAGGATGGGGATCGCGACCAGGAAGCCCGCCAGCGGTCCCGCCGCGGCCACGTCCATGAGCGCATCACGGTTGGGCGCGGGCGTCCGCGTGATGATCACCGCGCCCATCGTCCCGAACGGCGGGATCATGGGGATGAAGTACGGCAGCGAGGCATCAACGCCGCGCCGGAGGGACAGCACTTTGTGCCCC
>MENB01000124.1:4972-5808 GCA_001768125.1 Armatimonadetes bacterium RBG_19FT_COMBO_69_19
AGAGCGAGAACGCGAGCCCACCCCCCACGGCGCTCCGCAGATATCCCGATTGGACGAGGCCGAGCGCATTCGTGTAGCCGGCGACGAACGTCGTGATGAGCGTGGCGGCGAACAGCCCGAGGTTGACTTGCCAGCGCCACGCGGCGCGCGGCGGGCGGGGCACGAAGGCCACGACCGCGCGGCCGTCGCGCCGCCGCAGGACAGGCAGGACGTCGAGTGGTTCGGCGACGGTGCGGAGCCTGAGGAAGCGTTCGCGAAGGTCGGGTGCGGGATGCACCGCGAATGCCGGCAGCCCCCCGTCGATGTAGGCCTCCTGGACGAGGAAGTGCGCCGCCACGAGGCGGCGGAGGTCCTTCACCCGCTCTGTCTGCTCAGTCTGGATCATCACACCGTTCATCCCCTATCGCGCAAAGCGAAACGGAAAAGGGGGACGAGACTCGCTCCCCTATCCTTCTCCCCTATTCTGTGTTCCCCCGGCCGGTTCGAGTCCCCTGTCCTCCTCTACCGGCGGCGGAGGAATGCGGGGATGTCGAGGTCGTTCATCAGCGTCTTCACGCCGTTGTCGACCTCGTCGGGCTCGAACTGCGCCGGCTCGTCCTTGTGCTTGGCGAGATCGAAGCCGGTGGCGATGACGGTGATGCGCACCTCGCTGTCCGCCTTCTCGTCGATCACCGCACCGAAGATGATGTTGGCGTCGGGATCGGCAGCGTCCTTGATGATCTGCGCCGCCTCGCTGACCTCTATCAGCGCGAGGTCCACCCCGCCCGTGACATTGATCAGCACCCCTCGCGCCCCCTGCATCGAGGTCTCCAGCAGCGGGCTGCTGATCGCCGCCT
>MENB01000125.1:0-5644 GCA_001768125.1 Armatimonadetes bacterium RBG_19FT_COMBO_69_19
GGGACGAAACAGACGGCGGGCGTCTAGTGGATGATCTTCAGCACGCTGTACTTCATCTTGCCCGCGGGCACGGTGACCTCGACGACCTCGCCGGTGCGCCGCCCGAGCAGCGCGCGCCCCACCGGAGACTCGTTGCTGATCTTGTCTTTGTCGGGATCCGCCTCGGCGGAGCCGACGATCGTGTAGCTGATCTCCTCGCCCGAGCCCATGTCCTTCACGCGCACCGTGGACCCGACCGTGATCGTATCTCGGGGAGCGTTGTGGTTGTCGATGACCTGGGCATTGCGCAGCATCTGGTCGAGCTGCAGGATGCGGCCTTCGATGAACGCCTGATCGTTCTTGGCGTCCTCGTACTCGGCGTTTTCGGAGATGTCCCCGAATTCCTTGCTGGCCTTGATACGCTCCGCGATCTCCTTGCGCTTCACCGTCTTGAGGTGCTCGAGCTCGTCCTCGAGCTTGCGCAGGCCCTCGGGAGTGAGAATCGTGTGCTTTTCGGCCTCAGCCATGCGAGCCATCTCCTACCGTGTGAAGAACAAGCACCGTAGGCCGGGAACGACCTACAGCGCCCTCGCGCCCTGCTATGCGGTTCGTCGCACGAAAACTGAGGGGTGATCCGCCCCCTCAGTGAGAGCGAGTATAGCCCATCCTCGCAGAGGGCGTCAAGGACGAACGGTAGTCGCCGGCCGCCCTCGGGCGGCCGTGCGGATTCGCTCGATCTCCTCGTCGCTGATCGCCCGTTCGAATCGCCGGAACCCGGCCAGCCTGAACCCATGCTTGCGCGCCAGCGCGGTGATCTCCTCGACGCGGGCCAGGTCGATCTCCTTGCCCAGCGTGAAGTTCTCGTAGCGGCCCTCGAGCGCCAGGATGATGGTCTCCGCCATGCACGCCTCGCACATCCGCGGCGGGAACCCGAAGTCAAACCCGAAGTCGACGTCCCCCGGCACCTCGATTACGCCGCCGTCGATGACGAGCACGTCGTTCCGGCGCTCGTACACGAGGCGCGAGACGTTGCGCGGCCGGGCCACATCGCACACCACCGCCCCCGGCCGGAGGTCCTCGGGCGCGATGAGGACGTCGGTCGCCGAGGACACGGTGAGGACGATCTCCGCTTCCTGCACGGCATGCTTCACGTCGGTTTCCACAGCGATCTGCGCCTGGCTGGCCGGAGCGAGCCGCGCGGCGAGGGCGTCCAGATGCTCGCGCGTGCGCGCCACGAGCACGACCCGCCCCACCGACCGCGCCAGGATCTCACTGCACACCGCCCCGATGGATCCCGTGGCCCCGATTACGGCCGCGGATGCGCCCCGGGGGTCGATCCGCATGCGCTGCGCGGCCAGGAGCGCCCCCTCTACCGCGGTCGTCGCCGTGTAGCTGTTGCCGGTCGTGACGGCGATCCTGAGCGCTCGCGCGACGGTCAGCCCACGGTCGCCGACGATCTTCGTGAACGCGCCGAGCCCGAAGATCTTCGCCCCGAGGTCTTCCGCCTTGCGCCCGGCCTCGATGAGCCGGCGGTAGACGAAGGGCAGCGGCGAATCGAGCAGGGTCCGGGGGGTGAGCGGCAGCCCGATGAACCATCCCTCCGCGGTGGCGCCGGTCGCGGAGCGGATGCCGCTGATGTGCGAGACCAGACGCGGGGGGATCCACGTGAACGCTCGCTCCACCCAGGAGGCGGGGAGTCGCCGCGTGACCGGGTAGCGCCGGGCGAAGTCGTCGATGCGCAGCGGATGCAGCAGGAACGCGAACGTGCCGTGGTGCGGTCCCGCCTGGCTCATACCGCGGCCTTCGCCCGCCGCCAACCCGAGGGCGCGTACTGCGGATTCAACTCCTCGATCCGCGGCAGGAACCCCGCCCGCAGCGCGGTTTGCAGGTACTCGTCGGCGGTGATCTCCTCCGGAGGTCTCCCCGTCACGGCCACGATCACGCCCTGCAGCACGTTGGTCGCAAAGGAGCGGCCGCCCATGTCCGGCCCGTCGGTGATCAGCAGCCACACGCCCCGCGCACGCAGCTCGGTGACGTCGGTCGAGGTGATCGTCTGGGTCAGCACGACGCGCCCCCGGAGATCCTCGGGCATGAACCGGCGGATGAGGTGGAAGTCGCCGGCGAGCACTTCGGCCCAGGCGAAGTACTTGCCGTGCTTCGGCGTGATCACGTCCTGCTTCTTTCCCGTCGGGTAGAGGAAGCGGATCGGCAGGCGGCTCAGCACCGGCAGCAGCAGCGCGGCAAGGACCTTCACCGAGGTTAGGGAGCGCAGCACGATGGGGATGCCGAGAGCGAAGATGAGGTCCCCGAAGATGACGTCCGCTCCCGCCGCGGTGAAGGCTTCGGCCATACCGTACCGGTCGACCGAAGAAACCAGGACGACCCGCCGATCCTTGAACGAGATCCCCTTCTGCTTCGGCAGGTAGTCGGTGATCAGCCACCGTTCCCAGGACGCTTTGAGGCCGCCCCCATCCACGAACGGGGTCGTGCGGATGTTGCGGACAAGATTGGCCGTCTCCCGGATGAGGTACTTGCGGTTCCCGGCGCGCAGGTAGAGGTCGGTCCCCCCCAGGCCCAGGGCGTCGACCTTCCCGTCGAGCTCCTCCAGTAGCTGCTTCGCCCGGCCGACATCGCCGTCGGTGCCGAGGCGCTCGATCGTGATCGGCTGGCCCAGCACGGTGGTCTCGAACCGGTGATCGCGGGAACTGCTGCCGAGGCTGACGGAGACGACGCGCTTCATCGCCAGGGACTACTACGGCTCTCCTACGGGGAGTCCTGCCCGATGTCACGCCGGCCGAGTGGCGAGGCCGGCGCCGCTTTGGGGGCTGGGGCGTCCGCGGTGTCGGGGACGCGGTTACGATTGTGGATGATCCTCAGCCCTTCGAGGGTGAGCAGCGGATCGTAGTGGTCGATACCGCGGCACTCGCCGAGGATGACCTCCGCCCACCCGCCGGTCGCCACCACGGTGGCGGTACCCCCGAGCTCACCGCGCATCCGCCGGATGATCTCCTCGACCTGCCCAACGGCGCCGTAGATGATGCCGGCCTGCATCGCGGTCACGGTGGACCGCGCGATCGCCGACTTCGGCTTCACCAGCTCGACGTAGGGCAGCTGGGCGGCGTGCTCCGCCAGCGCCTGGACCGAGATCCCGACCCCGGGAGCGATCGCGCCGCCCAGGAACTCGCCGGTCGCCGACACGGCCGTGTAGGTCGTCGCCGTGCCGAAGTCCACGACGATGGCCGGGCCACCGTACTTCTCGAAGACCGCGATCGCGTTGCAGATACGGTCGGCCCCGACTTCCTTGGGGTTTTCGTACTGGATACGGATGCCGGTGCGGATGCCCGGCCCGACCATGAGGGGGGAGACGCCGAAATACCGCCGGCACAGCCGCTCGAAGACGTCGGTGAGCGGCGGGACCACGCAGGAGATGACCACGGACTCCACCTGCGCGAACTGCAGCTCGATGTGGCGGAACAGCTCGCGCAGGATCATCGCGTACTCGTCGTCGGTCTTCTCGCGGTCGGTGGCGATCCGCCAGTGGAACAGGAGGTCGCTCCCCCGATAGCCCCCGATCTTGATCTGCGTGTTGTTGATGTTGATGGCGAGGAGCATCTAGCCTCTCGCCCGCGCCAGGGAGACGGCACGGTAGACCGGCACCGCGATGAGCACCGCCAGGATCACTTCGGGCAGGCCGTGTGTCGCGCCGATGACGAAGGCGGCGCCGGCCGGGATGTAGCCGAAGACGACCATCAGGGTCAGCACGCCAACCGTGTTCGTCAGCGTCCCGGCGACCGCGGCCGCAGCCGGAGCGGCATTCTCCCCCCCGAGCAGCCACCAGGCCAGCGCGGCGGCGGCCAGGGCGGCGGCTAGCGGGAGCCACCATTGGGCGACGGTCACCGATGCCGCGCTGTGGTAGCCGGTGATCAGCCAGCTGGCCTCGATCTTCCCGGCGGCGAACGCCGCCTCGAAGCGCTGCGCGCCGGGGCCGAGGATGGTGTAGACGCCCGCCGCCAGGACGAACGCCGAGACGCCGCGGGCGTAGCGGCGCTGCAGGGCGGCGAAGACGAGGAAGGCGACGACGCCGATAAGGATGCGCGGGCCGAAGGCGATGAGGGGATTCTTGAAGACCGGGATCGTGGCGCGCGTGAAGCTGAAGAACCCGAAGATCGCGCCGACCAGCGCGCCGACCACCGGCCCCTCCAGGGCCGCGGCGATGATCACGGGGATGTGCATCGTGGTGGCGCTGCCGGCCGGGGTTGGGGCGGGGATGAACCCGATCCAGGGCACGAGCCCCATCACGATCGTCACCGCCCCGAGGGCCGCGGTGATGGTGATCTCGCGGGTAGAAAAGCGAAAACCCCTCCGGGCGGCGGGAGGGGCAAACTGGGTCTGAGCCATGGCTTCTCCCTCCGTTCCAGTCTCAGGTGCGAGTACCGGACGGAGCCTGTGGGTCAGGCTCTGCGCCGGGTCCGGCCCTTGCGGTGCCGGCCTTACGCCGATGATACCACGGACATGGCGGCAAAGAGAAGACCATACCATGGGGCCACATGAGCGGCTGACGGTGGAATCACGGAGCTCCTATGAACACCCTATCGCCGACGTCTGACCGGTGACCCGACTCAAAGCAACTCGGTCCGGACCGAGTTCGCAGGGGACACACCACTAACCAGCCAAACCCGGCACGCCGCCTGCGCTCTTCGCCAGACGCACCGCTCGCTTGATGGCTTCAGCCACGACTTCCACAGCGGCCGCGCCGAGCGACAGCAGGTTCGACTTCGCCTCGCCGATCGACAGGGCGAAGATCGTATCTCCGTCGTAGAGCGTGTGCACCGGCGCGATGACCCGGGCAAGCCCGTCGTGGGCGACGCGGGCGAGCCAGTTCGCGTCTTCCTTCGAGAGACGTGCGTTGGTCGCGACAGCCACCAACGTGGTGTTTTCCCCGATCCCCATACCCGGAGGGACCTCGACGGTCTGCAGCGTCTTCTGCATGTTCAGGAATCCGGCACCGCCCGGGTCCCGCGCGCCGGCGAGGATCTGACCCGTCCGGTCGTCGAGCACGTCGCCGAACGCGTTCACCACGGCGAGCGCACCGACGACGACTCCTCCGGGAAGCGTAACGCTCCAGGTGCCGACCCCGCCCTTCATCGCGGAGGCGGCGCCGAGGAGCTTCCCGACAGTCGCGCCGGTGCCGGCGCCGGCGTTGCCCTCCTCCACGGTTGTCGTGGCGCGCCGGCAGGCATCGTACGCCATCTGAGCCGTGGGGCGAGCTCGCTGGTCGCCAACGCGCAGGTCGAAGATCACGGCGGCGGGGACGATGGGGATCCTCGGCACGCCCGGGATGCCGGTGTCGAGGCCGATTCCACGCTCTTCGAGGTACCGCATCACGCCGTCGGCCGCGGCGAGCCCGAAGGCGCTTCCGCCGGTCAGAAGCACGGCGTGAACGCGCTGGACCAGGTTCATGGGCCGCAGCAGGTCGGTCTCTCGCGTCCCCGGGGCGGACCCGCGCACGTCCACGCCCCCGACCGCTCCCTCCTCGCAGAGGATGACCGTGCATCCAGTTAACGCCTTCTGGTCGGTCGCGTGTCCCACCCGAAGACCCTTGACGTCGGTGATCTGCGGCATCCTCTACCTCAGCGAAACGTCGCCCGCCACCACGCGCCGCACG
>MENB01000125.1:5802-7602 GCA_001768125.1 Armatimonadetes bacterium RBG_19FT_COMBO_69_19
GATCGCGCTCTCGAGGTGCTGAAGCACGGCCCGTGCGAGTGGAGCGAGTGCGACGTCGATCGAGACCGCCCCCTCGGGAAGCGTACCGGGGGATGCTCCAACATTGATACCGATCCCCGCGACCGCGAACCCGGCCCCCGAGTCAAGCAGGATGCCCCCGACCTTCCGCGCATCGACCAGGAGATCGTTAGGCCACTTGAGCTTCACCGGCATCCCGGCCGCCGCCTCGATGCCTTCAGCCGAACCGACCGCTGCGGCCAGTGAGAGCACTGGCCACAGCAACACGGGCAGGCTCGGACGCAAGATGACGGAAAGATACAGGCCTCCTGCCGGCGACGCCCACGACCGTCCCAGGCGGCCCCGGCCGCCCGACTGCTCCAGCGCCAGGACCGCGGTCCCCTCCCCCGCGCCGTCCTCTGCAAGGCTTCGCGCGACGTCATTCGTGGAGGTCACGCGCGGAATGACGTGGAGCGGGCGCCCGAAGCGGGACGTCCCAAGCTGCGACGGGACCGCCGCAAACTCCCCCGACTCGAGCGACCCGGTGGTCATCGCTCAGTGAGCGGGAACAGCGAGGGGAGGTTGGCCTGCATCTCGGCCACCAGCGCGTCCAGGTTGTTGAGCTCGAGGCGGTCAGCGTCCACCGTAAGGATCGGGCACAACGAGAAGCGCTCGGTCCACTCCTCGTAGCGCTCGTTCAGCTGGGCGAGGTAGTCCCGCGGGATGCTCTGCTCGTACCCGCGGGCGCGCCGGCGGATGCGGTCGAGCAGGGTGGGCACGGAAGCTCGGAGATAGATGACGAGATCGGGCGGGTGGAGAAAGGGCGTCATCGTGTTGAACAATTCGGAGTAGTTGCGGAAGTCCCGCTCGTCCATCAGGCCCTGCAGGTACAGGTTGCGGGCGAAGATCTCGGCGTCCTCGTAGATCGTGCGGTCCTGGATCACCGATCCCGGCGAGGATGTGATCGCCTGATGGTGCTGGAAGCGCTTGCTGAGGAAGAAGACCTGCAGGTGAAAGCTCCAGCGCGGCATATCGGCGTAGAAGTCCGGCAGATAGGGGTTCTCGTCCACGATCTCGTAATAGGGCCGCCAGCCGAGCTTCTCGCTCAGCAGCGTCGTGATCGTGGACTTCCCCGACCCGATGTTCCCGCTCACCGCTACGAACCACTTCATCGCCGTCCCGCCTCATCTACGCAGCGCACGATCGCCCGCAGATCCCCCTTCGTGAAGATGTCGACCTCGTCCGTGTCCACGGCCAGCAGCGCCGTCTCGTCGTATTCTGCGAAGAAGCGATCGTACTCCTCGCGCAGGCGCTGGAGATAGACCGGCTCGATGGCGCGCTCGAAGGGACGGTCCCGGCGCGTGATCCGGCGCAGCAGCGTGTCCAGGTCCGCCGTGAGGTAGATGACGAGGTCCGGGCGGACCGTCATCGGCGCGATCAGCCCGTACAGCCGCTCGTAGAGATCGAGTTCGTGCTGGTCCAGGTTCATCCGCGCGAACAGGCGGTCTTTGGCGAACATGTAGTCGCTGATCACCGACCGGCCCCCGTCGCGCTCGGCCTTGATCGTCCCCTGCTGGCGGTAGCGGCTCAGGAAGAAGAAGATCTGCGTCTGAAACGCGTAGCCGCGGATGTCCTGGTAGAAGTGGTGCAGAAACGGGTTCTCCTCCACCACCTCCAGCATCTCCAGGGCATCCAGGCGCTCGGCGAGCAGGCGCGTCAGTGTTGTCTTGCCGACGCCGATCGGCCCTTCGACGGCGACGCACACCCCGGGCGAGGTACCGGCCTCCAGGAGCGCGCGCTGGG
>MENB01000125.1:7640-8201 GCA_001768125.1 Armatimonadetes bacterium RBG_19FT_COMBO_69_19
AGTCCACCCGCCTGACGTCCTGATCCGACACGCGCTCGAGGAAGGGCTGCAGGCGCCGCCCGTCGGGGAGCGCCGCATCGGGGGCGATCTCGAGCAGCGACACCAGGACGAACCGCCGCTCGGTCATCCGCGGGTGCGGGATGGTGAGTTCAGGGGAAGCCGCCGTCAGGCCATCGTACAGGAGGATGTCGATATCGATCGGGCGCGGCCCCCAGCGCTCGGTGCGGACCCGGCCGAGCGCGTGCTCGACCCGCTGGCAGAGCGCCAGGAGATCCTGGGGGGATAGCGCCGTCTCCACCTCCACGGCCATGTTCAGGAACCAGGGCTGGTCGGTCTTCCCGACCGGGGCGGTCTCGTAGAAGGACGAGCGGCGAACGATCCTCGCGGCCCCCTCCTGGAGCGCGTGCAGCGCCGCCCCGATGGTCGCCTTCCTGTCCCCGAGGTTGGCACCTAGGGATAGGAACGCCCGACCGCTCATCGGCGCCGGGCGATTTCGACGGCCGAGTGGGCGAGCGGCCCGGGCAACTTGACCGCGGGCTTGCGCAGGCGCACCGTCACGGC
>MENB01000125.1:8218-10791 GCA_001768125.1 Armatimonadetes bacterium RBG_19FT_COMBO_69_19
CCAACACCTGCCGGGCGATCTCCTCGGCCACGGCTTCCAGCAGTTGCCTGGGCGGTCCCTCGATCACCGCCTTGACTGCGGCGTACACCTTGCGGTAGTCGACGGTGTCGTCCAGGTCGTCGCTCGACCCGGCCGGGCGGAGGTCACTCTCCACCTCGATGTCGGCGACGAATTCCTGCCCGCGCGTCCGCTCTTCGGCGAGCGCCCCGTGGTATCCGAAGAACCGCATCCCGGCGAGCACGATCCGATCGGCCATCACATCCGCTCTCGGACGGCGGTCATCGTCGCGTCGCGCAGCCGCGCCGCCTCTTCCCCCAGCGCCTCAGCGTCGGCACGCAGCTTCGCGGCGAAGGTCTCATCCTTGATGGAAGCAAGGTTGATCCGCACGTTGTGGAGGGCCCCGTGGGCGGCAGCGTACGCGAGCAGCGCCCCCACGGCGACATCGCTCACCGCATTCGGATTCCCCGTCCGGGCCAGGTCCGGCAGCACCTTCAGTACGTCCACGACCCGCCGCATCACGCGCAGCGGCACCTCGGCCGCACCGTGCAGCGCCCGCTGCACCGCCGCCTGCCGGGCTCGTTTCTCGTCATCGGACGTGCGCGGCAGCCGCATCGCCCGAAGGACCGCGTCGAACGCCCGGGCGTCCTCACCGGCAAGATCGGTGAGCCATGTCTTCGAGCGATCCGCGGCTTGTGCCGACCGCTCGAATCCCGCATCATCCCCACCTTTGCCTTTGGAGAGACGTGCCACCATACTCGCCAGCGCGGCCGCCATGGCCCCACTGAGGGCGGCCGCGCTTCCACCGCCCGGCGTCGGCTCCGCCGACGCCAACTTGTCAAGGAACTGGCTGATGGTCATCTCTCGCATCCCCATCATCCCACCACCCGGCCGCGCTTGATGACGGTCCGCACGGGATTGGTCCCGAAGGCCATCGGGAGCTCGCGGTAGTCGGTGAGATCCAGGATGACGGCATCGGCCGCCTTCCCGACCTCCAGGCTGCCCACTTCCTCGGCCACCCGGATGGCGTGCGCGGCGTTGATCGTCGCCGCGGCGATCGCCTCCGCCGGATCGAGGCGCATGCCGATGCAGCCGAGCGCGATCACCATCGGCATCGAGTACGTCGGGCTCGTCCCCGGATTGAAGTCGGTGGCGAGCGCGATCGCTACCCCAAGCTCGATCATGCGCCGGGCTCGGGCGTACGGCAGGCCGAGGAACAGGGCCGTCCCGGGCAGGAGCACCGCCATCGTCCCCGTCGCCGCCATCGCGGAGAGCCCCTCGTCCGAGGCGTAGAGCAGGTGGTCGGCCGAGACCGCGCCCACCTCGGCGGCCAGGCGCGCCCCGCCCAGATCGGAGAGCTCGTCGGCGTGGATCTTCGGCTCGAGGCCGGCCTCCGCGCCGGCGGTCAGCACCGTCCGGGACTGGTCCGGCGTGAACGCCCCCGCCTCGCAGAAGACGTCGCAGAACTCGGCCAGGTCTTCGTCCACGACGGCGGGGATCATCTCCTCGACGACACGGCGCACGTACGCGTCGGGGTCGCCGCGATGTTCCGGAGGCAGCGCGTGCGCACCGAGGAACGTCGGGATGACGTCCACCTCGTGGGCGGCGGTGAGCCGATGGATCGCACGCAGCATCTTCAGCTCGTCGTCGAGGGCGAGTCCGTACCCGCTCTTCGCCTCCACGGTCGTCGTGCCGTGGGCCAACATGCGGTCCAACCGCATCCGCCCCAGGGCGACGAGGTCATCCTCGGACGCCTCGCGCGTCGCCCGCATCGTGGAGACGATGCCCCCACCCCGCTCGGCGATCTGCTGGTACGTCGCGCCCCCCAGGCGCAGCACGAACTCGTCGGCGCGGGATCCCGCGTGAATGAGATGCGTGTGAGGGTCGACGAACCCCGGCAAGACCACGTTTCCCCCGGCGTCGAGGCGGGCGCCGTCCGGCGCAAGCACCACCTCGTCCAGGACCGATGCCGCCGGCCCTGCGGCGACGATGACACCGTCGGCGGCGGCGATCGCCCCGTCGCGGATGAGCCCCAGCTCACGCAGCGAGCTGCCGGTGCGGGGCCATTCGTTCGGCCCGGCCAGGGTCAGCAGCTGCCCCACGTTGACGATGAGGAGATCGACCGGGACCTTCACTCCATCAGTCTGGTTTCCAGGATCTGCGCGCGGTCGAATCCCCGCAGGCGAAGGTAGAAACGGGCGACGTCGGCAACGGCGTCGAGGGGGATGAGTCCCACCACCTGGCTCTCCAGGATCTCGACGCCGTGGCGCGCCGCCTCGACGCGCACCAGCTCGAACGCCCGGTGCACGGGCGTCTTCGTGTAATCGAGCAGGTTCATCGAGACCTGCGCCGGTCCGCCCTCGCTCTTCACGCCCATCGCCTGCACGTTCACGAGCCCGCCGCTGCTCTCGCGCACCGCGCGCGCGATCTGGCGCGCGATCTCCACGTCGGGGGTGGTGAGGTTGATGTTGTAGGCGATCAAGGGACGCCGCGCGCCCACGACGGTCACCCCCGCCGTGGGGTGCGCGACCGGATCCCCGACGTCGGGCGCCCAGGCGGGCTCGGCGAGCTTCTCG
>MENB01000125.1:10798-18047 GCA_001768125.1 Armatimonadetes bacterium RBG_19FT_COMBO_69_19
CCTCGTACTCGCCCTTGCGGATGTCCGGCAGCCGCCGGCGCTCCGCCCGGGTCGCCGCCTCCGCGTAGAAGAAGACCGGCACGCGCAGGCGCTCCCAGATCCGGCGGCCGAGCTCGCGCGCCGCGGACACACACTCGCCCATGGAGAGCCCCGCGATGGGCACGAGGGGAATGACGTCCACGGCGCCCAGGCGCGGGTGCTCGCCGCGGTGCGCGGTCATGTCGATGAGCTCCACGGCGCGGCCCGCCGCCGCGAGCGCCGCGGCGGACACCGCGTCCACCTCGCCGACGAACGAGAGGACGCACCGGTTGTGGCTGGGATCAGCCTGGATGTCCAGCAGCCGCACGCCGTCGGTGCCTCGGATCGCCTCCGCGATCGCCTCGATGACATCGGCGCGGCGGCCCTCGCTGAAGTTCGGCACACATTCCACGATGCGCGCCATGCGAGCCGTTTCTTCTGCGCGGCGCAAACGTTCTCCTCGACAGGAGGCCTTCCGGCGCGCACAGAACATCCCGTGACGGTGCGTGACGATCGTCTCAGCCGGTTTCTCGCCCTCGTCCTCCGCCATAAACCCGAGACCGTCGGGATCGAGCTCGATCCCGGTGGCTTCGTCGACGTCGACACGCTGACCGCCGCGATCGCCGGGCAACCCGGCTGGTCGGGGGTTACCGCGGAGGCGATCCGGAGTCTCGCGCAGCAGGATCCCCGGCGGTATGAGCTGGCCGGCACCCGCATCCGCGCGCGGTACGGCCACACGGTCCCGATCGAGACCCCGGGGACGGCGGTGATCCCGCCCGAGTGGCTGTATCATGGCGTCCCGGCGGGAGTGGTCGAGACCCTGCGCACGGTGGGCCTGCGTCCCCTGGACCGGCAGTTTGTGCACCTGTCCGCGACACGCCAGGACGCCCGTGCGGTCGCGGAGCGCCACAGCACGGATGCCGTCGTGGTGACCGTGCTGGCGCGGCGGGCCAGCGAAGAGGGCATCGCCTTCTTCCACGCCTCCGCGGGGATCTACCTGACCCGACACGTACCGCCGGAATTCCTCCATCTTCCCAACCCCGCATCCCGGCGCGTAGACTGGTCGTAATGCTCCCGGAATCGCTCGTCGCCGACGTCATCGCCCACGCCCTGCGCGGCGGCGCCTCATTCGCCGAGCTCTACGTGGAGCGCTGGAAGCGGCGCGCGCTGCGCGTGCTCAACGGCGAGGTGAAAGAGGCCACCAGCGGGCTCGAGTACGGCGCGGGGGTGCGCCTGTTCTACGGCACCGAGGTCGCCTACGCCTACGCGAACGACCTCACGCCGGCCGCGCTCCTCGAGGTCACCGACAACCTGGTCCGGGTGAAAGGCGCCTCAGGGCGCGTGGACAGCCGGGGCCGGGGCGGGCTCGACTTCCGGAAAGCCGCCGCCCGCGGGCTGCACACGCCGCGCGTCCCCTTCGACGAGCACCCCAAACGCTACCGCCTGGACCGGCTGCGCGACGCCGACGCCGGCGCGCGCCTCGCGCCCGAGATCGCGCAGGTCGAATCCACCCTGCAGGAGTGGGAACAGGACGTCCTCATCGCCAACTCGGAGGGGACGTGGGCGGAAGACCGCCGGGTGCGCACGCGTCTCTACGTAAACGCGATCGCCCGCGACAACGGCACGGTGCAGACCGGCACGGCGTGGGAGGGCTTGAGCGTCGGCCTCGAGCTGTTCGACCGCTTCCCTCCGCGAGACGTCGGGAAGCGCGCCGGCGAGCAGGCCCTCACCAACCTGCGCGCGCGGCCCGCACCCGCGGGGACGATGCCCGTCGTGATCGGCAATGCCTTCGGCGGCGTCATCTTCCACGAAGCGGTGGGCCACCTGCTCGAGACGACGTCGGTAGCGAAGAAGGCCTCGGTGCTGTCGGACATGATCGGCCGGCAGGTCGGCAGTCCGGTCGTCACCTACGTCGACGACGGCACGACCCCGCACGGATGGGGCAGCAGCGAGTTCGACGACGAAGGGGCGCCGACGCAGCGCACGGTCCTCATCGAGCGGGGGGTCCTGCAGAGCTACATGGTGGACCGGTGGGGGTCGCTGCTCACCGGGTACGCGCCGACGGGATCGGGACGCCGGCAGGACTACGCCTTTGCTCCGACCTCACGGATGCGGAACACCTTCATCACCACGGGCGACACCCCGATCGAGCGGCTGTTCGCGCAGGTCGATGCCGGATTGTACGCCAAAGCGTTCCGCGGCGGCCAGGTCAAACCGGGCTCGGGTGAGTACAACTTCGGCGTGCAGGAAGCGTACCTGATCCGCAAGGGACAGATCGCGGAACCCGTGCGCGGAGCGATGCTGGTCGGCAAGGGCCCGGAAACGCTGCAGCGGGTCGTCGCGGTCTCCAGTGACCTGTCCACGGGATCCGGGATGTGCGGCAGCCTCTCCGGCGCGATCCCGGCGGAGGTCGGGCAGCCGCACGTGCTGGTCTCGGAGATCGTCGTCGGTGGAGAGAGCGAATGACGCACGACGACGCGCGGGTCTACGTGCTGGCCGGGGCGAAGGAGCGCGGCGTGGCCGCGGAGGTCCTGGCCGAGGTCGGCCGGGAGATCACAGCCCGTTCGCACCAGCGGAAACTCGAGCACCTCACGCAGGCGGTGCGCGGGGGTCTGGGGGTGCGCGTGGTCGTGGACGGCCGCGTCGGCTATGCCTACAGCGAGGAACTGACCCCGCAGGCCCTGGATTGGATGCTCCGGGAGGCGATCGACAACGCCGGGCTGCAGTCGGAGACTGGCGGCTTCATCCCGCCGGGCCAGCACGTGGGGCGGAGGGATCTCGTCGGCGAATCGCTGCGCGGCTCGCTGGAAGCGAAGGTCCAGATGGCGATCGGCTTCGAGAGCACGATCCGCGAGGACCCGCGCGTGAAGCAGGTCCTCTACGCCTCATACGCGGAGCGTGAGTGGGAGGTGACGATCGCCTCGACGGAGGGTGCGGACGGGTCGTACCGGCGCGGCGTCGCCGGGATGATGGCCTCGATGGTCATGCAGGACGGCACGAGCCGCAAGCAGAGCTTCGATGACGACTGGGCCACCGCCGTGGCGGCGCTCGAGCCCGGGCGCACCGCCCTCGAGTTCACCGAACGCACGGGCCGGCTGCTCGGGGCCAGGCCGCTTCGCACCGGCCGCTACCGCGCCTACCTCGCACCCAAGGCCGCCGCAGCCATCCTCGCCGCGTTCGCCCCGATGTGGAACGGGAAGAACGTCGCGGAGCGCAAGAGCCCGCTCGCCGGCCGGCTCGGCGAGCCCATCGCCTCGAGCCTCGTCACGCTCGTCGACGATCCGCTCCTGCCGGAGGGCCTGGCCAGCCGCCCGGTCGATGCCGAGGGTACGCCGGCCCGCCGGACGGTGCTGGTGGAGGGCGGCGTGCTACGGTCATACCTGACCAACTCTGAGAGCGCCAGAACGCTCGGGATGGAGAATACCGGCCACGCCTGGCGGACGTACCGCGGCATCCTGTGGGTCGCCCCCAGCAACCTGTTCATCAGGCCGGGTCCCGGCGCGCCCCTCTCCGAAGGGGTCGTCATCGCCGAGGTGATGGGGGTGCACGCCGGAACGAATGCCGTCACGGGGGAGTTCTCCCTGCAGGCCCTTGGCCTGTGGGTCGAGGACGGAAAGATCGCCTACCCGGTCGAGAACTTCGCCGTCGCGGGGAACATCCTCACGCTGCTCAAGGAGATCACCGCGCTCGGGCCGGCGCTGGAGTGGGAATACGGGGGGCGGATCGCCTACGGGTCACCGATGATCGAGGTGCGGGAGCTCTCCTTCGCCGGGGCCTGAGGCGGCCGAACGCTCCCCAACAGTGGTGGTGTCTACCCCTCAATACTGCGGTCATCCCCCTGCGGGTAGATCCCATTCTAAGAGGAGTGCGTCCCTCCACAGGTTCTCCATTAAATAGGAGGCTCCACCACCCCCGTCGCGTCGCTTGGCGAGACCCCGACCGCCTCTTCCGACTGGCCTCTATGCCCGTACACCCACGCCGCAGCGCCCAGACCAAGAACGGCAACTCCGGCCACGGTCACCGCCTGGTTGGCAGCCGCGAGCGCCCCGGTCACGACAGGTCCAGCGATCTGCCCCGCCTTTCCTACGAACTGACGGATGCTGAGGAGATGGGGGATCCGAGAGGGGGGCGCGCCGCCGGTGATGAGCAGCAGCGAGAGCGGGAAGAGGAGACCCGTGCCAATTCCAAAAAGGACGCTGCCCAGCAGGACGGGCTTGAGCGCCACTGAGGCCCCGTTGGAGAGCCAGAATCCCCCGCCGAGGGCCACGAGGGACACGGCCGTCAGTCCCTCGCGGCTGAAGCGGCCCAGCAGCGCGCTCAACGCCGGTCGCACCAGCGTTGTCGCAGCCCCGCGCGCGGCAAACGCCCATCCGATCGTCGAGGGATTGTGTCCTGCCGCAGTCATCGCGAGCGGCAGCAAGATCGCCCAAGCCACATAGAAGAAGTCGCCAATCGCCGTCGTAAGCAGGGACACCTTGAGCGAATGCGTGAAGGGCATGAGGCCGCTCCAGGAGCGTCCCGGAACGACCGCCCCGGAGGGCGGCGCCGGACGGAGGAGCGTGGCACATACCAGCGACAGCGCGCCGGCCGCAGCCGCCACCATGAACGCGCCGCCCAGCCCGCCCGTGACCCTTATCGCGATTGATCCAAGGACAGGACCCAGGGTGACTCCCACAGACGTGTAGAACATGAACATCCCTACGGCCCGGTCCCGAACGCGCTGGTCGGGCATCGATACTACGAGCATCTGGCCGGCCATGAACACAACCATCTGGCAGGCGCCGAGCAGAGGCAGGGCAACAAGCAGCATGGGAACCGACGGCGCCACCCACAGCGCCAGGAAGGCCGCGAATCCCCCAGCAGTTCCCGCAATGGCGAACTGGTGCGCGCCGAGACGGCCAATCCAGGCGCCGGTGGGGAAGACCACGGCCAGACCGGCAACACCCTGGATGCCGATGAGCAGACCAATCGTCGCGGCGTCCATCCCCAGCCGCTGCCCGGCAATGGGAATGAAGGGCAGCACCGCCTGCCACGCGATGACGAAGAGGACGATGAGGAGATTCGGCCCCCGCGTCAGCGAGGCCGTGAGCGATGAAACCATATCCTCCCCTTTCGGCGCGCCGCAGACGCGGACGAGAACGGCAGGCGGTCTACAACCCCCGCACGGCTCCAGCCATCCGCGCCAGACCCTCAACGAGTTGATCGTCGGGGAGGAGCCACGCCAGCCGGACGAAACCGTCCCAGTCCGCCCCGAATACGATCCCCGGCCCGACGAGCACGTGCGCGCGTTCAAGCACCTGCTCGGCAAACGCCAGGGACGAAAACCCGAGGGGACGGATGTCGACGAAAACGAACTGTCCTCCCATCGGCATCCCGTACGGCAACCGCATCGCGGCGAGGGCTGCCAGTGTCAGCGTCCTTCGGCGGGCGTAGGCGGCGAGCATCTCCGCAACCACGTCCTGCGGCCCGGTCAGTGCCGTCAGCGCCGCAGCCTGCGCGAGCGTCGACGTCCCGCCGGTGGTGGCCTCCTTGAGGGCGCGGACGCGGGCGACGAGCGGCGCCGGGCCCGCCACCCACCCGAGCCGCCACCCCGTCATCGCGTAGGTCTTGGAGCAAGTGTTGATAGTGAGGGTCCGCCCCCCCGCGCCATCCAGAGCCCCCGGAGACGTGTGTACCGCCTCGTCATAGAGGAACTGGTCGTACGTGTCGTCAGCCAGAATCAGCAGGTCTCGGTCCGCCGCGAGTTGCACCAGATCCCTCACGACCTCGGGAGACATCACCGCTGCGCTGGGGTTGTTGGGTGAGACGAGCAGCAGTGCTCGCGTGCGGTCGGTCACCGCGCGGCGTACGCGGTCTGGATCGACGGCGAACCCGGCATCCACCGACGTAGGCACAGGCACAGCCCGCGCGCCCGCAAACCGGATCGCGTCACCGTACGAGTAGTAGTTGGGTTCCGGCACGATCACCTCATCCCCCGACCCTACCGCGGCCAGGATCATGAGGAACGCTGCTTCCTGCCCACCCTGAGTCACGACCACCTCGGCCACGGGGTCGACCTCTAGGCGGTTGACGCGCTGCAGGCGGGCGGCGATCGCCCGGCGCAGATCCTCACGGCCCTCGGGAGGCGCGATCTGGTCGGAGATCTGGCGCCATAGAACGTCGCGGACGGCGTGGATGATGTGCCGCGGAGTGGCGAAGTCGGGATCGCCGCGACTCAACCGAATGGCGTCGGGAAACCCGGCCAGCCTCGCCAACAGTTTTGCCTGCAGGGCGGGACCGGACGGCATGACATCGGCACCCGCGGGCGACGGGTTCATGGGACCTTTGGAATTCGTCACGTTCCGCTCCCGGCCAGTGCCCGAAGGGCGGTCACAATCTCGCCTGTGGCGGTGACCGTGAACCGGATCCACCCTGGAACCCCGAAGACAGTCCCAGCCATGCCGCGCGCCGGCGTCGGCACGGAGGCGGCATCGGGCCAATCGACGGCGAGCAGGCTCACTGCCTCACCCGGCAACACCTTGCCCGGCCAGACGCGCACCGCCGCGGCCTTGACCTCGGCGAGCGTCTGCAGGTGTCCGGCATGTCCCACATCCCCCTCCAGGAGCACGCCCAACGTTCCCCACTGCACCGGGACGGACGTACAGAGGGCCATTACCTGCTTCAGTCGTCTCGCGTGCGGGTACACTTCTGCTGGAAGCGTCAGGTAGCCAATCATCCATCCTTCGACGCCAGCACCGGCCCAAACGGTCCCGAGGGCAATCGTCCGCTCCCGATATTCAGCCCTGGCGGGAGTGAAGTACGGCACGTCGTCGGGGACCCATGCGGCGAGCGAAGCATCCCACACGAGAAATGCCCCCACCCGGCGCGCCTCGTCCGCCAACGCGGCGAGCAGCTCCGGCGGGATGACTTTCCCGGTAAACCGGTTGGGCGACTCCAGGTACAGAGCGGCGGGACCGCCCGCGGCAAGCGCGGCGCGGACCGCCCCCGGATCAGGCGCGCCGGTGGTCAAATCGAGCGGGAGGACCTGGCGGCCCGCCGCGTTCAGTGCCGCCGCCTTCCGGGCTCCTGGGTGTACCACCGAAGGAAAGACGAGGCGCCTCCCGGCCGCGGCCAGGGCTTGCAGCGCCAGAAACCGGGCCTCCTGCTCGCCCGCCGTGACCATGAGTCCCTTCTCGGCGTCTGCCTCGATACCAATGCGCTGTAACACGCTCTCGATCGCCTCACGCAATGG
>MENB01000125.1:18062-19699 GCA_001768125.1 Armatimonadetes bacterium RBG_19FT_COMBO_69_19
ATCCACGTATCTGGTCTCCCCGCGATCGATGGCGGCGAGCGCATCGTCACGGGCGCGAGCCCGCAGCGGGAACCCGGGATGATCGCCGCGAAGATCGGGGCCCGCGGCAAGCGGCGGCGGTTCGAGTAGCGACAGGTCTGCCATCGCGTCCAGTCGCCGTATGGCTCTCTCCACTGCCCCGCGCAGATCCACCTGCGCCACCCCCTGTGGGTCAGGAGATCAGACGGAAGATACCCCCGTCGCGTGCTCGAAGACTCTGAGGAAGTTGCCGCCGAGAATCGCGACGACGTCGTCGTCGCGGTACCCTCGTGCTACCAGCCCGCGGGTGAGGTTGACGAACTGGTCGATCCGCTCCAACCCGCGCGTCTTGTTCTTCTGACGCTGTTCCCACGAGGGGTAGGCGCCGACCGGAAAGTTGTAACTCAGGTACTGGGCCAGAGTGCGTCCCTCGCCGAGGTCCAGACCGAATCCCACGTGCCGGGGGCCCACGAGCTGGACAACGTGGTCCACGTGCGCGATCATGTCGTCCACCGAGGGCGCCTTGTCGAGGTCCTGGGAGAGGTGAGGAAGATAGGCGTCGATGCCGATGACCCCGCCCGCCGCGGCCAGCGCGCGGATCACATCGTCTGGAACATTGCGAGGATTCGCGACCAATGCGTGCGCATTAGCGTGAGAGATGACCACCGGGCTGGCGGAGGCATCGATCGCATCCAGCGCCGTCCGCCGGCTGCCGTGTGACAGGTCGATGACGACGCCCAGGCGGTTGAGCGCGGCCACCATCCTGCGGCCGAGCGCGCTGAGACCGGCGTCGTTGGGCTCAAGGCACCCGTCCCCGACCGCGCAGCGGGTGTTGTAGGTGAGCTGCACGACGCGAATGCCCATCTCATAGAACACCCGCACCAGACCCAGGTCCTCGTCGAAGGGCCGAGTGTGCTGGAGGGTGTAGACAGCGGCGACTCGGCCGGCCGCCGCGACCTGAGCGATCTCTTCTGCACGGCGCACCGGCGTGACGGTATCCGGATGCCGGTCGAAGATCTCCAGCCAGTGGGCGATGTCACGCAGCGTTCCGAGCGGCCCGTGCTGCGAGGCGAGGGTCTTCCATACGCACTTCACGCCCGAACCGTGGAGCCGGGCGACATAGTCCGCGTCCCACTCGGCCGTGTTACAGGCGTCCACGATCAGCGCCCGGTGGTGCAAGGTCAGGACCCGGGAATCCTCCGCTGCCACGCGCTCCACTATCGCGTTTCCTCCTTCACCGGCCCCGCCCCAATACCGTCCGCAGGAATCCTTCGAGGTCAACCTCGTGGGGGACGGGCAGGTTCGCTGCCGCGCTTGCCGCCACCTGCACCGCGAACCCGACGACCGCGGCGGCCAGCGGCGCCGGGACACCGGCTCGCCTCGCCAACTGCGTGAACGGCACCAGCCCGAATGGAATGTCCTCCAGCAGATATCGTGTCGTCGCCAGCTCCAGGGGAAAGAGGCTGTGGCGGTAGGCGGGGACGGATTGGATCACCGCATGCAGTGAGTCGCCAGCGGCGCCTTCGTGCGCGTACCAGAGCAAGAGCAGTTCCCGCAACGAGGGCAGCGCGACGCCCAGCGTGCTTCCCAGCGCGAGTCGTTCGCCGTCCAGGCGCTCG
>MENB01000126.1:0-598 GCA_001768125.1 Armatimonadetes bacterium RBG_19FT_COMBO_69_19
TGTCCGTCATCGCCCTGGAGCCCTCCATCGTACTGTCGCGCTGGCCGGGAGAGACCGAACGGGCCCTCGCCGAGATCTTCCGCGTCGCCAACCACGCCGCGCCCTGCCTCTTGCTGATGGAAGACCTCGACGCCATCGCACCCGTGCGATCCGGTGAAGGCGCGGGGCAGCTCAGCAGCCGGCTGGTGGTCAAGTTGCTGCGAGAGATGCGGGACGCGAGGCGGACCTGGGGGCTTGTCATCATTGCGACGACAGACCGGCCGGAGCTGGTCGACCCAGCGGTGATCCGGGGGTTCGAGGTGTCGATTCCCTTTGCGCTGCCCGCGCTCGAGGAGCGCGCGGCGATCTTTGCGCTGAAGCTTCCACAGAGTTTTTCCCGGACGGATATCCGCGCGCTGGCCGCGCGCAGCGAAGGGATGAGCGGCGAGGAGATCGAGGCGGTCTGCCGGCGGGCCGCGGCCCTCGCCTCGGAAGGCGACGTACAGCCGGCGCATGTCCAGCAGGCGCTCCGCGCGACCATCTCAGCACGCGCGGCGTAGACGCGGGAGGAGCGATTGGATGAACAGACAGGCTGACGTTACGGAACTCACCGTCTGGT
>MENB01000126.1:623-936 GCA_001768125.1 Armatimonadetes bacterium RBG_19FT_COMBO_69_19
GGCGACTTGTCGGTGAGCTGGCCGCAGCTGCGCGTCGGGAGGGAATGCATGCCCAGGCGTTCGACAACTACGCCGACTCTCCGGACCGGGTCAACGTCCCGTGTCGTTCTTACGCGCGCATCAGCGGCGCGCCCATCCTCGAGCCCTACCTCTATGTCAACGAGACCCCGTCCATCGTGGTGGTGACCGAGGCCACCCTCGCCAAGGGCTGCCACGTCCTCGCCGGGTTGAAACCTCCCGGGATCCTCGTCGTGAACACCGCGAGCGCGCCGGAGCAAATCCTCGACGTCCTCGCCGACGTGGACCTGACCGC
>MENB01000126.1:948-2116 GCA_001768125.1 Armatimonadetes bacterium RBG_19FT_COMBO_69_19
CGCGACGATCGACGCGGGTCCCGGGGCGCGGCCCCGGCTCCCGTACGGGGCGGGAGAAGGGGCCGAGGATCGCCTGCTCGATCCCGGGCCGGGCGGCGCCCTCCTGGGGGCTGTGGCCAGGGCCAGCGGGGTTGTTTCAGTCGAGTCGCTGCGGGCCGTCGATGTCGACCACGAGGGGCTGCAGCGCGGATTCGAGCAGGTCCAGATCCTCGTCAATCCCACGTACCGGGGCGGGACGCACGCAGAGATGCCGCAGGAAGGCTACCGCGGGACTGTTGACCTCATCATCAAGGCCCCCCTGCTCAACGGCGTCAACGAGGGCCACATCAGCGGCAACTATCGCGTGCTGCGACCCGTGATCGATCTCGAGCACTGCACCGCGTGCGGCATCTGCTGGATCTACTGCCCGGACGCGGCCATCTCCATGCCGGGGCCGCAGGGGGAGAAGATCTGGGTCAACTACGACTACTGCAAGGGCTGTGGGATCTGCTGGCAGGAGTGCAACGTGCGGGGGGCGATCCGCGCCGAACCGGAGCTGGACTTCCGGGGAGGTATGGTGCGCCTCACCTATGGACTGTGAGGTGTGAGATGGCAACCACACTGAGGATCAGCGGCGTGAAGGCCGTCGCGGAGGCGGTGAAGGCCGCGGACGTCGACGTCATTTCATCGTACCCCATCCGGCCATACACGGGGGCGATGATCGAGCTGGCGCGGATGGTGGCCGAGGGCGAGCTTGATGCCGAGTTCGTCCACGCCGAGGGCGAGCACGCCCAGCTCAGCATCGTGATGGGTGCCTCAGCGGCCGGCGCCAGAGTGTTCACCGGAAGCTCTGGGGTCGGCATCACCTACGCGTTTGAGCTGTACTCACCCATCGCCGGGGAGTTCCACCCGGTGCAGTGCATCATCGCCGACCGGACCCTCGATCCTCCGGGGGATTTCGGGTCCGAGCACACCGAGGCGATGTCCACACGGGATCAAGGCTGGATCATGGGGTGGGCGAGCACGCCGCAGGAAGCGTATGACAACACGCTGATGTACTACCGGCTCGGCGAAGATCCGCGGGTCATGCTCCCGCAGTTCCCCTGCCAGGACGGGTACTTCATCTCGCACGTCGCGGGAGAGGTCACGCTGGGGGACCAGGAGCAGGTCCGGGCATTCCTCCCACCCT
>MENB01000126.1:2144-2480 GCA_001768125.1 Armatimonadetes bacterium RBG_19FT_COMBO_69_19
GGATCCCTGGTTGTTCGGGCCGCAGTGCCGGGCCGGCCAGGGCGCGGCCATCGAGCGCGGCCGGGCCGAGGCCATGCGCACCGCACGGCGCGTCATCCCTGAGGTCGTGGCCGACTTCAACCGCATCTTCGGGCGCGGGTACAGCCCCTTCCTTCAGGAGTATCTCACCGACGACGCCGAGTTCGTCTTCTTCGGGCAGGGCGCGCACATCGAGACCGCCCGCCGCGCGGCAGCGCTGATGCGGGAGGAGGGGGTGAAGGCGGGGGTGGTGCAGCTGCGCTTCTTCCGCCCATTCCCGACCGCGGAGGTCATGCAGGTGCTTTCCCGGTTCAAGGC
>MENB01000126.1:2588-2692 GCA_001768125.1 Armatimonadetes bacterium RBG_19FT_COMBO_69_19
CCTGACCTTCCTCTCGGGGTTGGGAGGCGAGGTCGTGCGCATCACCGACTTCTATGCGATGGCGGAATCGCTGCGTGAGGCTGCCCGGGGCACCGCCGTGCGAC
>MENB01000126.1:2725-2867 GCA_001768125.1 Armatimonadetes bacterium RBG_19FT_COMBO_69_19
GTCGGGGCACAGGCGCCCGATCGGATCCAGCGCGACGCGTTCGCGGTCATCCGTTCGACGCGGGATACACCTCTCGACGAGTACTATGTGCCCGGCCACCGCACGTGTGCGGGGTGCGGACCGGCGCTCGCCTACCGGCTGG
>MENB01000126.1:2906-3049 GCA_001768125.1 Armatimonadetes bacterium RBG_19FT_COMBO_69_19
CGACGGGATGCATGTACGTCGCAAACACGAGCTACCTGTGCGGACCGTGGGCGGTGCCGTGGATGCACACCCAGATCACGAACGGCGGTGCGGTCGCGTCGGGAATCGAGGCGGCCTGGAAGGCGCTGCTGCGTAAGGGGAAG
>MENB01000126.1:3080-5522 GCA_001768125.1 Armatimonadetes bacterium RBG_19FT_COMBO_69_19
TCGCCGGGGACGGCGGCACGGCCGACATCGGGCTGCAGGCCCTCTCCGGGGCGATGTACCGGGCCCACGACTTCCTCTTTGTCTGCTACGACAACGAATCCTACGCGAACACCGGCGTGCAGACGTCTCCCACCACGCCGTTCGGAGCCTACACGACCTTCACGCCGCCGGGGCCCGTGATCCCCGAGGGCAAGCGGCTGTTCCCCAAGGACCTCGTCAGGATGGTGGCGGCGGGACACCCCGCCGTCAAGTACCTGGCCACGGCGTCGATCGCCCATCCGTTTGACCTGATGACGAAGGTGCGCAAGGCGCTGGCCACCCGCGGCCCGACGTTCCTGCACCTCCACGCGCCGTGCCCGCGCGGCTGGTCTTTCGAGAGCGAGCGCACCGTGGAGCTGGCCCGATTGGCCATCGAGACCGGCATGTGGACCAACTACGAGATCGACGTCGGCGTGGTGACGGTGACCCAGCGACCCCGCCGGCGGAAGCCCGTCGAGACCTATCTCAAGGCCATGGGGAGGTTTGACCACCTGACGCCCGAGATGATCCAGCGCCTGCAGCAGTTCGTGGATCAGAAGCTCCAGGAGCTCGGGATCGAGGTTCCGGCCCCGGCGGTGTAATCGGGGCTGCACTTCTTGCAGGGATGACTGCTCCCGAGGGAGGTATTTCCCACTCTGACAGCTAAGGCACTACCAAATTCCCAACCGATGAGCCACTCTACTGCCAGAATCGCAACGGGACAGCTGGATCCACTGGACCAAGCCCTTGTCCGGCACCTCCAGCGGGACGGCCGGCGGTCGCTCACCGAGCTGGCTCACGCCCTGCACGTGTCGCACGGCACGGTCCGGAACCGGTTCGACCGCCTGCGGCGCAGCGGGATCATCACGGTCGCGGCGATCGTGGATCCGGCGAAGGTCGGGTTCCCCATCCGGGTGATCATGGCGCTCAACGCCGGCCTCGCGGAGCAGGAGACCATCGAGCGCGCGCTCGCAGACCTGGAGGAAGTGAGCTTCGTCGCGGCGGTGGCGGGGCGGTTCGATTTCATCGTGGAGGCGCTGTTCACCTCGGACGCCCATCTCCGCGAGTTCCTCGTCCGGAAGCTCTCGAGGATCAAAGGCATCCAGAACACGGAGACCCTGCACGTCCTCACGATGGGCAAGCGCACGTGGCACTGGGAGATCCCGCGGAAGCGGGTGAAGGAGGAGACCGGATGAAACGGCTCGGATTCGCGGCGGCCATTTCAGCCATCGTCCTGACGCTCGCCGCGGGCGGCGCGGCCGCTCCTGCGGCAACGTCGCCCACCCTGATCACCGCCCCCGGGCTCGCCCCGGAGGGGGAGCTGGTTCGCGTGCTCTGCCAGCGGATCAATCTCCAGGTCACCTACGACCCGCTCGCCGAACCGAAGGACCTCGCCAAGTACAAGACGGTGATGATCATCATCGGCGGCAGTGGCAAGGGGCTGGGGGCGGCGGGGATCGACGTCCAGGAGGAGCTTAGGCGCGCCGAAGCGCTGCTGGCCGAGGCGAAGCGGCTGAAGCTCGTGATCATCGGCATCCACACCGGCGGCGAAGACCGGCGCGGGCCCACCTCGGCGAAATTCATCGAGCTGGTCGCGCCGAAGGTGAACTTCCTGATCGTGCGGGCCGACGGCAACAAGGACGGCCTCTTCACGAAGCTAGCGAAGGACGGCAATATCCCGTTGACGGTGATTCAGCAGACCCTGGAGCTCACCGACGTCCTGAAGAAGCTGTACGGGATCTAGCGCCCGCATCCTCACCTAGGAGGTGCCGTTCGTGTCCGTCTTTCTCCGGGCGTCCCTGATCGGTCTCGCGATCGCCACGACCTTCGCCGTCTCCTTCGCCTGGAGGCCGCTGCGCCGGCTGCCGGTGGGACTGATCATGATCCTCGCGGCGGTCGTGGGGGCGCTGCTCGACGGCTGGGGCATCCCCGTCCGCCATCTCGTGGAAGGCTCCCTCTACTTCTTCTACCTCATGCTGGTGATCGCGTCGGGGATGATCCTGGTGAAGACCCTGGAGAAGTCCGGGATGCTCGACGCCCTGACGCGCGGCGTGATCACGCGGTTCTACCGGTACCCCGCGATCGTGCTCTCGCTGCTCATCCTCGTCTACATCGTCCCCGGCATGCTGACCGGCTCCGCCCCGGCCACGATACTGAGCACGGGGGTGATCATGGCGCCCATCTTGCTGCGGATGGGCATCCCGAAGATCGAGACCGCGGCCATCCTCGCGGTGGGATCGATTGCCGCGCAGCAGGCGCCGCCGGTCAACGTACCCGTGATGATCATGGCCACCGGCGCCTTCTTCTCTTACCAGGGATTCACACTGCCGCTGCTGATCCTAAACGTCCCGCTCGCCATCTTCACTGTGCTGTACCTGGGCCGGCGGTACGTCAGCGTCGACCGGCTGAAAGAGGTCGTGGCGG
>MENB01000126.1:5580-7085 GCA_001768125.1 Armatimonadetes bacterium RBG_19FT_COMBO_69_19
GGTCGCCGTCCTCTGGGCGTTCCCGCGGATCTTCTACGGGACCATCCCCGACCTGGCGACGCCGCTCACCTTCATGCTCGGCAGCATCGTCGCGGCGTACACGGGAAGGCGTTTTCATTACGTCCAAGCGGCGCGAGACGCGATGCGCGAGGCGCAGACGGTGTTGGGCCTGTTCGTGGGCGTGGGCGTCCTGGTGCAGATCCTCTCGCTTACAGGGGTGCGGGGGCTGATCGCCACCACCACGGTCTCCCTGCCGCGGGAATGGCTGTATCCTGCGTCCGCCCTGGTCGTGCCACTCCTCGGGGGACCGCTGGTGCCCTTCGGGACCGCGGCGGTCATCGGGCCGCCGATGGTGCTGGCGTTCCAGGACGTGAACATCATCATCCTCACCAGCGGTCTGGCGCTGCTCATGGGCCTGGGCTGCCTGGTGCCGCCCACCAACATCGGCGGCGTCTTCGCCTGCCAGGTCGTCGGCGTGGATCGCTACGGTCCAGTCTTCCGAAAGGCCATCGTGCCGGCGGTCTACGCGATGGCCATGGGTCTGTTGTTCATGGTCTTCGCCGACCGCATCGGTGGGCTGAGCCTGTTCAAATGACGGAGGCGAACGGATGAACGTCTACGACGGGATCATGTACGTCTACTGGGTCCTGCTGCTCTTCTTCGTGGTGCTCGTGACCTGGAATCTGTTCGAAGCGACAACGCTGGGACGCAAACTGCAGGCAGCCGCGCTCCTCGTCCCGTTCGTCGTCCGGCTGCTCTGGTTGGCGTAGAGGGGGCGCCGGTGAAGACTCGACCGGATACCTGGATCAGCGGGGCCGTTATCCTCGCCACGGCCGTGGTCATCGCCCTGGCCGCGGTGCCGTTCCGGGCCCAGTTCGCGACGGATCCCATCGTCGCCGGCCCGGGGGTGACGAAGGTCGTCAAGTTGAGCACCTACTTCGAGGGCATCAAAGGGCGGGCCGTCGACACCGACGTCTACGTCCTGGAAGGGCGGGAGCCGGGCGGCAGCATGCTCATCCTCGGCGGCACCCATGCCCCGGAGCCGGGTGGGGTCATGGCCGCCGTGCTCACGCTCGAGACGGCGCGCGTCAGGCGCGGCCGGCTGTTCGTCATCCCTCAGACCAGCCTCAGCGCCTTCACGGCCACGCCTTCGGGACTCGGTTTCCCCGGGGGGTTCACCGTGCAGACGCCGAATGGGCCGCTGCCCTTCCGCATCGGAGGGAAGAACACCAACGCCGTGCACCAGTGGCCGGATCCCGACGAGTACGTCAACGCCAACATGGGGGCCCGCTGGTCGGGGGAGCAGGCCCGCGACATCAACCGTGCGTACCCGGGCCGGCCCAACGGGTACCTGACCGAGCGCCTCGCCTTCGCCATGATGGAGTTGATTCGCAAAGAGCGGATCACGCTCGTCCTCGACATGCACGAGGCGCCGCCCGACCGTCCGCTGATCAACGCGATGGCCGTTCACCCGAAGGGCGTCGACGTGGCGACGATCGCCCTCC
>MENB01000126.1:7241-9162 GCA_001768125.1 Armatimonadetes bacterium RBG_19FT_COMBO_69_19
CGGAAGAGCTGCTCGTCACGGCCCGGGACCCATTCCTCGTGCACGCCTCGCGATCCGGTTGGACCGGTACGAACCATCCGCCGGAAGGGGTGCCCCTGAACGTGCGCGTGGCCCGGCAGGTAGCGATGCTGGTTGAGCTGAGCAGGGCGCTGACCGAAGCGCGACCGCAATATGCGGTCGTACTGGAGGGCGTACCGTCGTACCAGGAGATCACGGCGCGGGGCATCGGCAGCTTCCTCTTGATGCCCGAGACCTCCCGGTGAGTGATCTGACGACCCCGTTGTGGAAGGGGGTGAACGCGGACAGGAACGGCCACGTCTGATACCGAGGTGATTGGATGATGAGGTACAGAAGCGCGAGGTCTGCGGTGACGGTGATCGGTGCCGCGGTGATCTGCGCATTGCTGCTCACGACCTTCCCTGCGAGTGGGGCGCTCCGACCGCCCGTTGCCGGACGTAACGGCGCGGTCTCGGCCGGGCACCCCCTGACCACGGCCGCGGCGTTTGAAGTGCTGGTGAAGGGTGGCAACGCGTTCGACGCGGGCGCCGCCGCGCTGCTCACAGGCGGCGTGGTGGAGCAAGATCTCTACAGCCTCGGGGGTGAGGCACTGGTCCTGGTCTACCCCCGCAAGGCCGGGACAGTCGTCTCCATCGTGGGCCAGGGGTGGGCGCCGAAGTACGCCACCGTCGACTGGTTCCTCGACAAGGGCCGGGACCTGAACGGAGAAGGACTGAATCCGTCAGTCATCCCATCGGCCCTCGACGCCGCGCTGCGCGTTCTGGCGCGGTGGGGGACGATGAGCTTCGAGGACATCTCCCGCCGGGCGATCGAGTACGCGGAGCAGGGGTTCCAGCTGCGCCCGCGGACTGCGGCATCGATCGAAAGCAACCTGGAGTTCATCAAGCAGTGGCCGGACAACGGACGCACCTGGCTGAAGCCCGACGGCAGCCTCTACAAACCGGGTGACCTGATCCGGCTGCCCGAGCTCGCCGTCACCCTGAAGAAGATGGTGGAGGCGGAGCGGGCCAATAAGCACTTGGGCCGCGCGCAGGCGATTGAAGCCGCCCGGGCACGTTTCTACAAGGGCGACATCGCCCAGGACATGGTCGCGTTCCTCCGGTCCAAGGGCCATCCCTACGAGCTGTCGGACTTCGCGGAATACTACTCGCGCATCGAAGAGCCCGCGATGACGACGTATCGCGGCTACAAGGTCTACAAGCACAGCTTCACCAGCCAGGGGCCGGTGCTGCTGCAGACGCTGAACATCCTGGAGAACTTCGATCTCCAGACTATGAAATTCAACAGCGCCGACTACATCCACACCATTATCGAGGCGATGAAGCTGGCTTATGCCGACCGGGACACGTACTATGCGGACACCGAGTACGTGAAGGTGCCAATCAAGGGATTGCTCTCCAAGGACTACAGCCGGGAGCGGGCATCGACGATCCGGATGGACCGGGCGAATCCTGGGTTCATCGCGGGCGATCCGATGAAATATGACCCGGTGGTCAAGGAGTGGCCCTTCTGGCGGGCCAACGTGACGCCCAGTGGCGGGGAGGCCCCTCGGGCACCCGTCGCCGGCGTGGACGGTGCGGTGAAGGACACCACCCACATCGCGATCGTCGACAAGGAGGGCAACATCTTCGACAGCACGCCCAGCGGCGGCTGGATTGGCGGCGCGGTGATCCTCGGCAAGACCGGAATCGGGATGAGCGTGCGCGGCGAGCAGTTCTGGCTGGACAAGAACCGCGCGCAGCAGATCCGTCCCCGTAGCCGGCCGCGCTACACGCTGACGCCGAGCATCGTCCTGCGGGGGAACCAGCCTTTCATGGCGATCGGGACGCCCGGCGGTGACAACCAGGACCAGACGATCCTGCAGATGTTCCTGAACGTCGTCGAGTTCTGGGGCGACTGGTAC
>MENB01000126.1:9709-10266 GCA_001768125.1 Armatimonadetes bacterium RBG_19FT_COMBO_69_19
GCGCGGATCATCCTCGAGGATGGAAGCGACCTGCCGATCGTACGGCCCGGACGGCCGACCATCACCGAGCAGCGGCGGTTCCTGGCCTGGGCGGCGCGGCGCGGCGTGGATGCCGTGGTCGTCGAATGTATGGCCGTCGGCCCTGAGTACCAGCGCGCGAGCGAGGATTACCTCCTCCGCTCGCACGTCGGGGTCATCACCAACGTCCGTCTCGACCACAGTGAGGTTCTCGGCCCTGATCCCCGGACGGCGGCGCGGGCGTTCGCCGCGGCCGTGCCCAGGGACGGCACGGTGATCGTCGCCGAACCCTCCTTCCGCCACCTCATCGAGGAGGGCGCCCGCCGCCGCGGGTGCCGGGTCGTGACGGTGGCGCCGGAGCCCATCGACGGTGAGCTCGTTCCCGACGGTGAGCTCTTTCCCGAGAATGTCGCGCTGGCGGTCGAAGCCTGCCGGCTCGCCGGAGTGGATCCCGCCATCGCGAGGCAGGGCATGCGGGACGCGCGCCCCGACCCGGGAGCGGTCAGCGTCCGGCAGGTCGAAGTGCGGGGCGTGGCCGT
>MENB01000126.1:10317-10571 GCA_001768125.1 Armatimonadetes bacterium RBG_19FT_COMBO_69_19
CCTCCAGCGCGTGCTGTCCCCATCCCAGCGCCCCCTGGTCGTCATCTATAACCATCGGGATGATCGGCCGCTGCGGACCCGGGCGTTTGCGCCTCTCCTGGCCGAGATGGCGCCGGTTCGCGTCCTGGTCGTCGGCGATCACCCGCGTCGGGTGGCGCGCGTGCTGGTGCGCTCAGGGATCCGCGCCACGGCAAGTCCGACCCGCGTCGCGGCGGAGGTCTTCCGGACGGCGGCCGCTGAGGTGGGGGATCGAG
>MENB01000126.1:10717-10810 GCA_001768125.1 Armatimonadetes bacterium RBG_19FT_COMBO_69_19
CGGCGTGGTGGCCCCGGCCTACCTTGCCGTGTTCCTCGATCAGCCGGCGCGCGTCGCGGGCACCCTGCTCGTCAGCGCGGCGACCTACGCCGC
>MENB01000126.1:10820-11115 GCA_001768125.1 Armatimonadetes bacterium RBG_19FT_COMBO_69_19
CTCGGGGCTGGATTGATGCTGTACGGGCGGCGCAAGATGGGCGTGACGCTGGCCGTCGGGTTCCTCCTGCGCCTCGGATGGGATGCGATCATCACCACGAGCGGCGCCGGCGCCGCAGCTGCGGGCTTCACCGCGATCGGGTTCATCGTTCCGGGACTGATCGCCTCCGACATGGAACGGCAGGGCGTCCTGCGAACGTGGGCCGCGCTGTTGATCGTCGCGGCACTGGTGCGTCTCGCGATCTATGCTGCGCGGGGGCTGGGGTGGCTGTGAGCGGGTGGGGGAAGAGACCGCT
>MENB01000127.1:0-132 GCA_001768125.1 Armatimonadetes bacterium RBG_19FT_COMBO_69_19
GACCTACTACTTCTGCTCCCCGGGCTGCAAGGCTGCGTTCGACAAGGAACCATCGAAGTACGCCGGACACGAGCGGCACCGGTAACCCCTGCCGGGAGCCCAGGATGGTGGCCGGACGGCGCGTGGTCGTGA
>MENB01000127.1:207-4812 GCA_001768125.1 Armatimonadetes bacterium RBG_19FT_COMBO_69_19
TGGGAGGGCTGTGGCGTGGCCTTTCATGACGACAGGGATCCGCTCCCCGAGCAGCCGCTGGGCGACCGCTTCATCGCCGCCGTACTCGTGCTCGCCGCCGGCGCCTTCGCGGTAATGCTGGTCTGGCTTCTGGCCCGGTGAAGGATCTCGTCGCCCGCATACATACGATCCAGGGCCACCTGCGGGCGGTCGAGCGCCTCGTCGCCTCCGGCCGAACGCTCGAGGCGTGCGCCCAACTGCAGGCGGTGAGAGGGGCCCTGACCGAGATCACGATCCTCACCTCCCAGTTCCATGCAGAGCGCTGCTTGAGCGGCAAGGGCTCTCCCTCTGAGGTTATGGAACTGGTCGACCTGGCCCGCGCGTCACTCGCCGCCCGCTCCCCCTTCACACGGGACCGGACGATTTAGGTCCGCAGGGGGCCTCGCAGGACTGGCATCCCCACGGCCGGAACCGCTACGCTGGAGTCCGAGCTCGATTGGGGGCGCGGAGGTGCGCGTGCCGAAGATCCTGGTCGTTGACGACGAAGAGACGATGGTCCGCTCCTTAGCGACCCTGCTCGGCGCGGAGGGCCACGAGGTCGTCACGGCCGCGGACGGACCCTCCGGCCTCGAGGCGGCGCGGACCCACCAGCCAGACATCGTCGTGCTCGACGTCATGCTCCCAGGTCTCGACGGCGTGGAGGTCTGCCGGCAGATCCGGACCTGGTCAACCGTTCCGGTCATCATGCTCACGGCGAAGACCGCGGAAGTGGATAAGGTCGTCGGCCTCGAAGTGGGTGCCGACGACTACGTGACCAAACCCTTCGGGCCGCGTGAATTGGTAGCCCGGGTGAAAGCACAACTACGCAGGGCGCAGATGCAGCAGGCGCAGGCGGAAGCGGACCGTCTGGAGGCGGGAGGGGTGGTCATGGACGTCGGTCGTCGCGCCGTCACCGCCGGCGGCCGCGAAGTTTCCCTCTCGCCGAAAGAATTCGACCTGCTGAAGACCCTGCTCAGCCACCCTGGCCGCGTGCTCGGACGCGACTTCCTTCTGAATCACGTCTGGGGACAGGACTTCTTCGGCGACACCCGCACGCTGGACGTCCACATCCGGTGGCTGCGGGAGAAGATCGAAGATGACCCCAGCCACCCCGTCCGGATTCTGACCGTCCACGGGGTCGGCTACCGGTTCGTGGCGTAGCGTCCGTGTTCCGACACATCCGCTGGAAGCTGCTGGCCACCTACCTCATCGTGGTGTTCGCCGCGCTGGTCTTCCTGGGTGTCCACCTCACGCGGCAGTTCGAGGTCGCCTACACCGATCAGCTCGAAGGACTGCTGCTCGACCTGGGCCGGCTGCTAGCCGGCGGCATTGCCGATGGGCTGGCCACCGGGAACCCCGAAGCTGTGCGTCGGCAACTGGCTGATGGATACGGCGGCGATCTTGCCGTGTTCGTCACCGACGAGGCCGGAGCGATCGTGGCCGGCAGCGCCATGGTCCGTACCAGCCTGGGCAGCGTCGCCGCGGACCATCCGGGCGTCGCCGAAGGCCTCCGCGGCTCCGAGGTCGTCGGCGTCGGCACGGCTCCGGGGGGCGAGAAGAGCGTCTACGCCGTAGTCCCCGTGCGCGCCGCCGGGCGCGTGATCGGGACGGTGCACGTGGCCCGCCCCCTGTCCTCACTGGAGGCGCAGGTCCGCCACCTGCGTTGGGTCGTGGCCTGGGCGACGCTGGTCGCGCTCGTGATCGCCGCCGGTCTGGGTGTCCCGCTGGCCCGCAGCATCGCGGGCCCCGTGCAGGAGATGCAGCGCGTCGCCGGGGCCCTCGCGGCCGGCCGCCTGGGAGAACGGGTACCGGTGCGCACGCAGGACGAGGTCGGAGCCCTCGCGCGTTCGCTGAACTTCATGGCGAGCGAGCTCGAGCGCATGGAAGTGACCCGCCGGGCGTTTGTGGCGGATGCCTCGCACGAGCTTCGGACGCCCGTGGCGAACCTCGCCGTGGCCATCGAAGCCTTGAAGACGTTGATCGATCGAGACCCGGGTCAGGCCAGGGCCGCGGCGCACGACCTGGAGCGCGAGGTGGACCGTTTGCGCGAGCTGGTCGAGCATCTGCTCGATCTATCCCAGGTCGAGTCCGGGCGCGTGCAGCTCCGGCTCGAGCCCGTCACCGTGAGCGAGGTGATCGAACGCGCCGTACAGCCCTTCCGCGCACGCGCCGAGCAGGCGGGGATCGCGCTGTCAGTGGAGACGTCCCCGCGGCTGCCCCGCGTCAGGGCCGATGCCGATCGTACCGTCCAGGTGCTCACGAACCTGCTCGACAATGCGCTGAAGTTCACGCCCCAGGCGGGCCGCGTCACGGTCCGCGCCTCCGACCGGCGCGGCCACGTGCTGATCGGGGTCGCGGACACCGGCCCCGGCATCCCGGAGGCGGAACTGCCTCACATCTTCGACCGCTTCCACAAGGTGGACAAGGCCCGCCCCGCCGGACGCGGAGGAGCGGGCCTCGGGCTGGCCATCGCCAAACGACTCGTGGAAGCGCAGGGTGGGATCATCATGGTCGAGAGCCGGGAGGGCGCCGGCTCGCAGTTCATCGTGGCGCTGCCGAAAGAAACATGACCGCGCATTCACTGCCGGCCGGCGGCCCGGAGGACCGATGACGGCTCAGCGAGTGCTCGTCGTCGACGATGAGGAGAGTATCGTCCAGCTCGTCACCGCCTACCTGCGGCGGGCAGGGTTTGAGGTGGAGGCGGCGTCAGATGGTCTTGGGGCACTGGCAATGGTGCGCCAGTTCCGGCCCGACGTGGTCGTTCTGGATATCATGCTCCCGGGGCTCGACGGCCTCGAGGTCCTGCGCCGGCTGCGCCAGGAGAGCCCGGCCTACGTCATCATGCTGACGGCGAAGGCGGAGGAGACCGACAAGGTCGTCGGATTGGCCGTGGGCGCCGACGACTACGTGACCAAACCCTTCAGTCCGCGCGAGCTCACCGCGCGCATCCACGCCATCCTCCGCCGCGGACGCGCCGGCGCCCAGGCGCCCGAGGTGCCGCTCGTGTTCCGCGGACTGCGCATGGACCCCTGGCGCCGCGAAACTCGGGTTGACGACGTGCCGGTCGAGCTCACCACCCTCGAATTCAATCTGCTCCATGCCCTGGCATCCTATCCGGGGCATGTGCTGACGCGCGAGCAGCTGATCGAGCGCGTCTGGGGGATGGAGTACTTCGGCGACGACCGCGTCGTCGACGTCCACATCAGGAAGTTGCGCCGGAAGCTGCGCGACCCCGCGGACCGCCCACGGTTCATCCAGACGATCCGGGGCGTGGGCTACAAGTTCGTCGGAGTCCCGGCATGAGCACCCCGGCCTCGATGCGCACCCGGCTCGGCCGGAAGCTCCTCGTCTCCTACCTGCTGATCGTCGTGGTCGGCTCGGTCGTCCTGTGGGCGACGGCGCAGGCGATGGCGCCCTCGGCCTTCACGCGCCACCTGGGTGTGATGATGCGGACGATGGGGCAGGCCCCCGAGATGATGGGTGATCTATTCGACGGTTTCCGGCAGGCGATGAACACCGCCCTCGCCGTGGCGGCGACGGCCGCGGCAGTTGCCGCGATCGTCGTCAGCGTCTTCGTCACACGGCGCATCATGGCCCCGATCCGGACGATGACACGGGCCAGCGCCCGCATCGCGGACGGCCGGTATGGAGAGCGCGTCCCGGTGACCTCGGAGGACGAGCTTGGGCAGATGGCGCACCAGTTCAACCGCATGGCGGAGGCCCTCGAGAAGGTCGAGCAGATACGTCAGGACCTGATCGCCGACGTGGCGCACGAGCTGCGGACCCCCATCGCCAGTATCGCAGGCTATCTGGAGGCGCTCATCGACGGCGTCCTGCCCGCGACGCCAGAGACCTTCCACCGCCTCCATAAGGAAGCCGTCCGGCTGCAGCGGTTGGTCGCCGACCTCCAGGAGCTGTCGCGCGCAGAGGCGGGCCAGCTTCGGATCGAGCCGCGACCGACCACCGTTGGAGAGGTGGTCGACGCCGCGGTGGCCCGGCTGAAGCCGCAATTCACCGAGCGGGGCGTCTCGATCCGCGTGGACGTCCCGGAAGAGCTGCCGAGCGTGCGGGCGGATCCCGACCGCATCGCCCAGGTGCTGACGAACCTCCTCGGCAACAGCCTGCAGCATACCCCCGCGCGAGGACAGGTGGATGTGCGGGCCCGCCGGACGGGTGAGGCGGTAAGCATCGTCGTGGTGGATACCGGGGCCGGCATCGCGCCCGAGCATCTCCCCCACCTTTTCGATCGTTTCTACCGGGTGGACCGCTCGCGGGCCAGGACAAGCGGCGGCAGCGGCATCGGCCTCACCATTGCCCGCCACATCGTGGAGGGACACGGGGGCTCCATCCGGGCGGAGAGCCCCGGGCCGGGCCGCGGGAGCACGTTCACATTCACCCTTCCGATCGCCTGATCGTCCGTTCACACAATCTTCATCTAGCCTCCCCGCGGTCTTCACGCACCGGCGGTACCATGGTTCCGAGTGAGATGAACGACGGGAGGCTGATTGAGATGATGGGCGGATTCGGCATGGGTTTTGGAGGGATCTTCTGGATCGTTCTGCTGGCCCTTGTGATCTGGGCCGTGAC
>MENB01000127.1:4841-6217 GCA_001768125.1 Armatimonadetes bacterium RBG_19FT_COMBO_69_19
CCGAAGCGTCGGCGAAGGCGATCCTGGACGAACGGCTGGCCCGCGGGGAGATCTCCGTGGACGAGTACCGGAAGTTACGGGCCGCATTGTAGCGCCTTGGCCGTCATGGTGTTCTGGATGGTGGCCATCTGGGCCGGCGCCGTGGTGCTGGCGATCTGGGCGGTGGTATTGCTCTTCCCCCGGACACCAGCGCTTCCACGGTTGTCGCCGAGGGAGATCGCGCGGACGCGGTACGCGGGGGGTGAGCTGACGGCGCCGCAGCTGCGCGAGATCCTCAAGGCCCTCGACTGAGCACAGAGAGGAGCGTGGCGGGATGCACGGGATGGCGTTGGGTGGAGTGGTCCTCATTGTGCTGGCGTTCCTGGCGATGGGTATGCTCGGCGGCTGGAACATGCCGGGATGGCGGGGCGGGCCGCCGCATATGGACTGGAGCAGTCGAGGCGGATCACCCGCGCAGCCGACCGTGGCCGGCGCGCCCGTGGTCCCGGTGAGCCTCGTCGACTTCACCTTCCGTCCGCGGGACATCCGCGTGCGGACCGAACAGCCCTTCAACCTCCAGGTGACCAACCAGGGGGGCATTCCACACGACCTGACCATTCCCGCGCTGGGGGTCCAGGTCGTAGTGCGGCCGGGTCAGCAGGTGATCACGGGACTCCAGGCCCCGGTACCTGGGACGTACGACTTCTACTGCAGCGTGCCTGGACACCGAGAGGCCGGGATGGTCGGCCGTTTGATCGTGGAGTAGCCGAGGGATTCGGGGTGCTCACGGAGATCGACGTCAAGGCGACACTCAAGCAGAAGCTGGATGCGGAGTTCCGCCGCTATGTCATTCTGGGCGCGTGCAATCCGCAGCTGGCGCGGCGCGCACTGGAGACTGACCTCGACGTCGGCCTGCTGCTGCCGTGCAACGTCATCGTTTACGAGGACGGACCGGGCGCGGTGGTAGCGATCGCCGACCCGGTCGCGATGCTCGATGTCATCTCCAACCCGGCGCTTCGGTCCGTGGCGGAGGAGGCCAAGGCCCGACTGACCAAGGTCCTCCAGCGTCTGTCGGCGTCATGAACGGAAGGGGGGAAATGTGATGTGCATGCATGCGATGAACCATCAGGGGCAACACCGTGATGAATCGTTGCTCGAAATCATCCGGCGGCGCTACGCCGTAGGGGAGATCACCAGGGAGCAGTTCGAGCAGCTCACACGCGACCTCGGCCTGGATGGCCAGGTGCGCGAGGCCGGCGGGCACGAAGCCCACCGGCACAACGCAGCGCCGTAGGAGGCCCGTCGGCCGGAGCCCCGTCCTCCCGAGTTCGCGGTCCGAACTCGCCGCTCTAGGTAGTTTCACCGACACCCCTTCCCGAGGTTTCGCCGTGGTGGCA
>MENB01000128.1:0-2016 GCA_001768125.1 Armatimonadetes bacterium RBG_19FT_COMBO_69_19
GTGGACGCCATCTCCTGATCTGGGGGATCGGGCTGCTCATGTTCGGCGCGGCCTCACTCGCCGAGGCGTACTCCGCGTCGGCCTGGCATCCCCTGGTCTTCCGGCTGTGGTACCTGGGCGGTGCTGTGCTGAGCGCGGCGTGGATCGGGCAGGGCACCGTCTACCTGCTTGCCGGCGCGCGGCTGCCGAACCTCCTCGTCTCGCTCGTGTTCGGATACACGGCGGCCGCGGCCCTCTTCATCGCCATCGGGCGGCTTGGGCTCGGGACGGGGATCGTCGCCGCCCTGATTGCGTTTCATGGGCTCGTCTTCGCCGCCGTCGTCCACAGACTGCTGGTCCGCCGGTGGCACCCGCAGCGGCTCGCCGCCGTCCTCACCGCGCTGCTCGTCGCGGGGAGCCTCGTGGCCGCCTACCTCATCTTCTCGATCCCCCTCGACGGGTCGCGGTTCGACGCCGGCCGGGCGCTGAGCGCCCAGTACCGCGAGATCCTTCCCCCCGGCGCCGTGGTGCGGAAGTTGACGCCCGTCTTCAACATCTACGGCACCATCACGCTGGTTGGCGGGGCGCTGTACTCGGCCTGGCTGCTCTGGCGCAAGGAGATCGCGCCGCACCGCGTGCTGGGCAACATCCTCATCGCCGCCGGGGCCTTCGTCATCGCCTCCGCCAGCACGATGGTGCGCCTCGGGCTCGGCGACTACCTGTACGCCGGCGAGCTCCTCGCGGCGTCGCTGATGTTCAGCGGGTTCTTGCTCGCCACGAGCAAGGTGGGCTCGACGGCATCCTCCACGGAGGCCGCTGGGGCGTGAGCGGGCGGGCGGCGCCGCGCCGCGCCCCTGAGTGGATGACGCTGAGCGAAGCCAGCGCCTTCCTCGGCGTGGACGCGTCCACCCTCCGGGTGTGGGCCGACGCCGGCCGTGTGGCGGCCTACCGCACGCCCGGCGGGCACCGCCGATTCGATCGAGCGGCACTCGAGGCGTTTTTGGCCCGCAGCCGCCAGGAGCCGGAGCCCAAGCTGGCGGAGCTCATCGGTCCTCACGCGGCGCGGCTCGTTCCGGACGCCCTGGAGCAGATCCGCCGGCAGCGCTGGTATCGCGTGCTGGACGAGTCCACGGCGCGGGCGATCGGGGAGACCTGCCGCGGCCTGATGGACGCGCTGGCCGGGTATCGCGGCGGGGGGGCCCGCCAGCAGAGCGCGCTGCGCGCCGGTGAAGCATCGGGCGAGGTCCTCGGCGCCCGGGTGGCTGCGCTCGGATTGAACGCGGCGGAGGCGACCGAGGCCTTCCTCTTCTTCAAGAGCATCATCAGCGACGCGGTCTCGATGCGGCTGCCGCTCTCCCCGGACGGGAAAGTCCGCTCGCTCCGGCGGATCGACACCTTCCTCAACCGCGTGCTGCTGCGGATGATGGCCGCGTTCGAGTCGGTCTCGGAGGAATAACCGCTCCCGCGTTTCCGTCCCTCAGGCTAGCGGCTATACTGTGTGGGTGGCCGCGCCGATGCGCACGCTGGTCATCATCCCCGTGTTCAATGAAGGGCGCACGCTGGCCCGCGTCCTGGACCAGGTACGCGCGAGCCTGCCCGGCTCAGACGTGCTGGTGGTGGACGATGGATCCACCGATCGCTCCCCCCAGATCCTGGCCGCGCGCGGCGACGTGCGCACGATCCGGCATGCGCAGAACCTGGGCTACGGCCAGTCGCTCATCACCGGGTTCGCCCAGGCGGTGGACGGCGGGTACGACGTCGCGGTGACCCTCGACTGCGACGAACAGCACGAGCCGGCGCGCCTCCCCGAGTTCCTGGCCGCGGTGGCCGGGGCCGACATCGTCTCCGGAAGCCGCTACCTCGATCCCACGATGCCGGGCGATCCCGCCCCGCCGGACCGGGCGCAGCTGAATCGAGAGTTCACGGGGCATCTCCGCGCGATCACGGGCTTCGACATCACCGACGCCTGGTGCGGGTTCAAGGCGTACCGCACCGGCGCGCTCGCGCTCTTCGATCTCACCGAGCCGAGCTACGGGA
>MENB01000128.1:2035-2375 GCA_001768125.1 Armatimonadetes bacterium RBG_19FT_COMBO_69_19
GCAGGCAGCCTATCACCGGCTCACCGTGCGGGAGCTGCCGGTGGCGCGCATCTACAAGAATCCCGAGCGGAAGTTCTGGGGCGGCCTGGACGACATGCCCGCGCGCCGCACCTACTACCTGGGCGTGCTCGAAGCGGAGGTCGCCCGGTGGCTGCCCGAGAAGCTGGGCCTCTTGCGGGTGGCCCGATGAAGGTGCTCGCGGTGGGTCCCCATCCAGACGACGTCGAGATCGGGATGGGCGGGACGGTGCTGGCGCTGCGCGCCGCCGGCCACGAGGTGGTGGTGTGCGACCTGACCAACGGGGAGCCCACACCGATCGGCACGCCCGAACGGCGGGCGC
>MENB01000128.1:2500-5479 GCA_001768125.1 Armatimonadetes bacterium RBG_19FT_COMBO_69_19
CCCGAGATGCTCTTCATTCCGTACTGGGCCGACGCGCACCCCGACCACGTGTCGGCGGCCTCGCTGTGCGAGGCCGCCAGGTTCTACGCCAAGCTCACTCGTACAACGATCCGGGGCGAACCGGTGTACCCGCGCCGGGTCGTGCACTACATCTGCACGCACTATAATCTCCACATCCAACCGTCGTTCATCATGGACGTCACCCCGCACATCGACGCGAAGCTGCGCGCGGTCGCGGCCTACGGCTCCCAGTTCGGGCCGGAGCGCGGCAACGAGGGATTCTTCGAGGATCTCCGCGCGTGGAACCGCTACTTCGGCGCCCTGATCCGCACGGGGTACGGCGAGCCGTTCGTCCTACGCGAAGAGGTCGGCCTGCGCGGGCTGGATCAGTTCATCTGACCGATGTCGACCTCGCCGCCCATCGTCGAGTTCGAAATCCCGGAGCGCTCCGGCGAGGTCCTCTGCGTCCCGGCGGCCACGCAGTTCCTGGCCGTCGCCGCATCTAACCACAGAGCCCTCGATGCGGCTCCGGTACATATCGGCGGTGTGGGGCTCGCCGAGCTCCGCCGCAGCGCCGGGTCCGCGGTGCGCGCCGCCGCGAGCGCGTACAGCGCGGAGCTCGGCATCGGGTCGCCCCCGGACCCCGGGGATGACCGCCCGCTCATCGGCACCGGACATCAGCCGTTCCTCTTCCATCCCGGCATCTGGACCAAGCACCTGCTGGCCTCGCGATTCACCGGCGGCGCGACGGTGGTGAACATGCCGGTGGATTGCGACGCGGCCGAGGACGTCGGCGCCGACGCCCCGCATCTCGACGGGGGGTTGGCCATCGTGCGCGAGACGCTGCTGCGGGCCGATGCCGACGTGCCCTACGAGGTCATCGACCCGCCGGGGGAGGATGAGTGGCGGTCGTTCCTGCAGCGTATCGACGCCCACCTGCAGATGCTGCCCCACCGGGGCGTGCACGACGTCTTCGCCGCCTTCATCGACCGCACGACCGGCCTCCGGGCCCCGGACATCGGCTCGTTCCTCACCCTGGCCCGGCGCCGCCACGAAGGTCCCACCCGCTACGTCGAACTGCCGGTATCCCGGCTGGCCGCGACGCGCGAGTTCCGGCGGTTTGCGCTGCACATCATCACCGATGCCGATCGGTTCGCGGCGTCGTACAACGCGCACCTGGACGCGTACCGCGAGCGCCAGAACATCCGCACCGCCGCGCAGCCGTTCCCGAATCTCAGTCGCGACGGCGCCCGCGTCGAGCTGCCGTTCTGGATGATCCACCGGGGGCGCCGGCGCCCCCTGCTCGTGGAGCCACGCGCCGGCGGGTATCGTCTCTGGGCGGGGGATGATGAGGTGGCATCGATCCCGGGGCGGGACCCCGAGGAGTTCGACGCGCTGGCCATCCGGCCCAAGGCGCTCGCCCTCACCGCGTTCACGCGGCTGTGCGTGGTCGATCTGTTCATCCACGGCGTCGGCGGCGGCCGGTACGACCGGGTCACGGATGGCGTCATCGCGGAGTTCTTCGGCCTGACCCCCCCACGCTACGCCGTCGTCACGGCGACGCTACATCTCCCGCTCAGCGAGTTCGATCCGACGGAGGAGCGGGCCGCGCTGCAGCGCCGGCACCTCGAGCTCCTGCACAATCCCGAGCGGACCTTGATCGAGCCGACGGAGGAGCAGCGGCGCTGGATCGAGGAGAAGTGGCAGCTGATCAAGCGTCTCGAGGACGGCGCGCTGACCCGCCGGGAGCGCCGCGAGGCGACGCAGCGCATCCGGGAGATCAACGAGCTGCTGCGTCGGGCGCTTGCGCCCGAGCGCGAGCGTCTGGAGCACCGCCTGTCGGCGCTGGCCGAGATCAGCCAGGCGTCCGCGGCCGCCGCCCACCGTGGATATCCGTTCTGCTTTTTTCCGCCCCGAGCCGTCGAGGCGCTGGTCGACGTCATAATGGTCGGAGCCGATGGGTAACGCGGGTCCAGATCAGGCCCGTCCGCTGCTCGACATCCGCGCCGTGTCGAAGTCCTACAGCGGGCGGGCGGTCCTGCGGGACGTGTCGCTCACGGTGGATGCCGGGCGCGTCCTCGCCATCCTGGGACCGAACGGCGCCGGCAAGAGCACGCTGCTGCGGGTGGCCGCCGGCATCGCCCGGCCCGAGAGCGGCGAGGTCCGCATCGGTGGCCGGCCGGTGGGCGAACCCGCCGCGCACCGGCAGGTGGGCTTCGCCGGCCATCAGTCCTTCCTCTACGGCTATCTCAGCGTGGAGGAGAACCTGCGGTTCTACGCGCAGCTGTACGAACTCCCCGCGGCGCGCGCCGGCGAAGGATTGGAGCGCTTCGGGCTGCAATCCCACCGCCGCCGCCCGGTCCGCGAGCTGTCCCGCGGCCTCGTCCAGCGCCTCAGCCTCGCGCGCGCGCTGCTGCACGATCCCGCCGTCCTCCTGCTCGATGAGCCGTTCACCGGATTGGACGCGGAGGCATCCCGCATCGTCAGGGAGCTCATCCCTGAACGCCGGGCACGTGGCTGCGCCGTCGTGGTGGCCACGCATGCCTGGGCGGAGGCCCGGGAGCTCGCCGATGACGCGGTCGTGCTCGTGGCCGGACGTCCGGCTCTGCGGGAGGAGGCGGCCTCGCTCGACGGCGACCGCGTGGCGGCCGTGTATCAGACGGTATGAGCGCGTTCTGGGTGATCCTGCGCAAGGACCTCGTTGTCGAGGGGCGCGCGCGCGACCTGCTGCCGTCGATGGCGGTCCTCGCTCTGCTCCTGCTCGCGATGACGGGCGCGACGGGGCTGCGCGCGGATGCTGCGCCCGCGATCCTGTGGATCACCGTCGCGGTGGCCGGCTCGACCGGGCTGGTGCGCAGCTTCCACCAGGAGACGGATCAGGAGCAGCTGCACGGGCTCCGCCTGGCCGCGGTCGATCCGGCGATGATCTATCTCGCCAAGACCGCCGCGAACTTCCTCATCGTGGCCGCGGTGGAGCTC
>MENB01000128.1:5556-6750 GCA_001768125.1 Armatimonadetes bacterium RBG_19FT_COMBO_69_19
GCTCGGGACGGGCTCGCTCGTCGCGATGGGCACGCTGCTCGGCGCGATGCTCGCCGCCGCGCGCATGCGCGAGGCGCTGCTCCCCATGCTGCTGCTCCCGCTCTCCGCGCCCGCCGTGATGGCCGCCGCGGGCGCGACGGCGCGGCTGCTGTCGGAGGCGGGGGGCCCGGTGGCGGGCGAGCTGCGCCTGCTGCTCGCGTTCACGCTGCTCTTCGTCTCCGTCGCGCTGCTCGTCTTCGAGCACGTCATCGAGGACTAGCCCGCGCGCGCGCCGAAGCCGATGACGTCGGGGGTTGTCTGATGATCCTGCTGGTGTTGGCTGCCGCGGCTTTGCCCATCGGCATCCTGCTCGCGCTGCTCGTGGCTCCGGTGGAGGCGTTCCAGGGCGAGCCGTACCGCATCCTCTACATCCACGTGCCGAGCGTCGTCACCGCCTACCTCGCGTTCACCGTGACGTTCGTGGCGAGCGTGGCGTACCTCATCACCCGGCGGGTGCGCTTCGACCGCCTGGCCGCCGCCTCCGCGGAGGTGGGGCAGGTCTTCCTCACGCTGGTGCTCCTCACCGGGCCGATCTGGGGGAAGCCGGTGTGGGGCGCCTGGTGGACGTGGGATGCCCGCCTGACCACGGCGCTGATCCTCTGGTTCATCTTCGCCGGATACCTGATGCTGCGGGCCTGGTCGGGTGCCCAGGGCGCTCGCGCCGCCGCGGTCGTGGCGATCATCGGATTCCTCGACGTGCCGCTCATCCACTGGTCCGCCGTGATGCTGCGGACGCTGCACCCGCGCCCCACGGTGTTCCGGGCCGAGGGGCCGGCGCTCCCGGCCTCGATGCTGGTCATCCTGCTGTTCAACATGGCCGCGTTCATCGTCACCTACCTGGTCTTCCTCACCGTGCGCGTCCGGCAGGAGGCGATGCGCAGCGAGATGCGCGAGGCGGGCTCCCCGTGACGTACGTCGCGGCGGCCTACCTCATCACCCTCACCGTGCTGGCGCTCTACGCCGGGACGCTCTGGATGCGTCAGCGGGAGCTCATGCGATCCTCAAGGGACCGGCGGTGAGGGCCTCCCGGAAACTGGTCGTGGGCCTCGCCGTCATCGTCGCGGCGATCGCCGCGGTAGCCTACAACGGGATCCGCTCCGCCGCGGTGTACTACCTTACCCCGACCGAGTTCGCGGCGCGAGCGGACCTGAAAGA
>MENB01000128.1:6789-7032 GCA_001768125.1 Armatimonadetes bacterium RBG_19FT_COMBO_69_19
GGCGGCAGGGTCGTCGGCTTCGCGATCAGCGACGGCACCACCGCGATCGACGTGCGCTACGATGGTCCGCTGCCCAACCTCTTCGCGGAAGAGCGTGAGGTGCTGGTCGAGGGTCGCCTGGAGGGCGCAGCCCTCGCGGCGACCAGGGTCATGACCACGCACCCCACGGAGTATAAGGAAGGACCGCCGCAGCGGTGAGCAGCGGGACGCGATGACCGAGCTCGGGACCTTCGCGCTGTACGC
>MENB01000129.1:0-159 GCA_001768125.1 Armatimonadetes bacterium RBG_19FT_COMBO_69_19
GAGCCGCTGCGGTCCAGCAGCTCCCCGACGGTCAGATAGTAGGCCATGCTGCCGCGCACGCCGCTGTAGGCGAGGTACGCCCCCACCAGGACGAAGACCGCCACCGCGACGATGACCTTGCGACCCGACCGCCCCATGATCAGTGCTCCTTCCGCAGCT
>MENB01000129.1:237-5223 GCA_001768125.1 Armatimonadetes bacterium RBG_19FT_COMBO_69_19
CGAACATGGCGGTCAGCGGATTCATCGCGATCCCTCCTGGATGCCGGGGAGCCCCCGGCGGAATGTGCTGCGGCGGTCGTCATCGCGCTGCGCGGCGATGGCGTCCTGGGCGCCCATCTGCGCGCGGCGGATGCTGAAGAGCGCGACGTACAGCAGCGTGAACGCCGCCACGTTCACAAGCAGGGCATACAGCATCTCCGGCGGGAGGCCGGAGCCGAACCCCTCGGAGCTGACAACGACCGGCAGCGGATGCAGCGAGCGCCACCACACGACGGAGAGGTGGATGAGCGGGATGTCCAGGAAGCCGACGATCCCGAGCACCGCGGCGAAGCGGGCGCTCTGGCCGCCGCTGCCGCCGTAGGCGCGGACCATCAGCGAGACGACGTAGATGAACCACAGCATGAAGGTCGTCGTGAGGCGCGGGTCCCAGGTCCACCACGTCCCCCACGCCGACTTGCCCCACACCGCGCCGCTGGCAATGGCCAGGGTCGTGAAGACCACGCCGATCTCCGTGCTGGCGTGCGCGGCCAGATCGAACGACCGGCGCCGGGTCCAGAGGAACCCCACGCTGGCGGCGAAGACGACGCCGAACGCCAGGAACCCCACCCATGCCGAGGGCACGTGCACGTAGAAGATGCGCTGAGCGTGGCTCATCGTGGCCTCCTCCGGAGCGTACAGGATGGCCATGTACATGCCGGCGACTCCCAGCGCCGTCCCGGCCCAGATCAGGATCTCGCGCCAGTCCGCTCCGCGCGCGGCCTCCGACCGGCGTTCCGTCAGGGTGGTGGCCATGTCACTCCTCCACGACGTATTCGAAGATCAGGTATCCGACTACGACGAAGATGACGTCGAACGCGACGAGCAGCCGCACCCCGGGCAGGACGTCGGCCCACGGACGGCCGGCGAGGATCCCGAGCGTCGAGCGCACCCCACTGATCAACACCGGCGCCGCCAGCGGAAAGAGCAGCACCGGCAGCAGCACCTCACGGATGCGCGTGTTCACCGACATCGCCGAGAAGAGCGTCCCCACGGCCACGAGGCCCACGCTGCCGAGGAGCAGCACCGCGGCCAGCGCCCCGATGTGCCCGAGTAGGGGCACGCCGGCGATCACGGCGAGGGCCGGCAGCAGCAGGATCTCGACGGCGAGCAGCGCGAGCAGGTTGCTCAGCAGCTTGCCGGCGTAGATCAGCCCGGGGTCGAACGGGAACAACCTGAGCGCCTCGAGGCACTGCTGGTCGCGCTCCAGGACAAACGAGCGCGACAGGCCGAGCGTGCTGGCGAAGGCCAGCGTGACCCACAGCATCCCGGGCAGCAGGCGCAGGGCGTCCTGCGGCGAGGGCGAGAAGGCGAAGTTGAACACCACCGCGACCAGCATCGCGAAGACCGTCATCGCGGTGAGGATCTCGCGTGTGCGCAGCTCGAGGAGGAGATCCTTCCACAGGAGCTGGCGCACCACGGCGAGCGCGCTCACGCCGGCACCCCGACGCACTCGGCGTAGACGCGCTCGATGGTCCGGACGTCGCCCGCGCCGTTACCCGCCTCATACGCCACCACGCCGTCCACGAGGATGGCCACGCGATCGGAGAGCGCGACGCCCTGCTCGATGCTGTGCGTGGTCAGGACGATCGTGCGCGACCCCCGCATCGCCATCAGCAGCTCGGTGAACGCCGCGGCGGAGGACCGGTCCAACCCGGTGTACGGCTCGTCGAGCAGGAGGATCTGGGGATCGTGCACGAGGGCCCGGGCGATGGAGAGCCGCTGCGTCATCCCGCGGCTGTAGGTGCGCACAAGATCGCCGCCTCGGCCGGCCAGCCCAACCGCCGCGAGCATCGCTTCGGCCCGGGCCTCGGCGTCGGAACAACCGTACAGCCGCGCCGTGAAGAGCAGGTTCTCCAGCCCGGTCAGCCCCGGATAGAGGTAGCTGTGATGCGACACCATACCGATGAGGCGCCGCAGATGCGGCGCCTGACTTGGGTCGGCACCGAACAGCAGCACCTGGCCGCTGCTCGGGCGCATCAGTGTCGAGGCGATCTTCAGCAGCGTGGTCTTGCCTGCGCCGTTCGGACCGAAGATCGCGAGCGCTTCGCCGCGCGCGACGGTGAGCGTAACCCCGCGCAGGGCGCGCACCGGCCCGAAGGATTTCGTGATGTCCCGTACTGCGAGTGCCTGCACCCAGACTCCGCCCCTGCTCGGAATGTACGCTCTCATCGCTCAGTCTATGGGCGGGGGGATGCAGGTGGTATCAGGCTCCTGCCCTATTCTCCTCTCCTCTTGCGGCCGGAGCGGGGGCTTTCGGCGCCCATGGGCGCGTGAACCCCTCCGCCCGCCCTAGTGCGGCCGTTTCACTCCCAGGGGCACAAATGATGCAACCGCACCATAGGCACCCGTGCGCAACGACCACTATGCTGGCATTGGCACCATCTGTCCGGTGTGCCCGTATGCCCGAGCCAAAGCGACTGCTCTCGCGGCGCGAAGTGGCGGCGATCTTCGGGGTTTCGCCGCACACCGTCTATCGGTGGGCCCGGGAAGGCCGCCTCCCCGTCCTGATGACCCTGGGCGGCCGCCGCCGCTATCCCGCCGAGGAGATCCTCCGCCTCGCGCAGACGCAGGGACCGTTCGCGGGCGACATCAAGTCCAGTGGAGGCAGACGATGAGTCGAAGATCGTGGATCGTTCTGGGGATCCTGGTCGTCGCGGTGTTCGTCGTGGCGATCGCGGCAAAAGGCGCGGGTGACAAGCGCCAGGAGTGGGCCAAATCCGGTCACGCCAACAAGGCCCTCGCCGTCGCGCAGGCGACGGTGGAAAGCCGGGGCGCCACTGCGGCACACTGCGGACGCTGCCATTCAGAGCAGGGCTTCCTGGCGTGGCTCCCCCAGCTGAACAGAGGGAACCCCGGCCTCATCACCAAACCTGACGGCAGCCCTGCCGACGTGCAGTTCCTGACCAACCTCGGGCTGACGAAGTTCTCCGTCCGACCGCAGACCTGCAAGACCTGTCACAACGACGACTACAGTATCCGCGTGACGCAGTCCACCGCGGTCCTGCCGGCCGGATTCCGCGCGATCGGCGTGGGGCTGGGTGCCCAGTGCATGACCTGCCACAATACGCGCAACGGCGCCGTGGCCTGGAACCTCGAGGACCCGAAGCGCTACACCGCGCCGCACACCGCGGCCCAGGCCGACGTGATCATGGGCAAGAACGCCTTCTTCGTCCCGCCGGCGGAGACCACCATCTCCCCGCACGCGTCGTTCATCGGCGATTCCTGTGTGACGTGCCACGTGCGCTTCGGCAAGGAAGGCCATACGTTCGCGCCGCGCACGGATGTCTGCACGCGTTGCCACGGACCCGAGATGCGGGCCGCGCGCGTGCAGGACGGCATCAAGGTCGCGCTCCATGAAGTGGAGCAGGCGATCGGCGACAAGGTCCTGGCGCGGCGTGACCGCATCGAGGCTATCGGCAACTGGGACCCGAAGACCGACCAGACCGTCCTGAACTTCAAGGTGGACGGATCGCAGATCACCGAGGTCCATCTCGCGGAGATCCACGGGCAGACCGGTCTGAAATTGACGCTGCGCGGAGGGCGTGAACTGTACAGCCAGCTCAACCAGGTCGTCGATGCATCAGGCAAGGCCGTCGTTCCGACGAGCGACCCGATCGTCCGGGCCGCGTGGAACTTCTTCCTGATCGAGGGCGACGACAGCTTCGGGGTGCACAATCCGCGGTTCGCGCGCGCGGTGCTGCTGGCGACACTGGACGCGCTGAAGTAAGGATCGATTGATGGGCATGGATCGGCACATGGACCAGCGGCCCGGACGGATGGGCCGCCGGTCGTTCTTGGATTACCTTTTCGGGACGGGGCTCGCGGCCCTCGCCGGGGCCATGCTGTATCCCATCCTGCACTATCTCGTGCCGCCCAAGGTGAAGGAGGTCACGGCGAGCTCGGTCGTCGCGGCGAAGGCGGGCGATCTGGCTCCCAATGCCGGCAAGATCGTGGCCTTCGGGGGGAAGCCGGCCATCGTCCTGCGCACCCCGGAGGGCGAGGTCCGTGCGTTCACCGCGGTCTGCACGCACCTCGCCTGTACGGTCCAATACCGCGCCGACTTCAAGCACGTCTGGTGCGCCTGTCACGACGGCCATTACGACCTTCACGGGCAGGTGCTTGCCGGGCCCCCGCCCCGGCCCCTGGAGGAGTTCAAGGTCACGGTCAAAGACGACGACGTGATCATCTCACGGGGGTAGGGCGTTGAGCCTGAGCGGGTGGCTTCAGGAACGCGTCCGCTACCGCGGCGCCATGGGCTTCCTGCAGCACAAGGAGGTCCCGCGTCACCGCTTTGCCGTCACGTATTACACCGGCGGGGTCACGCTGTTCTTCTTCATCCTCCAGGTCCTCACCGGGCTACTGCTGCTGATGTACTACCGGCCGACCGCTGATGCGGCGTTCGAGAGCGTCCGGTTCATCATGTCGAAGGTTCGGTTCGGCTGGCTGGTGCGGCAGATCCACGTCTGGTCGGGCAGCCTCATGATCCTCGCCGCGGCGCTGCACCTGCTCGCCACCTTCTTCGGCAAGGCCTACCGCCGGCCGCGCGAGGTGACCTGGCTCACCGGGGTCGGGCTCCTCTTCCTGACGCTGACCTTCGGTTTCACCGGCTACCTGCTGCCGTGGAACACCCTCGCCTACTTTGCGACCCAGGTGGGGACGGAGATCGCCGGCGACGTGCCGGTCGTGGGCCGGGCCATCATGGTGCTCCTGCGCGGCGGCGAGGACATCACCGAAGCGACGCTGTCGCGCTTCTTCGGGATCCACGTCGCCATCCTCCCCGCGGTCACGATGCTGGTGCTGGGGCTGCACCTGCTGCTCGTCCAGGTCCACGGGATGAGCCGGCCGATCTCTGTGCAGGTGCGGGGCGGCGAGCCCTTCTACCCGCACTTCGTGCTGCGGGACCTGTTCCTCTGGGTGCTGCTCCTGGGCGGCGTGGCGGCTCTGGCC
>MENB01000129.1:5229-5642 GCA_001768125.1 Armatimonadetes bacterium RBG_19FT_COMBO_69_19
GTCCCGTGGCCGCTCGGGGAGAAGGCCGATCTGCTCGCCCCGGCGCCCGCGGGCCTCAAGCCCGAATGGTACTTCCTGTTCATGTACCAGAGCTTGCGGATGCTGCCGGCGAGGATCCTGGGCCTCGAAGGCGAGAAGCTCGGCGTCATGGTCTTCGTCTTCGGCTCGCTCCTCCTGCTGGCCGTGCCCTTCCTCGACGTCTGGGCGCAGCGCGAGCGCTCCCACCGCGCCATCGCCGCGGCCGGCATCGCGGCGCTTCTGTTCGTGATCGGTATGAGCGTGATGGCGCTGAGGGCCGGTCTGTGAGCCGCTGGATCCTCCTGGCCGGGCTCGCGACGCTGCTGCTCCTCGTGCTCCCGCGCGGCGCCGCGGCGGCTCCCCAGGCGGATACCTGCACCACGTGCCACTCCGGA
>MENB01000129.1:5667-11494 GCA_001768125.1 Armatimonadetes bacterium RBG_19FT_COMBO_69_19
CACGTGACGCGGCGGATGACGTGCACATCCGCCGCGGACTTACCTGCGCGTCCTGCCACGGCGGGAACCCGCGCGAGATGAGCTTGGGCGCGCACGACCGATCGGCCGGCTTCACGGGCGCCCCGAAGCCGGCGCAGGTGCCGCAGTTCTGCGCGCGCTGCCACAGCCGGCCCGAGGTGATGCGCCGCTACAACCCCAAGCTCCCGTCGGATCAATTCGCCCGCTTCTTGACCAGCGTGCACGGCACGCGACTGGCGAAGGGCGACACCAAGGTGGCGACCTGCACGTCCTGCCACGGCGTCCATCCCGTGCGCGCGGTCGCCGATTCCGCCTCGCCCGTGTACCCGACCAACGTGCCGCAGACCTGCGCGCGCTGCCACGCCGATCCGGATCGGATGAAGAGTTACGGCATCCCCACGACGCAGTTCGAGGAATACAAGGGCAGCGTGCATGGCGAGGGCCTGTTGGCCCGCGGGAACCGACAGGCCCCCGCCTGCAACGACTGCCACGACAACCACGGGGCCGTCCCGCCGGGCGTGACGTCGGTGGCCAACGTGTGCGCGCAGTGCCACAGCGCGACGCGCGACCTGTTCGTGCGAAGCCCCCACAAGGACGCGTTCGACATCCTGGGTGAGTCGGAGTGCACCACGTGCCACGGTACGCACAACATCGCGTTCCCCAGCGACGAGATGATCGGCACGGGCAGCGCCTCCGTCTGCGTGCGCTGCCATCCCGCGGACAGCGGTGGCGGACAGGCCGCCGCGCAAATCCGGGGCCAGCTGGAGCGCGTCAAATCCATCATTGCGCAGGCCGACGCGCTCCTGGCCCGCGCGTCGACCGCCGGCATGGACGTGACGGACGCGAACCTCGACCTGAATGAGGCGCGCACGCAGCTGATCCTCTCACGGGCGGTCACCCACGCGGCCAGCCCTGCCGAGATCGAGAAGACCGCCGGCGCCGGCGTGGCCGCGGCGCTGCGGGCGAAGGCGTTCGGTGACGCCGCGATGGCGGAGTTGCGGTTCAGATGGCGCGGACTCGTCGTCTCGATCGGAGTGATCATGTTCGTCGCCGTGGCGCTCTGGCTCAAGATCCGTGAACTCGAATCGCGCAGATAGACGTACACTACGGTAGGGGCAGAAAGGAGCAGACGGATGAAGGCGGTCGCATGGATCGTGGCAGGACTCGTCGTGCTCGGGTTCATGGTGGTGCTCATCGGGACCGAGCGTACTACCGCGGGTCCCGCCGTGCAGGGTTGTCCGGCGTGTCACGGCGTGGCCGGCAAGCAGCCGGCGCTCGACGCGGCGGCGAAAGCGATCAAGGGGCATCCCGCCTCGGCGGCCAAGACGGTGCAGCAGTGCGCCTTGTGCCACACCAAGGGACCCACGCCCGCGCCGTTCCGCACGGGGATGCACAAGATCCACCTGAATAGCGCGAAGTTCACGGCCGCGAAGGGGACGTGCACCTCGTGCCACAGCGTGGACAAGGCGACGGGGACCGTCACGGTCTTCGGGCTCGAGCGGAAGTAGTTATCATCTGCACCCGCGGCAGGGCGCCGGTCACCGGCGTCCTGCCGTACGCTTCGCTCGTTGGGCGGATGCGACAGGAGGGCTGCCGAGGGCCCTCGGCACCATCGTCGCACGCTCACGACGTGTGAACCCTGCCCTATGGTGTCGCGCCTCACCAGGAGTTGTGCCATGAATCAGCGGGAACGTTCAGCGGACGGTACCATTTCAATCGTGGCGCTTCGGTCCGCGTTAAAGAGCCAGTATCATGCCGCCCTTGCGATGCTGCGGGCAGCCATTCGGCGCTGTCCTGACGATCTGTGGACCAGCAGCCGCGGTCATGCCAATCCATTCTGGCGAATTGCGTATCACACGCTCTACTACACACATCTGTATCTCCAGCCGAACAACCGGGCCTTTCGTCCTTGGGAGCACCACCAGAGGGGAATCCAGCACATGGACAAACCCCCGAAGACCGGGCGACCATATACAAAGGCGGAGGTGCTGGCCTACTGGAGCATCTGCAAGTCAATGGTTGACGATGCCGTTGACGCACTCGACCTGAACGATCCGCAGAGCGGCTTCAGTTGGTACAAGGTTCCCAAGGTGGAGCACCAGATCGTCAACATTCGCCATATTCAGTATCACCAAGCGCAGCTCGCCGATCGTCTACGGGCGGCGACCGGCGCCGGCGTCAATTGGGCAGACGCGCGCCGGAGGGCAAGAGCGCGCGCGACCGGCCAGCGACACCGGCGGAAGTCATTGTAGCTTTCGGAAGTAGCCCTCTTCCGGCCGCATCGGGCCTCCGCCCGATACTCCTCGACCCGCAGCGCGCGTACCCTACGGAGTAAGCGTTCACGTTTTCTTCACGTCGCGTTCACGACCGCTTCACGCCGGGTCGGTACCGTGAGCGCTGAGAGGGCCGTGAGAGGCTCTCACACTGACGTGAGGAGATGGACAGCATGCAGAAAGGATACGTCTATATCGGGATCGGTATCCTCGCGCTCGCCACAGCGCTGGCGCTGCCGGTGATCGCGCAGCCCCGCATCGGGGGCCCGGGCGGCGGATGGGGGCCGGGTGGAATGCACGGCGGCGGCATGACGGGCGGCGCATGGATGGGTGGCCCGCGCGTGGGGCAGGCCGTGACGCCTGTCACGACGATCGACGGCGCGGCTTCGCGCGCGCGCGAGGCCCTCGCGGGGTACCCTGGTGACTTGGCCGTCGCGGAAGTGATGGAGTTCAGCAACCACTACTATGTGCTGGTCAAGGAGAAGAGCACGGGGCGCGGTGCGCTCGAGCTCATCGTCGAGCGGAACGGGTTCGTGCACCCCGAGCCCGGGCCCAACATGATGTGGAACACGAAATACGGCCACATGGCCGGCGCCGGCTGGATGGGCGGCGGCATGATGGGTGGCGGCATGATGGGGGGTCCCACCACCCAGCCGGTGACCCCGCAGGCCCAGCCGATCACGCCGGATCGCGCGCAACAGCTCGCTGCGCAGTATCTGGCGCAGGCGTTCCCCGGGTCGACCCTCGAGCCCGGCATCGCCTTCTACGGCTACTTCACCTTCGACTTCGAGCGCGGCGGCAAGATCGCCGGGATGCTGAGCGTGAACGCGTCCACCGGTCAGGTATGGTTCCACACCTGGCACGGCGCGTTCGTGGCTGAGAGAGAGTTCTAGGAGGCACATAGATGAGCTCACGAGATCTGTCGATCGTCTTGCTGGTGGTGCTCGGCGTGGTCGTCCTGCTCCCCGTGCTGGGGATGTCACTCGGGGTGGGCGGGATGGGTGGGATGATGGGCCCCGGACACATGGGCCGGGGCATGATGGGCGGCTGGTACGGCGGCGGGTCCGGTTGGGGCTGGGGAGGACTCCTGTTCCTCGTGCTCGTGATCGCCGGCGTCGTGCTGATCACCCGCGGCCTGGTGGACAAGGCCGGACGCGCTGATGAGGCGCTGGCGATCCTCCGGCAGCGGCTGGCGCGCGGCGAGATCACGACGGAGCAGTACGAGGAGCTGAAGCGCGCCCTCGGGTAGAGATGTCCAAACGGACGGTGCTGATCGTCGAGGATGAGCCGGGGATCGCGGACGTCGTCCGCCAGTACCTGGAGAAGGACGGCTACCGCGTCGAGGTGAGCGGCGACGGGGCTCGGGCCGTGGACGAGTTCGCGCGTCTGCGGCCCGATCTCGTGCTGCTGGATCTCATGCTGCCAGGGCTGGACGGTTTTGAGGTCTGCCGGCGCATCCGCGGCCAGGGGTCAACACCAGTGATCATGCTCACCGCGCGTGACGAGGAGACCGACAAGCTCGTCGGGTTGGAGCTTGGCGCCGACGACTATATCACGAAGCCGTTCAGCCCCCGCGAAGTGGTCGCGCGCGTCCGCGCGGTCCTTCGCCGCGCGCAGGCGGGACCGGCGCCGGGTGACCGTGTCCACGTACACGATCTGGAGATCGACCCCGCCCGCTTCGAGGCGACCCGCGCGGGCATCCCGCTCGATCTCACACCGACGGAGTTCAGGCTGCTCACGGCGCTGGCGCGCAGTCCCGGACGGGCGTTCACGCGACTGCAGCTCATCGATCAGGTGCAGGGATACGCGTTCGAGGGCTATGAGCGCACCGTGGACGCGCACGTGAAGAACCTCCGGCAGAAGCTCGAACCCGATCCGCGGCATCCGCGCTACATCGTCACCGTGCACGGCGTGGGCTACCGGCTCGCGGAGGCCCTTGATGACTAGCGTGCGCGGGCGGTTGGTGCTGGTCCTGGTCCTCGTGGCCTGGCTTTCCGTCGCGGTCGTGGGCGTGGTCACCGACCGTCTCGCCCAGGCACGCGTCGCCACCTTCCTCCGCCATGCGAGGGCGATGCCCGGGATGAACACGATGATGCGGGAGATGATGCCTTCGCCCGAAGCGCGTCTGCTCGGCGACGTCCGGCGGGCGATCTGGGTGGCGGCGGTGATCGGGCTGGGCGTCGCTGCGGTGGCGGGGACCGCGACCGCCCGAACGATCACCGCCCCGCTCCAGGCCTTTGCCGTCGCCGCGAAGCGCGTGGGGCAGGGTGACCTGCGGCACGACGTACCGGTGGCGGGCGGCGACGAGCTGGCCGGTGTGGCGCGCGCATTCAACGCCATGGCAGCGGACCTGCGGCACACGGAGGAGACGCGCCGGCAGCTTCTGGCGGACATCGCGCACGAACTCGGCACGCCCCTCTCGGTGCTGCAGGCCAACGTCGAGGGTATGCTCGACGGCGTGGTCGAGGCCACGCCGGAGCGTCTGGCCTCGCTGCACATGCAGACGCAGGTCCTCACCCGGCTGGTGCGAGACTTGCGTGACCTCTCGCTGGCTCAGCAGGGCCAGCTCCATCTCGATCGGCGACCGGCGAATCTCGGCGGACTGGTCCGGGAGGTAGCTGACGTGGCCCGCCCGCTGGCCGAGGAGAAGGGGGTCGCGCTGGACGTAGCCGCGCAGGCCCTGAGCGTTCCCGCGGACCGCGATCGGATCGTCCAGGTCCTGCACAATCTGCTGGGCAACGCGATCCGCTACACGGAGCGCGGCGGCGTGGTGCGGCTGGCGGCGCGGGCCGTGGATGGCGAGGTTCAGGTGGAGGTGTCGGACACGGGTCCCGGCATCCCCCCTGAAGAGTTGCCCCACATCTTCGACCGGTTCCACCGCGTTGACCGTTCGCGATCGCGCGCGACGGGCGGGGCCGGCCTCGGACTTGCTATCGTCAAGCATCTCGTGGAAGCGCACGGGGGGCGCGTCTGGGCGCGCAGCGAGCTCGGCGCAGGCACGACCGTCGGTTTCGCGCTCCCCGCGTCGTAGGGAGGAGAGGGAGATGGGATCCACACATGCACGACGTCCGTGGTACCGGGGCTATGCCGGCTGGCTTCTCGCCGCCGGCCTGGTCGCCGCCGCGGTCGTGGCGTTCGTAGCCTGGCCCCGCGGCCCCGTCTACGCGGACTATGTGGAGGGCGGCCGGCCGACGGTCGTCTTCGTCTGGTCGGATCCGACGCCCCATCATCCGCATGGCTGAGGGGCGTGCGACGTGATGAAGCCCGTGATGGCTTCACTCAAAGCACGGTACGGAGAGCAGATCACCTGGCACTACCATGAGTTCAATCAACCGGACGCGGCGAAGGTGAACGCGATTTTCGAGATCAAGGCGCACCCGGAGATCTTCATCCTGGATCGGGACGGGCGCATGGTGCGAAAGTTCATCGGCGTGACCTCGATGTATGAGCTCGAAACCACGCTGCGTCCGCTGCTGCGCTGACGGAGGGACGATGATGCGTGTGGTGATCGTGGCGGTTCTGATCGGCGCGGCGGT
>MENB01000129.1:11506-12570 GCA_001768125.1 Armatimonadetes bacterium RBG_19FT_COMBO_69_19
CTACTTCGTGGCGCTGCGATCTTCGGACGCGCCTGAGGCGACCCGGCCCGCGACGGCGGCCCAGGCGCCGCCCGGGAACGTGCAGCGTGACCAGGGTGAGGGGGGCGTCGAGATCGAGGTGACCTTCGGCGGACCGGGCGCGGCCGCGTATGAACCCGACCGGTACAGCGTGGTCCTCGTGGCGATGAACACGCACAGCGTCGATCTGTCGGGGTACAATCTGGTGGCGCTGAGCGAGCTGCGCACGGGCGGCAAGAGTTTCAAGGCCCTGCGCTGGATCAGCACCGCTGATGACAGCCATCATCGCTCGGGAGTGCTGATCTTCCCCAAGGTGGACGCGGGCCAGCCCGTGGAGCTGGCGATCAAGACCATCGCGGGTGTGGCCGTCCGCACATTCCGGTGGGTACCGTGAGCACGGTCGTCCTCGCGCGGCCGCACTTCAACACACGAGCGGTCCGGATCGGCCTGCTGTCCGCGGGGCTCCTTGCGGCAGGCTACAGCCTTATTATCGGCCTGTCGTCCCGTTCATGGTCCCACCTCCTATCCCAGTGGCGCTCGGACCTGTGGTTTATCGCACTGGTGGCGGTCGGTTTTGGGACGCAGATGGGCCTCTACTCCCACGTCCGGCGGGTGATTCGGGGTGACCGGGCCGGGGCGGCGGTCGCGGCCGGGGGAACCGCCACATCGACGACTGCCATGGTGGCCTGCTGCCTGCACCACCTGGCCGACGTCGTCCCGTTCATTGGACTGTCCGCCGCCGCGACCTTCCTCATCCAGTACAAGGCATACGTGGTGGCGCTGAGCCTGGCGGCGAACGCGGCGGGTATCGTCTTGATGCTGCGGGCCCTGGGGCACGCTCGACGCATGGCCGCGGCTTGCCATTGAGTCGGCGCCTTAACAGAATCTTAAGCCCGGGGGGATGGCGTCCCGGGTACAGTAACGATGCGACATGAGGAGGCGTGACCTGTGAACAAGGGGAGAACATCGAAGCAACGGGCCGGGCACAGGAACCGACCGCGATTCAGCCGGAGGGCCCGGGCCCTGTGGTTCGGCCTGGCCGCCGC
>MENB01000129.1:12632-13911 GCA_001768125.1 Armatimonadetes bacterium RBG_19FT_COMBO_69_19
CAGCAGGTGCTGGTCAGCATGGCGGGCTTCGAACCTTCGCGGCTGCAGGCGAGAGCCGGTCAGGATGTGGCCCTGACGTTCGTCAACGCTGACAGCCAGTTCCACGTTGACGGTGGGGGCTGGCACCAGTTCCGGATCGAGGCGCTGAACATCGATGTACGGATTGCCCCAAAGTCGCAAAAGACTGTGAATCTCGGCTCCCTCCCGGCCGGCAACTATGAGTTCTACTGCGACATCTGCTGCGGCGGCAAGGAGAACCCGTCCATGCGAGGCGTGCTCGAGGTGCGCGGGTGAGCACCCTGACTTTTCCCGCGCTCGTTGTCAGCGGATTGCTGGACGGCCTCAACCCCTGCGCGTTCAGCGTCCTGCTCTCGCTCGTAGCGATCCTGCTCGCGGGAGTCGCGCTGGGCGGAACGCAGCCCCGGCTGTGGCGGGTCGGCGGCGCCTACGTGCTGGGGATGTTCGCCACTTATTTCCTCCTCGGCCTCGGCGTGATGTCCGTGGTGGCGGTGCTGACGCGGACGCATCTCCCCGTGCGGCTGATGGGGCTCGTTGTGGTGATCCTCGGTCTGTGGATGGTGAAGGACGCGGTTGTGCCTGGATGGGGATGGGCCCTCAAGATGCCGGCGCGGTTCCATGGGGCGGTTCGCGCCGCCCTGGCCCGGACGAGTTCCGCCGGACTGTTTGTCGCCGGGGGATTGGTCGGTCTCTGCACGGTCCCCTGCAGTGGGGCGATCTACCTCGGCATCCTCGGCCTGCTTGCGCGCGAGCCCCTGCCGACACGGCTCGCGTACCTCCTGCTGTACAATCTAGCGTTCATCGCGCCCCTGGTCGTGCTCCTCGGCGTCGTAGCCAACCGGCGGGTCCTCAACGGCATCGGGCACTGGTACCTTCCCCGGAAAGGTGTCGCCGGCGCCGTGCTCGGCACTGTTGCCGTCGTGCTCGGCTTCGTGATTCTCTTGACCGCCTAGGATCAACCTCTGGCGATGCGCGTCGTCGTCTTCGCGCCGGCCGTGCTGCACGGTGATGCTTGGCTGGCGCTGCTCACGGGGCAGCCCGGGATCGAGCCTGCCGGCGGAGCGGCAGCCGTCGAGGAGCTTGCCCCGTTGTTGGTTCCACAGGGACCGACGGCCGTGCTCGTCGACCTGCCCGTGCCCGATGGTGACCTCATCCGGCGCCTACGCGCCGCCGCACCCGGGGTCGGGCTCATCGTCCTCGTGCCCGCGTACGATCTCCCCCTGATCGTCGAACTGCTTCAGGCCGGCGCAACCGGCGTGGT
>MENB01000129.1:13959-14341 GCA_001768125.1 Armatimonadetes bacterium RBG_19FT_COMBO_69_19
GCTCTCGGAGCGAGAAGGGATCTGCTGGGCGGCGCTGGCCGGTTTGGGAGTCTCCAAGCAGAGGCACAACGCCCCAGACGGGGGGGGAGGAAGAGGATGAGTAAGGTCATCGTGATCGCCATGCTGGCCGCGATGGCGGTCGTCGCGGTCGGCTGTCAGCGCCAGGCAGCCCAGCCGACGCCCCAGGCAGTAGACGCACCGGGCGAGATGGATGAGGCGCAGGAGGTGAACGTCGTGGCGAGAGAGTTCGCCTTTGAGCCCAAGGAGATTCGCGTCAAGCCCGGCGTGGTGCGGTTCGCCGTCAAGAACGAGGGCACGGTCGAGCACGACTTTGAGATCGTCGGGGCCGCGGAGCACGGGGCGGAGCACGAGCAGAAGCTCT
>MENB01000130.1:0-1030 GCA_001768125.1 Armatimonadetes bacterium RBG_19FT_COMBO_69_19
CGGGCGTACGCCCTGTATGGTTCCAGATCGACGTCGGCCAGGATCGTGAGCTTCTGAGCCTCGAGCGATCCCTCGGCGTGGATGGCCAGCACCTCGAGATACCCCCCGAGGTCCGAGGCGGTCATGTCGCGGACGAGGTTCATCGCGCGCAGCCGCTCCTCCGCGCCCACCGCGCCGACCAGATAGCGCTCCATCGCCGCCCGCGTCTCCGGGGCGTTCCAATCCTCCTCCACCGGTGCGGTGACGACGAGACCCCCCGCGATGTCCTGCACCGTGCGCACGGCTTCGTGGTAGTGCGCCGCGAAGTAATGCTTCGCCGCGTTCGTGTAGATGACGTTGGGGACGGCGATCCCGTCCTTCGCCTGGCACTCCACTGCCGCCGCATGGGTCAGGCCGCGCACCGTCTCGAGATACATGACCAGCGCGACGAGCTTGTCCCGAACGTGGCCGGCGCCCGCGATGCCGTTGTAGTCCGCGAGCAGCGCCGCGGCCCCAACCAATAGTTCGAGCAGCGGGGGTTTGTAGCTGATCGCCGTGAAGCGATGGAACTCGACGAAGGTCTTGGCCAGCAACCCCGCGGCCTGCCATTGCCCCAGGAGAAAGACCCGCTCCATGGGTACGAAAACGTCCTCGAAGACCGTGAGGGACTCCACCGTCTGATAGCGCGCGCTCAAGGGGTTGTCGAACACACTCGTGGCGGAGAACCCCCTCGGACTGGCCAGCATCCGCACGCCGCGCGTGGCAGCGGGAACGGCAAACGCCACGGCCCAGTCGGCGTCCTCCCGGCCGAGGGCCCGGGTCGGCAGGACGATGATCTCGTCGGCGTAGACGGCATTGGTCGTGTGGGCCTTGGCCCCGCGGACGACGATGCCGTCAGGGCGGCGCTCGACCACGTGGACGTAGGTGTCGGGCTCCGCCTGCTCGTGAGGCCGACGGCCGCGGTCGCCCTTCGCGTCGGTCTGGGCCACGGCCATCGTCAGGTCCCGGTCGCGGCAGTGCCGGTGGAACGCCTGCACCCGGCGGAGGTACG
>MENB01000130.1:1040-16495 GCA_001768125.1 Armatimonadetes bacterium RBG_19FT_COMBO_69_19
GGCTCGGTCGACCTGCCCGGCGACGATCAGCAGCGCGAAGAGGGCGTCGGTGCCGATCTCCTTCACGAGCGGGACGAAGGTGTTGCCGAGCCGCGTCACCGTTTCGATGAGCTCGTTGCGCCTGCGGAGGTCCTCGTTCGTCCGGGGGATGTGGAAGTAGCGGCTGAACGGCGCCCCCTCACCCTCATCGGCGACCATCAACGCCCGGTGGGTGGGATCCTCCGCGAGGTGGAAGTCCAGTGCGGAGTGGTTCGCGCCCCGACCCAGCGCCGCGTGGGTCGTGACGTCCTCGACGCGCTGCCCCCGGTAATAGACCTCGCGGCCGTCCCGCAGTCCCTGCCGGTACGCCTGCGGTGTGCGCAGCATGCGCTCAGCGCCTGATGAGCAGGAAGATCCCGGCGAGCAGCGCGATGACCGCCATCACGCGGTCCCGATTGGGGAAGCTCAGCCGCACGAACGCGGTCAGTCCGGTGAGTATGAGCCAGATCGCCAGCAGGATCGTGCCGATATCCACAGCCATCACCTCCCTCGAGGGAGAGGCATTCACCGTCTGGGTCGGAAGGGCCTGTGACGCAAGAGCGCGCGCGGGGCCTACACGAACTCGCGCAGCAGTGGCTTGATGTCGGCGTCCTGCAGCTCCTGTGGCCACATCGGCGCGCGCTTGAACGTCTTCTTGTTTCGCGGGTGGCGGTAGATGATGCCGAGCGGCAGCCGCCCCCGGCGGTCGAAATCGTTCAGCAGGTCCCACGCGCCGTTGATGTCCTCGGGGTTGTGGTCGCCCGGGATCTCCTCGACGTGCTCACGGTACCAGTCGTAGGTGTTGAACTTGTTGTACGTCACGCAGGGCGAGAAGTCATTCACCATGGCGAAGCCCTTGTGCTGCAGCCCCTGGACGTAGATCTCCGCCGCGTGCTTCGGGTCGCCGGAGAACGACTGCGCCACGAAGGTGGCGCCGGCGGTGAGGGCCAGGCGCAGCGGCGAGAACGGCGGCGGGGACTCCTCGGAAAAGTCCTTGAGATCCATCCCGCGGCCGTGGGTCGGCGAGTTCTGCCCCTTGGTCAGACCGTAGACCCCGTTGTCCATGATGACGTGCATGATCGCCGGGTCGCGCCGGCAGACGTGCACGAAGTTCTCGACGCCGATCGCGAACGTGTCGCCGTCGCCGGCCATCGAGATGACCTTCAGGTCGGGATTCGCCATCTTGGCGCCCAAGGCGTAGGCCAGCGGGCCGCCGTGGCTGCCGTGGAACGCGTTCCCGTTGAGGTAGTTGCGGATCTGCCCCGAGCAGCCGATCCCGCCGACCAGCAGTACCTGGTACGGCGTGATCTCCATCTTGGTCAGGGCCATCTTCACCGCGGCCAGGACGCCGAAGTCTCCGCACCCGGGGCACCACTGGATGCGGTGCCGGGGCGTGGCGTTCTCGTCCCAGACTTTCGCCGAGAGCTTCTGTGCCTTCGTGTCTGCCATCGCGCTCGATGCCTCGCTAGTCGCCTTCTGAGACTTTCACCGGCACGGGTCCGTCCGTGATCCGCACTATCGGCACGCCGCCGTGGAGGATCGCCTCGACCCCCTCGACGATTTCCGCCGGGTACAGTGGCAGACCGTTGTACTTGACGATGCGCCGGACCGGGACCAGACAGCGGGACTGAATGACATCCGCGAACTGGCCGCTGAAGTTCTGCTCCACGGCGATGACGGTGGACGCCTTCTCCAGCAGCGGCTTCGCGGCCTCGGTGTGGAAGGGCCACAGGTGCGTGAAGTGGGCCACCGCCACCTCGATGCCGCGCTCCCGGAGGCGGTGCTGTGCATCGAGGATGACGGGCCGGCTGCTGCCCCACCCGACGAGCACGGGCTTGCCGTCGGGCTTCCCGGCGACGTAGGGTGAGCGGCCGTCCGCCTTGAGGTACGTCTGCATCTTGCGGATGCGCTTCTCCACCTGGGCCTTGCGGATGAGGGGATCGGTGCTCACGAAGCCGCGCTCATCGTGCTCTGAGCCCGTGATCTTGAAGATGGCCCCGGGCGTGCCCGGCACGAGCCGGGGGGAGATGCCGCTGTCGGTCACCACGTAGCGCCGGTAGGCGCCGTCCCGCCGCAGGTCGTCCTCGCGGACCAGCGTCGAGCGGTCGATCGCGGCCGGTTGCTTCAGGAAGAACGATTCCGGGATGGCCTTGCGGCCCTCGGAGAGGTTCAGGTCCGTCAGGAAGAACACGGGGCACTGGTACTTGTCCGCCAGCTCGTGCGCTTCCATCATCATCGTGTAGCACTCTTCCTGCGTGGCGGGGGCGAGGACGATGCGCGGGATCTCTCCGTGGCCGCCGAAGACCGACAGCCACAGATCGCCCTGCTCGCTCTTCGTGGGCATCCCCGTGCTCGGCCCGGCGCGCTGCGTGTCGATGATGACCACCGGCGTCTCGGTCATCCCCGACACGCCGAACTCCTCGACCTTCAGGGAGAGCCCCGGGCCCGAGGTCCCCACCATGCTGCGCACGCCGGTCAGCGCGGCGCCGATCGCGGCGCGGATGGACTCGCGCTCGTTCTGTCCCTGCAGGGCGCGCCCGCCGTAGGCCGGGAGGTGCTCTTCCATGAACTCGAGGATGGCCGAGGCCGGTGTGATCGGATAGCCGGCGTAGAAGCGGCAGCCGGCCTTGATCGCGCCGACGGACAGCGCCTCGTTGCCGCTGATGAGGAGGAACGGCTCTGTGATCGGGCGGGGCTCGAGGCGGTACCCGGCGTCGGCCCAGCCCTTGTCCTTGAGGATGGCCTCGACGGCCTGCGAGCCCCGCTGCGCCGCCTGGATGTTCATGTCGACGATCTCCTGCCCCTTGCTCAGGAACCGCTCCTCGATCAGCCCTCGGAAGTAGGTGCCCTTCGGGTCGAAGTCCAGCAGCCGGAACAGCGCGCCGACCATGACGATGTTCTTGACGACGTCCTTCTTCAGCTCGTCGCGGGCGATGTCCCGAGCGGCGATCGGGAAGACCTTGACGCCGCGGTGTTCCAGCTCGGCGGTGTCGATCTCGCCGGTGCTGCTGTCGTAGATGAGGACCCCGCCGGGCTTGAGCTCCGTGCCGTGGCGCAGGACGGTGTCGCGGTTCGGCTGCAGGTTCGCATCGGGGTTGCTGTCGTAGTCGAGCGCGATCAGGATGTCGACCTCGCGGTCGCCCCAGGAGGTCGGCGCGGCGGCCGTGATCAGCATGGGGTCGTACTGATGGGCGCCGTAGATCGTCGAGGCGTAGCCGCGTTCCATCGCGAGCACGTGCAGCCCGGCGCGGGTGAGGATGCGTCCGAGCACGTCGGTCATCGTCACCACGCCGTCGCGCAGCTGCACGCCGCCGACCAGGACTTTGAGGTTATTGACGATCACAATCGTCCCCGTCCCTTCCGACGAAGATCAAGCCCCTGGTGGAAGGCCCCCAGAGGCCTGAACCAGCGCAGAAAAACGCGCGTTCATCATACCATACCGACCATGCCGTGGAAAACGGCCGCAGCGAACGCAGGGAAGCCTTCTCGAGGGAGAGAACTCGGCGAGGCGTGGAACTCCGCCAGCGCTACGAGGAAGACCTCTACCTCGTCCGCGGGGCGCTCGGCTGGACGGCCCTCCTGGCTCTCATCGCCCTGCTCGCGCTGCTGCCGGTCCTGGCGCCGGGATACTTCCTCTATACCGCGTCGCTCATCGCCGCCCACATCGTCATCGCCGTCGGGCTCAACCTCCTCGTGGGATATACGGGGCAGATCTCGCTCGGCCATGCCGGCTTCGTCGCGGTCGGCGCCTACGCGGCCGGGATCCTGGCCGCCCGACTGCACCTCCCGTGGCCCGCGGCGATGGCCGGGGGCGGGCTGGTCGCAGCGCTCTTCGGCTTTCTGGTGGGGATCCCCGCGCTGCGCCTGACCGGGCCTTACCTCACGATCGCCACCCTCGGATTCGGCATCGCCGTGAACCAAGTACTCACCAACTGGGAGGCGCTGTCCGGCGGGCGGAGCGGGCTGTTTCTGCCCAAGCTGGCCATCGCCGGGACACGCCTGCGCGATCACCACATCTACTACCTGTTCGCGGCCATCGCCGCGGCGGGGGTCTGGGTCGCCTTCAACCTGGTACGCTCGCACATCGGCCGCGCGTTCGTCGCCATCCGGGACAGCGACATCGCCGCGGAGGTGACGGGTGTCAACCTCACCATCTACAAGACCCTCGCCTTCGCGGTGAGCGCGTTTTACGCCGGCCTGGGCGGGGCGATGCTCGCCTATCTGCTGGGCTTCCTCGAGCCGCAGATGTTCACGCTGTTCGAGTCTGTCTACTACCTCAGCATGATCGTGGTCGGCGGGCTGGGCACGATCCCCGGCTCGGTCCTCGGCGCCGCCCTGCTCACGATCCTCCCGCAGCAGCTGGCCGGCCTGAAGCAATTCCTCCCGCTGGTCTACGGGGCGACGATCGTCTTCGTTATGGCCGTGGAGCCGTGGGGGCTATACGGGCGGTGGCTGCGGATCAAGCTCTGGTTCAAGACATGGCCCTTCTAGCCCAGTACGTCGTCGGGGGGCTCGCCGTCGGCAGCCTCTACGCGCTCGTGGCGCTGGGCATCGTGCTGCTGTACCGTACCTCCCGCATCCTGAACTTCGCCCACGGGGATCTCGCCACGTTCGGCACGTTCATCGCCTTCGCCCTGATCAGCACAGCGCACTGGCCGTTCGCCGCGGCCTCGGCCGGCAGCCTCCTCGCCACCGCGCTGGTGGGGGCGGCCTTCTTCTTCCTGGTCATCCGGCCGGCGAAGGAGGCGACGCTGCTCGGCAAGATCGTCATCACCCTCGGCCTGGCCCTCATCCTGCAGGGGGCGACCGCCGTGTTCTGGGGGACCGACACGAAGACGATGCCCTTCCCCCTTTCCGACACGAAGGTCTACCGCCTCGGAGAGGTCGTCATCAGCCAGATCAGTCTGGGGAGTTTCGCCGTCGGGCTGGTCCTGATGGCCGGCCTCTACGTGCTGGTCCAGCGCACGCGGGTGGGGCTGGCGATGCGGGCGGTCTCGCAGGACATGGTGGCCGCCCAGGTCCTCGGCATCCCCGTCCGCCGGATCTTCGCCCTGACCTGGGGGCTGGCATCGGCCCTGGGCGCGGCCGCCGGGATCCTCCTCGCCCCGGTCACGTTGCTCGACCCCTACATGATGCTCGACCCGTTCCTGAAGGGCTTCGCCGCGGCCGTGCTCGGAGGGATCGACAGCATGCCGGGCGCGGCGGTGGGGGGGCTGCTGCTGGGAGTGGTGGAAGCCCTGTTCGGCGCGTACGTGTCCGTGAAGTTCAAAACCACCCTGGCCTTCCTGATCATCATCGCGGTCCTGGTCATCCGCCCGGAAGGACTGCTGGGCAGGGAGTACAAGCGCCGTGTGTAACTAGACGGTACATTCCGAAATCCGCAGAGGGGTGAGGGAATGAGAACGGCAACCCGGATGGGGGTGCTCGTGGCCGTGCTCGTGCTCGTCGCCACGGTGAGCGTCGGCGTGAGCCAGGAGCGCGGGATCACCGACACCGAGATCGTCATCGGGAGCTCTCAGCCGCTGTCCGGTCCGGCCGCCTTCTGGGGCCAGGGCGTCGGGGGCGGCATGGACGCCTACCTGAAGTGGATCAACGACGCCGGCGGCATCAACGGCCGGAAGATCCGGCTCGTGCTGCGCGACGACGGCTATCTGCCCACCCGCGCCGTGGCCAACGTCCGCGAACTGGTCGAGCGCGAGCGCGTCTTCGCCATCGTCAGCTTGATCGGCTCGGCGAACGCCTTCGCCGTCCGCGACTACATCATCGAGAATCAGGTCCTCTGGATGACGCCCACCGCGGACGCGAACATGTGGGCCGGGTTCAAGAACAAGAAGTACCTCTTCGTGGGCTACCCGGGCTACGTGGATGAAGGCCGCATCCTGACGACCTACGCGGCCAAGAACGAAGGCGTGAAATCCGTGGCCGTCTTCTACCAGAACGACCTGTACGGGCAGAAGGGGCTGCTGGGCATCAAGCGCGGCATCGCCGACACGAAGATCAAGCTCGCCACCGCCGTGCCGTACGAGGTCACCGACCGCGATCTCAGCGGACAGGCGGTGAAGCTCCGCCAGTCGGGGGCCGACGCCGTCATGCTCTACGCCACCCCGACACAAGGCGCGCTGATCGTGCGCGAGATGGCGAAGATCGGATTCTCGCCGAAGCTGTTCGCGAGCTTCACCCTGGCCGACCCGGTGATGTTCCAGTTGGCCGGCGACGCCTGGAACGGGGTCATCCTGACGGCCTACTTCCCCGTGCCCGGCACGGACCCGAAGGTGGACGCGATGCTGGACACGCTGCTGAAGATCAACCCGCAGCTGCGCCAGAGCCCGTTCAACGCCCTGGCCGGGGTGTCGTTCCTCGAGCCCTTCGTCGAGGCCATCCGCCGCGCGGGTCCGAACGTGACGCGTGACAGTGTCGTCCGCGCCCTCGAGTCGATGCGGAACTGGAACGGTGAGGTGATCCGCGGGATCACCTTTGGCCCCGACCGCCATCAGGGGCTGAACCGGATCTACATCATCAAGTCTGAGAACCGGCAGTACAAGAAGCTCACCGACTGGATCGAGTACCCGGTCGGGTTCTGAGTAGGGATCCCGGAGGGGTGAGCATGGTCCTCACCCCTCCGGACTGACGTGCTCGATCCCGCTCCACTCCCCGACGACGTGGCGGCGCTCCCCTCCGCACCCCTCCTCTCAGTTCAAGACGTCTCCATCGCCTTCGGCGGCATCGTCGCCCTGGACGACGTCTCCCTGCAGGTCCCTACCGGGGCGCTCATCTCGGTGATTGGCCCGAACGGCGCGGGGAAGACCACGCTGTTCAACTGCATCACCGGCCTGTACCGTCCCGACCGTGGCCGCATCGTCTTCGCCGGGCGCAGCCTCGCGGCGGCGAAGCCCGATCGTATCGCGCGCCTCGGGATCGCGCGGACGTTTCAGAACGTCGAGTTGTTCCTGCGGATGACGACGCTGGAGAATCTGCTCCTCGGCCGCCACTTGCACTTCCGCTCCGGCCTCCTCGCGGCCGCGCTCGGGCTCCCCCGATGGCGGCGTGAAGAGGTCACACACCGTGCGCGGGCGGAGCAGATCCTCGACTTCCTCGACCTCCAGGAGGCCCGGGACCGGCGGGTGGGAGATCTGCCCCTCGGCCGGCAGCGGCTGGTCGAGTTGGGGCGGGCGCTGGCCACCGGCCCGAAGCTCCTGCTCCTTGACGAGCCGTCATCGGGGATGACCGCTGAGGAGAAGGCGGATCTCGTGTTCCGCATCAAGGACATCCGCGAGGAGATGGAGATCACGGTGATCCTCGTGGAGCACGACCTCAAGCTCGTGATGGGCATCTCGGATTGGATCGCGGTGCTGGATCACGGCGTGAAGATCGCGCAGGGGAACGCCGCCGAGGTCCAGGCGAACCCCGAGGTCATCCGCGCCTACTTGGGCGAGCCGGACGGGACCAATGGCTGACGCCCTGCTGCGGGTGCACAATGTCGAGACCGCTTACTACGGGCGGCTGACGGTGCTCCGCGGCGTGTCGCTCGAGGTCCCCCCGGGCCAGATCGTGACGCTCCTGGGAAGCAACGGCGCGGGAAAGACGACGCTGCTGCGGACCATCATGGGCCTCATCCCCGACCAGCCCGAGAAAGGCACCGTCGAGTTCGCCGGACGGCGCCTCAGCGGGATGGACCCGGAGGACATCGCCGCGCTCGGGATCGGCTACGTCATCGAGGGCCGCGGTATCTTCCCCGAGCTCACGGTCGAGGAGAACCTGGCGCTCGGCGCCTACCGGCGGCGGGGTCCTGAGATACGGGCGGACGTCGGGCACGTCCACACCCTCTTCCCGGTACTACGGGAGCGCAGCCGGCAACTGGCCGGGACGCTCTCGGGCGGCGAACAACAGATGCTGGCCATCGGGCGGGCCCTGCTGCTGCGCCCGAGGCTGCTCATGCTGGATGAGCCGTCGCTCGGGCTGGCACCCCTGCTGGTGCGGGAGATCTTCCGCACCATTGCCGGCGTGAACCGCGACGGCACCGCTATCCTGCTCGTCGAGCAGAACGCGCGCATGGCATTGTCGATCGCGCACTACGGGTATGTGTTGGAAAGCGGCCGGCTGGTGTTGGAAGGCTCCGCCGCGGATCTGGCGGAGAACCCCAACGTCCAGGAGCTCTACCTGGGGGTGACCCGGGAGCCCTCGATCAAAGGCTGGAAGCGCTACAAGGTCCGCCGGCGCTGGGCGTAGCGCTCACATCTCAACGTGCGGCGCCGCCGGCCAGCCGCCTGACGGTCTCGTCGACCCGCTTCGCCTTCGTTTCGGGACGCTTCGCCTCGGTGATCCACTGGATGTACTCCCGCCGGTGCGAGAGTGACAGCCGCTCGAACGCCGCCTTGGCCTTCGACGAGGTCCCGAGCGCCCGGCGCAGCGCCGCCGGCACCACGAGCGGCCTGCGCAGTCCTCGCCCGTACTCGTACTGAATCGTCACGGCCTGCGCCCACCATCCCTCGAGCCCGACGTCTCGCTCGAGGTACCGCGCCGTGGCCGTGTGGCCCTTCTTCTTCGCGCCCCAGCGGTCGAGCAGCCGCATCCACGCGGCCATGGATTTCCCGGTGCGCTCCACGATACGCCCATCGGCGATCGTCTGCGCCTTGAACGTCGGCATCGTTTACCTCCTCCCCTCACCTGTGACGCCGGCGCCGCGAAGCGCGACCAGCAGGACCTCGGGCTCGTCGGTGCCGATCCCGAATCGCCGCCCACCGCGGAGCCGCAGGACCACCGCCCGGTGTCCCGACACGTTGTACAGCCAGTAGCCCCACCAGCGCATGCCCCAGCCCACGTACCAGGGGACCCGGACCGCCGCGGCGGATTCGATCTCCCGAAGCGGAACCGTCCGGCGGATCCAGCCGGGACCGAACCACACGCGCATGCGGTCGAGAGCGATCTCGACGGTCAGGCTCGAGAAGAACAGGCCCACGCCGGCGACCAGCGCCAGGACGAGGAGCTCGCCCGCCGTGTACCCGTCGGGCGCGGCGGCCCAGGCGATGGCGGCGACGCAGAACGCGAACGCTCCGAGGGTAACGTAACCGATCTGGGTATGGCGGTAGGGCATCAGTCCCGGTACAGGGCAGCGATGAGGTCGCCAAACTTCTCCATGATTGCCTTCCGCTTGACCTTCATGGTCGGGGTGACCTCGCCGTCCTCGTGGTACAGCCGCTTGGGCAGGAGGGCGAACTTCTTCACGTGCTCCGGCGAGGACAGCGTCTTGTTCACCGCGTCGACCTCGGCCGCCAGGAGCTTGCGCACCTCGGGGCTCTGCGTGAGGTCGGTGTAGGTCGTGAACGGCACGCGGCGCTCCTGGGCCCACTTGCCCACGGTATCCTCGTCGATGACGATGAGGGCCACGAGGTATTTCCGCCCGTCGCCGAACACCACGGCGTCGTTGACGAAGGGGCTGGACTTCAGTTTGTTCTCGATGAACTGCGGGGCGATGTTCTTCCCGTAGGCGTTGATGAAGATGTCCTTCTTGCGGTCGGTGATCTTCAGGTTGCCGTCGGCGTCGAACTCCCCCACGTCGCCGGTGTGCAGCCACCCCTCGACGATGGTCTGCGCGGTGAGCTCGGGATCCTTGAAGTAGCCCTGGAAGACGCCGGGGCCGGCCACACAGATCTCGCCGTCGTCCGCGATCCGGACCTCGATCCCCCCGATGGGCTTGCCGACCGTGCCGAGTGTCACATCCCCGGGCGGATGCGAGGTGGTCAGACCCGATCCTTCCGTTTGCCCGTAGATCTCGCGGATCTCCACCCCCAGGCTCCAGAAGAAGCGCAGGACATCCGGAGAGATCGGGGCCGCCGCCGACAGCGCGACGCGCGAGCGGTCCAGACCGATCCGGTTCCGCAGCGGAGCGAGCACGGCGCGATGCGCGAGCGCGTAAACCAGTCGAAGGGCCGGCCCTGGCCGGCCCTTCCGCAGTTTGACCGACGCATACGCCCGCCCTACGCGCAGCGCCAGCCCGAAGGCCAGCTGCTTGGCCCGGTCGGCCTCCTTCATCCCCAGCACGATGCCGGAGTACAGCTTCTCCCAGATCCGGGGGACGCCGAAGACCACCGTCGGCCGCACCTCGCGCAGGTTCTGCGGGACGGTGTCGAGGTTCTCGGCGAAGTTCACCGTACACCCGCGGTACACCGGGATCGTGATGGAGAACGAGCGCTCGGCGATATGGGCGAGCGGGAGGTAGGAGAGGAGCTCGTCGCCTTCGCGGGCGGGGATGCAGCCTTCGCAGGCGGTGCGCACCTCCCACATGATGTTGTGGTGGGTGAGCATCGCGCCCTTCGGCGGCCCCGTGGTGCCGGAAGTGTAGATGAGCAACGCGAGATCGTCCGGACGCAGCCCGGCCAGGGCCTCCTGCACGGCGTTCGGGTGGGACCGCTCGTGCCGCTCGCCCAGGGCCAGGAACTCGCCGAACATCGTGACCGTAGGGTCCGAGAACATCCGCAGTCCTTCGGGGTCCATGACAATAATCCACTGGAGGTGCGGGAGACTTCCCCGCACCTCCAGCAACTTGTCGAGCTGCTCCTCGCCTTCGACGACGACGAGCCGCGCCTCCGAGTGCTCGAGGATGTAGCGGACCTGTTCGGGGCTGCTCGTCGCGTAGATCCCGACCGAGACGGCACCGGCGCACTGGATGCCGAGATCGCTGTACAGCCACTCGGGGCGGTTCTCGCCTAGGATCCCGACGCGCTCCCCCGGCTGCAGTCCTATCGCCATCAAAGCATGCGCCACCCAGCGGACGCTCCGCGCGTAATCCGCCCACGTGATCCGCCGCCAGATGCCGAACTCCTTGCGCCGGAGGGCCACGCGGTTCCCCAGGCGCGCCGCTTGAGCGAAGAACACCGCGGGCAGCGTGTCCGCGGCGGCGATGCGCGGCTCCTGGAGGATGGCCATGGTGGAGTACCAGTACGCCGAGGGGAAGGTAACCCCTCTCCCCTGTAGAACGGCATCCCCGCATGTCGTCCCCGGCGGACCTCTTCTCCCTCAAGGGTCGCACTGCGCTCATCACCGGCGGCTCGCGGGGTCTCGGCCTCGAGATCGCTGAAGGCTTGGGTCAGGCCGGCGCGCGCGTGGCCATCACGGCGCGGCGGCGCGAATGGCTCGACGAGGCAGCGCGCAGCCTGCGGGGGAGCGACATCGACTGCCTGGCCGCCACCGGCGATGTCTCGGACAGCCGCGACGTCTTCCGCGTAGTGGAGGAGGTCACCGGGGCCTTTGGCCGCATTGACATCCTGGTCAATGCGGCCGGCAGGTCGTGGGGCGCGCCCGCGGAGGAGATGCCGCTTCAGAAGTGGCACGAGGTCATGGAGGCCAACGCCACGGGCACGTTCCTGATGTGCCAGGCCGTGGGACGCGGGATGATCAGCCGCCGGTTCGGGCGCATCATCAACGTGGCCTCCCTCGCCGGGCTCTCCGGCCAGCCGCCCGAGGTGCTCGACGCGGTCGGCTACAGCGCGAGCAAGGGGGCGATCATCGCGCTGACCAAGGACCTCGCCGTGAAGTGGGGGCGCCACGGCATCACGGTGAACGCGATCGCGCCGGGCTGGTTCCCCACGCGGATGTCGGAGAAGGTCATTGAACGGGCCGGCCAACACCTCACGGCCATGATCCCCATGGGCCGCATCGGACGAGCAGGTGAGGTCAAGGGCGCCGCCGTGTTCCTGGCTTCGGAAGCGGCGAGCTACATCACGGGGCAGGTCTTTGCGATCGACGGAGGGCTGCTGGCGCTGTGAGAGAGGTCGTCATCATCGAGGCCGTGCGGACGCCGATCGGCCGGCGCAACGGGGCGCTCTGCGAGATCCGCGCGGATGACCTCCTGGCTACCGTCCTGCAGGAGGTCGTCCGGCGGGCCGGGATCGAGCCCGGGTTCGTGGAGGACGTCATCGCAGGCTGCGTTACGCAGGTCGGCGACCAGGGCGCGAACGTGGCCCGCACCGCGACGCTGCTCGCCGGCTTTCCCGTTGAGGTCGCCGCCACCTCCGTCAACCGTCAGTGCGGCAGCAGCCACCAGGCGATCCACTTCGCCTCGCAGGCCATCCGCAGCGGCGATGCCGACGTGGTTGTCGCCTGCGGCGTGGAGAGCATGAGCCGGGTGCCGCTCGGCAGCGACTATGGTGAATGGAACCCACGCCTGATGGAGCGCTACCACCTGGTCCATCAGGGGGTGGCCGCCGAGATGCTGGTGAAGCGCTACGGGCTGACGCGCGAGGAGTGCGACCGGTACAGCGTCGACTCCCACCGGCGGGCGGCACGGGCGACGGATGAAGGCCGCTTCCGCCGCGAGATCCTCCCCCTCGAGGGGAAGGCCGGGGCATCGGTCGGGGAGGACGAGGGCATCCGCCGTGACACGTCGGTGGAAAAGCTCGCTGCGCTGCAGCCCGCTTTCGCCCCCGACGGCGTGATCACCGCCGGCAACTCCTCGCAGATCAGCGACGGAGCCGCGGCGCTCCTGCTGATGAGCGCCGACCGCGCATATAGCCTGGGGCTCACCCCCCGCGCCCGCATCGTCGCCCGCGTCGTGGTGGGGAGCGATCCGGTGATCATGTTTACCGGCGTGGCTCCCGCCACGCACAAGGCCCTGGACCGCGCCGGGCTGGCTCTGGACGCCATCGACGTGATCGAGATCAGCGAAGCCTTCGCTCCGGTGGTGCTGGCCTGGGCCTCCGAGCTCGAGCCGGACATGGCCCGGGTGAACCCCAACGGCGGCGCCATCGCGCTGGGCCATCCAGTGGGCGCCTCCGGCGCCCGCCTGGCCACGACGCTGCTCCACGAGCTGGAACGGCAGGGCGGCCGCTTCGGCCTCCAGGTCGTCTGCATCGGCTGGGGCATGGCCACGGCGACGGTGATCGAACGGCTCTGAGCAGCATGCGGGCCCACCGGATCGAACTACCCACCCCGTTCGCGGTCGGACCGGTCAACGCATACCTGCTCGAGGGCGAACCGCTCACTCTCGTCGACACGGGGCCGAAGACCCCTGACGCCCAGACGGCCCTGGAAGATGGCCTGGCCCGAGCCGGCGCAAGCCTCGCCGACATCCGGCGGATCATCCTCACCCACGGCCACTCCGACCACTTCGGGAACGCGATGTGGGTGCGCGAACACTCGGGGGCGCAGATCTTCGCCCATTCGGCGGACGGGCCGAAGTTTGCGGGGGACCGCTGGGTGATCGAGCATCTGCACCGCCACTTCATCCTGGCGGGATTGCCCGAGACATTCCTGGTCAGCTTCAGGGAGCGGATGCGGGCGATGCGGCATCTGTTCGACCCGATCACGGAGTTCCATCCCCTCCAGGACGGCGACACCGTGGCCATGGACGACGATCGGCTGCGCGTCCTGCACTGCCCGGGCCATTCCCTGGGTCACATCTGCCTGTTCCACCTGGACGGCGTCCTCATCGCCGGGGACCTCCTGCTGGCCGAGGTCAGCCCGAATCCGGTCGTGGAATTCACCCAGGAGGGCCGGCGGATCGCCACCCTGCCCCAGTACCTGCACTCGCTGCGGCGGGTTCTGCTGCTGAACTGCGAGGTGGCCCACCCGGGCCACGGCGGGACCATGGGGAACCCGGGGGCCCGGATCCGGGAGCTGATCGGCCACCACGAGCACCGCAAGGAGGAGATCTACCGCCACCTGGGCCGCGAGCCCAAGACGCTGGTGGCGCTGGCCCAGGAACTGTACCAGGACCTCGACGAGATCAACATGATGCTCGCCCTCTCGGAGGTCATCGGCCACCTCGACCTCCTGGCCGAGGAAAAGCGGGTTTCGGCCGCCGGCCGGGGCTCCGCCGTAGTGTTCCGCGCTAAGTAGCCCAGAGATCCGGGAAAAGAAACTCACCGCTCTGGCCCATTTCTTGCTTCCCAATTAAGGTGGGAGCTCATGATGGTGACCGAAAAGGTCTCCGCGCAGGATCTCTATCCGTCCGCCAGCGAGCTGTTCCGGCCGGCCGGGAAGGCGAAGAACACCGGCGCCCGGCGTCTCGCCCTGACCTGGCTGCTCGCCGGGGCGCTCGTAGCGCTGGTCGGACGCCGGATCCTCGCCTGGATCGACCGCAACATCTGAAGCAAGACACCCGCCAGGAACCCTCCGGCATCCGGAGAACCTGATGGCGATGACTTTCGCCCCCGTGCGCGCGGCGATCCAGGGCCTCGGCGTCTGCATCCCCACGCGCATCCTCACCAACGACGACCTCGCCCGCATGGTCGACACCACCGACGAGTGGATCACCGCCCGCACGGGCATCAAGCGGCGGCACCTGGCCGGCCCCGACGAGAGCACGTCAGACCTGGCCATCGTGGCCGCCGAGCGGGCCCTCGCCGACGCGAAGGTATCCGCGGAAGATCTCGACCTCATCATCGTCGGCACGGCCACGCCCGACATGTTCTTCCCAGCCACGGCCTGCCTGGTGCAGGAGCGGATCGGGGCGAAGCGCTCCGGCGCCTTCGACCTCCTCGCGGCCTGCTCGAGCTTCGTCTACGGGCTGATCACCGCGGGACAGATGATACAGGCCGGCGTAGTCCGCCGGGTGCTCGTGATCGGCGCGGAGACGCTCAGCCGGCTGATCGACTGGGAAGACCGGCGGACCTGCGTCCTCATCGGCGACGGCGCCGGTGCCGCGGTCCTGGGACCCGCCACGGATGGCCGGGGCATCCAGAGCGGCATGGTCGGGGCGGACGGGTCGGCGGGGGACGTCCTCAAGGTCACGGCGGGCGGGTCGCGGATGCCCATCACCAACGAGGCGATCGAACGCAAGCTGCACCGCGCATACATGGACGGCCAGGCCGTGTTCAAGCTGGCTGTGAGGGCCGTGCCCGACCTCATCCGCAAAACGGTGGAGAGGGCCGGGTGGCGGCTCGAGGACGTGGATCTGTTCGTCCCCCACCAGGCCAACCTGCGCATCATTGAGTCGATGCGGGATCAGCTCAAGGTCCCGCTCGAGAAGTTCGTGGTGAACATCGAGGAGTACGGCAATACGTCGGCGGCCAGCGTGCCGCTCGCCCTGTGGGAAGCCGTGCAGGCCGGCCGCATCAAGGACGGCGACCGCATCGTCCTCGCCGCCTTCGGGGGCGGCTTCACCTACGCGGCCTGCACGATCGTCTGGGGCCGCTAGGGCCGCCGGCCCCCTCGTTCCCGCTCGTTCCGCAGCCGGCTCAGCAGGGCTCCAAGGGGCGCGACGTCGGTTGGCACGCCGTTCTTGAAGGCGATCGCCTGCCCCGACGCCACGGGGACCCTGGCTCCGGGCAGGATGACCCCGACCAGGTTCAGCGGATCGGCCGAGGCGATCACCACGGCGGCCGGATCTTCGGGTGTCCGCCGGACCGCGCGGAGCGTCTCCACCGCCTCGGGCATCGCGAACTGCTCCCCCGTGAGCCCGGCGACGAACCGCCCGCCCCGGATCTGCCCCTGCGCCTCCC
>MENB01000130.1:16610-16807 GCA_001768125.1 Armatimonadetes bacterium RBG_19FT_COMBO_69_19
CCGCTCAGCCCCGCTCATCTCCCCGGCGGGCCGCCATAGTGACCACCGGCCGACCGGCAGCGACCGGCCGTGAGCACGGACGCCGGCAAGCCTTCGCATCCGCTGCTGGCGGCGTCGCTGACGCGCGCCCCCGTGGAGGAGCTGCCGGAGCCCGGCGACCCCATCGCCGGAAACCACACCGTGCGAGACGAGCTCCC
>MENB01000131.1:0-668 GCA_001768125.1 Armatimonadetes bacterium RBG_19FT_COMBO_69_19
CCCCTACCACCACCTCGGGATGCCGGGGACCGTCGTCATCCCGGAGGAGATCTTCACCGGGTTCCTCCGGGCGATGATCGCCGGCTTCTGGAACATGGGATTCCGCAAGCAGATCCTGCTGAACGGCCACGGGCAGGAGTACGTCATCCCGACGGCCATCCACCAGTTCGGCAAGCGCTACCGGGTCCCGTCGCTGATCGTGAACCTCAACTGGTATCACGCCGTCCAGGACTTCTTCAAGCTGAAGAAGGACGGCGGGCCCTACGAGACGCCGTTCATCCACGCCGACGAGGTCGAGACCTCGTGGTGCCTGGCGCTGTTCCCGGAGCTCATGAAGCAGGAGTGGGCCGTGGACAACAGTCCCTTCGGCTTCCTCCCCGAGGGGCACGTCGACAAGGCCGGCAACCTGCTCCGCCGGCCGATCAACTGGTACGGCCACATCGGCGCGGGGCCGATCGAGGTGAAGGCGTACATCGAGGGCGTCGTCGGCAAGCCCTCGCTCGCCTCGGCGGAGAAGGCCCTGCCCGGGGTCCAGGCCCTGCTCGACTACATCGAGAAGCTCGTGAACGACATCATGAAGACCTTCCCGCCGGGGAAGCTGCCGCCGGCCGAGCTCGTCACGGAGCGAGATGACGATGAGCTGCAGGCCGTGCTCAAGGGTCCGGCTC
>MENB01000131.1:695-5981 GCA_001768125.1 Armatimonadetes bacterium RBG_19FT_COMBO_69_19
GGTGGCCGCCGTAAAGCTGAGTCTTGTCGTCTCGATAGACGACACCGCCTTCGACGCCGTCGCGGTTCGCGGCTCATGGCAGGACGGCATCCGCATGGCCGCCGAGCTCGGCTATGACGGCGTGGAGCTGGCAATTCGGGATCCTCAGCAGATCGATGCGAATGCGGTCGCGCGTGCGCTACGCGACGCGCGACTACATATTCCGGCCGTCGGCACGGGTCAGGCGTTCCTCAAGGACGGATTGAGCCTTTCGCACCAGGACGAAGGCATCAGAGCGCGCGCCATCGAACGAATGGAAGCACACATTCACCTGGCGGCGCGATTCGGGGCGGCGGTGATCATCGGGCTCCTGCGGGGCCGCATTAGCGGCAATCGCGCGGCCACGGCATCGCGGCTGGATGCATCGCTGCACACACTCCTGCCCATCGCTGAGCGAGAGAAGGTGTCGATCCTGATCGAGCCCATCAACCGCTATGAAACCGATTTCCTCGCCCGGATCGAGGACGTGCTGGCCGTGGTCGACCGGATGGGCTCCCCCGCCCTCGGGGTGCTCGCCGACACGTTTCACATGAACATCGAGGAGACGTCCATCGAGCAGGCGCTGCGCCTTGCAGGCCAGCGCCTGCGACTTGTCCACGCCGCCGACAGCAATCGGCTCGCTCCAGGGTGGGGTCATCTGGATTTCGCTTCCATCGTCGGCACGCTTCGCGACATCGGCTACCGGGGGTTCCTGTCGGCTGAAATCCTGCCGCGGCCCGATCCGCTCGCCGCGACGCGGCAGACCATTGCGCACCTGCGTCCGCTACTTGGCAAGGCAGCTCATCCCAAGGGGGGATACGCGTGAGGAACGTGGCGTTGGTAGTGCTGGCGCTGATCGTGGCCTCGCTCGGCGTGGCCTCGGCGGCGCCCGCTGGCAGAGTGACCGTCCTGTGCAGCCCCAATCCGGCCTGGTGTGACGCCGTGAAGGCGGAGTTTCCCAAGGCCACGGGCCTTCAAGTCGACTTCGTGCGGCTGAGCTCCGGCGAAGCGCTGGCGCGGCTCCGCGCCGAGCGGCAGAACCCGTCGTTCGACGTCTGGTTCGGCGGCACCGGCGATCCGCACATCGTCGCCAACGAAGAAGGGCTCACCGAGTTCATCCGGCCCGCGGCCTGGAACGACTTGCGGCAGGAGTTCCGCGAGGCGGTGGCCGGCAAGTATATTCCGCTGTACGCCGGCATCCTGGGCTGGGCGCTGAACGAGCGGTTGCTCCAAGAGAAGAACCTGCCGGTTCCGAGGACGTGGAAGGACATCGCCGACCCGCGCTACCGGGGCTTGATCGCCTACCCGAACCCCAACACTTCGGGGACCGGCTACACGATGCTCGCCACCCTGGTCCAGATCTACGGGGAGAAGGCGGCGTTCGACCTCCTCAAGGCGATCCACAAGAACGTCGCCGAGTACACGCGCAGCGGCGCGGCGCCTGGACAGCTGGCCGGCCGGGGCGAGGTGGCCGTGGGGATCACCTTCATCCACGACGCGGTGGACCAGGTGCTGAAGGGCTTCCCGATCACCTACAACGCGCCCAGCGACGGAACAGGGTACGAGATCGGCGGCCTCAGCCTGGTGAAGGCGACTCCGAACCGGGCGAATGCGCTCGCCTTCATCAACTGGGCGCTCACGCCGGCGGCGCAGGGGTTGGCCGCGAGCGACGGCCAGTCGTACCAGATCCCGTCGAACAGCAAGACACCGGTCCCGAGCACGTCGCCGCGATTCCAGGCCTTCAAGGTCATCAAGTACGACTTCGTGAAGTACGGCACGGCGTCAGTTCGGGACGGGCTGGTGAAGAAGTGGACGACGGAAGTGTTCCCGCTTCCGAAATAACGCGATGCGGGGAGGCCGGGGCCGCTACGGCTCCGGCCTCCCGGTCCTCCGGCGGGGGTCAATGGCGCGAGTCTTGACCGCCCCGGCCGTCCGGCCGGGACTCAACTCAACGCTGCTCGCCTGGGGCGCCTTGACCTTCCTGGGCGCGGTGAGCCTTCCCTGGGCGCGGCCCGGCCGCGAGCTGTTCACGTTTTCCCCGGAGGCCACCGGCGCCGCGCTGGCGCGGACCTCCCCGCTCATGGGAGCGATCCTCCTCACAGCGCTGCTCGTCGCGGCCGCGGGGCTCGTGCCCTGGGCCACCGCCTCGCGCGGGCGCGCGGCCATCGTCCTCGGCGCGCTCGGCACGGTCCTCGTCGCGGTGCGGCTGTTCGGGACCGGGCAGCCGTTCAGCTGGGGTGTCGCTGCGGCTGCGCTGGGGTTCCTGGCGGTTCTCGGCACGGGGCTGGCCCTGGCCGGGGTGCTGCGGACCGACGCCTTCATCGCCGGCAGCATCCTGTGGGTCGCGGTCTTCGTCGCCATCTTCATCCTGTATCCGCTGTGGACGGTGCTCGAAGCGAGTGTGGTCGTCCGCGGCCGCTTCACCTTCGACGTGGTCCGGGAGACGCTGCGCTCGCCCGCCTTCTTCCTCCTCAACAACCCCGCGACGCCCCGGAACGAGACCGCCGTGGCGCTGGCCGCGGGGGGGATCGTCACGGCCGTGGGCCTGCTGCTCCAGGCGGTTCAGCGCCGGCCGGCGCGGGGCTGGCTGTGGGCGCTCCCGGCCGGAGTGGGGGGCTTCGTCCTGACCGCGCTGTACCTGGGCTTCGGCGCGCTGCGCAACAGCGTGCTGCTCGCCATCGTCGTCGGCGTCATCGCCACGGCGTTGGGCTTCCTCTTCGCCCTGCTCGGGGAGCGCTCGCGCCTGCGCACGCGGCGGCTGCTCGGCCCGCTCTCGATCCTGCCGATCATCACCCCACCGTTCGTGCTCGGCCTGGCGATGATCTACATGTTCGGGCGGCGCGGCTTCGTCACGTACCAGCTCCTCGGTATCTCGACGAACGCCTTCTTCGGGCCGCTCGGGGTCGCCGTGGCGCAGATCCTGGCCTACGCGCCGATCGCCTACCTCGTGCTGCAGGGCGTCGTGCAGTCCATGGACGCGGCCCTCGAGGAGGCCGCCGAGACGCTGGGCGCCTCCCGCTGGCACGTGCTGCGCACCGTCATCTGGCCCCTGGCGCGCCCCGGCGTCGCGAACGCCTTCCTGCTCGTGGCCATCGAGAGCCTCGCCGACTTCGGGAACCCGATCATCGTCGGCGGGGGGAAGCCGTTCCTCGCCACGGAGGTCTTCTTCGCGATCATCGGCCGCTTCAACCCGAGCGAGGCCGCGGTCTACGGGGTCGTGCTGCTCGCCATGACGCTGAGCATCTTCCTCGTGCAGCGCTACTGGCTTGGCCGCCGCTCGTACGTCACCGTCACCGGCAAGCCCTCCGGGGCCAAGGCGCGGCCCCTGCCGCCCGCGCTCGACTACGCGGTCTCGGCGTTCTTCCTTGGCTGGATGGTGCTGATCGTGGCGCTCTACGGCTCGGTGTTCGTGGGCAGCGTGACCAAGCTGTGGGGGTTCGACTACACCTTCACCCTCGAGCATCTCCGCAGCCTCTCGCCCACGGGGTGGAAGGTGTTCTGGACGAGCACGAAGCTCTCGGCGTATGCCGCGATCCCCAGCACGCTGCTCGGCTTCCTCATCGGCTACCTGGTCACGCGCATGGAGTTCCCCGGGCGCAGCGCCCTCGAGTTCAGCTCGATGCTCTCCTTCGCCGTGCCGGGTACGGTGATGGGCATCGGGTACATCCTCGCCTTCAACCAGGGCGCGCTGCTGCTCACCGGGACCTCCGCGATCCTCATCATGGCTTTCGTCTTCCGCAACATGCCCGTGGCCATCCGCGCCGGGGTGGCGGCCATCCACCAGATCGACCGCTCCCTGGAGGAGGCCAGCACGATGCTGCGCGCGAACTCGCTGACGACACTGCGCCGGATCGTGATGCCGTTGGTGCGCTCGGCCCTGCTCTCCGGCCTCGTCTTCGCCTTCGTCCGCGCGATCACCGCCGTGAGTCAGGTCATCTTCCTCATCTCGCCCCAGCACAGCCTGGCCACGACACAGATCCTGACCTACATCGAGTACGGCTCCCAGGGCCGGGGGGCCGCGCTGGCCTCGCTGCTCACCGTGTTCATGATCGTGGTCATCGCCGCGCTGTACGCCGTGAACCGGCGCCTGGGCGCGGAGACCCGGCGGGAGATGGCGCTGTGAGAACCCCCGCCGTACCCGTGCGCCTGGGGGGCGTGACGAAGCGCTTCGGCGCGGTCCTGGCCGTGGACGACGTGACGCTGGAGATCCCCGCGGGCCTCCTGGTCACGCTGCTCGGGCCCTCGGGGTGCGGGAAGACGACGACGCTGCGCATGGTGGCGGGGCTGGAGCATCCCACGAACGGCCGTGTCTTCATCGGAGACGAGGACGTCACGCCCCTGCCGGCCAGCAACCGCAGCGTGACGATGGTCTTCCAGTCGTACGCGCTCTTCCCGCATCTCACCGTCTTCGAGAACGTCGCCTACGGCCTGCGCATCGCGAAGGTCCCCGAGCGCGCCCTGCGCGAGCAGGTCGGCGCGGTCCTGGAGCTGGTCGGTCTGCCCCAGGTGGGCGAGCGCTACCCCGCGCAGCTCTCCGGCGGCCAGCAGCAGCGCGTGGCTCTGGCCCGCGCGCTCGTCATGAAGCCGAAGGTGCTGCTCTTCGACGAGCCGCTCAGCAACCTCGACGCGAAGCTCCGCAAGCGCGTACGCGCGGAGATCCGCGACCTGCAGCAGCGGCTCGGGATCACGACCATCTACGTCACGCACGATCAGGCGGAAGCTCTGGCCTTGTCCGACGTCATCGTCGTGATGAACCTGGGCCGCGTCGAGCAGGTGGGATCTCCCTTCGACCTGTACCGGAAGCCGGCCACGCGCTTCGTCGCCGACTTCATCGGGGAGGCGAACCTCCTGCCCGGCCGCTACGCCGAGGGGATGGTGACGGTGGGGCCATACACCTTCGCGTTCCGCCAGGACGGCGTGCACGCGGGCCCCGTGACGGTGGTGGCGCGGCCCGAGACGGTGCAGGTGGCGACCGCGGGGCAGGGACTGCCAGGCACGGTCCGCAGCGCGTTCTTCATGGGCACGACCATCGACTACCTGATCGAGACCCCGATCGGCGAGGTGAGCGCGAGCGCGCCTCCGCGCGTCACCGGCATGCTGCCCGTCGGATCCGACGTCCGGCTGCAGTTCGCCGAGGCCGGGCTGTACCTGCTCACGGAAGATGGACGATAAGGGAGCGAGATCTGATGAGTGACGCGTTCCGTCCGGAGGAGTTCTTCCCGCGCGATCTCTTCGAGCGCATCACGGACACGCGGGTCACGCGGCCCG
>MENB01000131.1:6015-6342 GCA_001768125.1 Armatimonadetes bacterium RBG_19FT_COMBO_69_19
CCGTCCCCGGCTCACCCGGGACGGGCGCCTGACCATCCTCGCCGCGGACCATCCCGCGCGGATGGTCGTGGGGGTGGGGGATGATCCCGTGGCGATGGGCAGCCGCTGGAAGCTGCTCGCGCGCATCCTGCGCGTGATCACCGCCGAGGAGTTCGACGGGCTGATGACGACCCCGGACATCCTCGAGGAGCTGCTCATCGTCAACCGCCTGGACAAAGAGCTGGGCGGGCCGGGGTTCCTGGACCACAAGGTCCTCATCGGCTGCATGAACCGCGGGGGGCTCGCCGGCGCGGCGTTCGAGATGGACGACCGCATGACGGCGTTCAC
>MENB01000131.1:6442-6615 GCA_001768125.1 Armatimonadetes bacterium RBG_19FT_COMBO_69_19
GACGCGATCAATGCCTGTCACGCACGAGGCCTCCCCGTATTCCTTGAAGCGCTCATGGTTGAACGCATCGACGGAAAGTACAAGACACTAAAGAACGCCGAGGCGCTCATCAAGGTCGTGAGTGTCGCTTCAGGACTCGGGAGCGCCTCGGCGTTGACTTGGCTCAAAATCCC
>MENB01000131.1:6744-7072 GCA_001768125.1 Armatimonadetes bacterium RBG_19FT_COMBO_69_19
CGCGGGGCGCTCGTGGGACGCAACGTCACGTTCCCGGGGAAGGAGGACCCGCTCGCCGTCGCCCTGGCCGTGGACGGGATCGTGCACCGTGGGTTCACCGCAGAGCAGGCGTCCGCCTACCTCGCCGGCGTGCGCGGGCGCGGCATGGACCGGTTCACGCGGCTGCTCGCGGCATGAATATCATCGTGCTGGTGCTCGACAGCCTCCGCCAGGACCACGTCGGCGCGTACCACGCAGGACGGGCGGCATTCCCCGGCATCCCGCCGGTGCGCACGCCGAACCTCGACGCCTTCAGCCGCGAGTGCGTGGTCTTCACGAACGCCTATCC
>MENB01000131.1:7108-7501 GCA_001768125.1 Armatimonadetes bacterium RBG_19FT_COMBO_69_19
CATGACCGGCCAGCGGGCGTTGCCCTTCCGGCCCTGGGCGCCGCTCGGTCCGTACGATCTCACCATCGCGCAGCTGCTGCGGGGGGACGGGTACGTCTGCGGGCTCATCTCCGACTGCTACCATTACCGCGCCCCGGGGATGAACTACCACCAGGGGTTCCACGCCTACCAGTGGATCCGCGGACAGGAATATGATCCATCCGAATCCGCGCCCACCCGGCGCGACCTCGCCGGATATGTCAACGAGCACTACCCTGAGGAGTGGCGGCAGCGCGTCGCCCAGTTCCTGGCCAACACCGACCACTTCGAGCGGGAGGAGGACTGGTTCACCCCCCGCGTGGTCGACGAGGCCGTGACCTGGCTGGGGCGCAATCGCTCCCACAAGAAGGTCTT
>MENB01000131.1:7587-8187 GCA_001768125.1 Armatimonadetes bacterium RBG_19FT_COMBO_69_19
GCCCGCGCCTGATCCTCCCCATGGGCGGCCCGATGGAACGATGGGCCACTCCCGACGACGTCCGCCAGATCCGAGGATTATACGCGGGCGAGGTAGCTTTCGTTGACCACTGCCTCGGGCGATTCTTCGACGCCCTACGCCAACTGGGGTATCTCGAGGATTCCATCGTCGTCGTCCTCGCCGACCACGGGCACCCCCTGGGGGATCACGGCAAGTTCCTCAAAGGCCCCGACCGGATGTACAACGAACTCCTCCGCATCCCGTTCATGGTCCGCCTTCCGAAAGGGCAGCATGGCGGGCGGCGCTGCGACGCCCTCATCCAGTTCCAGGATCTCCTGCCAACCCTGCTCGAGTTCACCGGAAGCGGGGGGGATCTCGGCTTCATGCACGGGCGGTCTTTCGCGCCGGTCGTGCGCGAAGAGGCGGACGAGCACCGTGCGGCGATCATCACCGGGTTCCACGAGGGCATCGACCGCTGCATCCGAACGAAGACCTGGAGTTACATCGAGCGCCCTCTGGGGGAGGCGGACGAATTGTATGATCTGGTCGAAGATCCGCGAGAGCAACGCAACCTCGCCGACGCACATGCCGATGAGGTGC
>MENB01000132.1:0-6391 GCA_001768125.1 Armatimonadetes bacterium RBG_19FT_COMBO_69_19
CGGTGCGCGCCCGGCAGGCGGCGGAAGCGGTCATCGCGCGCAACGCGGACTTCATCATCATCCAGGTCAACCTGGGCGCCTTCGGGGTGATCGAGGCGGCGAAAGCCTCCCCGCGCAAGGTGCTCTGGACGACCTTCTACACCGACAAGTACACACTCGACCAGCAGCGCTTCTCGGCGTCGCTGCTGCTGGACTTCACGAAGCCCTACCGCGACGTGGTGGCCCGGATCAGCCGGGGCCAGCGCGGCGGGTACTACGAGATGCGCCCGGGGGCGGGGATGTCGCTCGGGGTCATCCGCAACGTCTCCAACGAGACCAAGCTGCGCGTGCTCAAGGTCTTCAACGAGGTCGTCGGCAACACGCGCAAGATCGACGAGATCATCGACCGGATCGTTGAGGAGTCGCGAGTCGCAAAGCGACGAGTGACATGTAGTTCACCCGCCTGACCGGAGGAGGAACACTGCCATGAAGTCGTTTGATCTGAGCCGGTGCAGGGTGCTCGACCTGAGCCAGAACTTCAGCATGGATTCGCCCCCGTTCGCCTACTATGAGGGGCCGAAGATCACCTGGGTCAAGAAGATGGCCTTCGAGGGCGTGAACGCCCAGCACATCAGCACGACGAACCATATCTCGACGCACCTCGACTCGCCGCTGCACTTCAACGATCCCGGCCCCGACGTGGCCGGCATCCCCATCGAGACCCTGGTGGGCCCGGCCTGCGTCGTGGACCTGCAGCAATTCGGGATCGGCGACTACGACATCTACGGGTCCGAGCACTTTGAGGCCTGGGAGAAGAAATACCACCTCCGGATCGAGAAGGGCGACATCTTGGTCATCCACACCGGCTACCATGCCTACTACAATGAGGACTGGTCCCCGCACACGCGCGAGCACCACAAGGATGCGAGGGCGGACCTGCCCCGCGCGTTCCTGCGCCACCCGGGTCCCCGCGCGGAGTTCTGCACGTGGGTGCTGGACCGGGGCATCCGCTGGATGGCGATCGACGCGATCAGCACCGACCATCCCTTCAACACGAAGGTGCGGGACGCGCGGCGCGACTTGATCCCCGAGGTGGAGAAGAAGATCCGGATGCCGATGGACGAAGCCTTCCCCTGGCCGCGGGACTACCAGGCCACCCACACGATGCTCTTCCCGAAGGGGGTCTTCCACGTCGAGAACGTCGGCGGGCACATCGACCTGGTCCTCAACCAGAAGGTGTGGGTGGGGTGCTTCCCGTTCCGGTTCAAGGGCGGGGAGGCGGCGTTCTGCCGGTTCGTTGCCTTCGTGGAGGCCTAGCGCCCTGGAACCCCTGGACGATCTGCTCGTCATCGATCTGACCCGGGCCCTCGCCGGGCCGTTCTGCACCGTGATGCTGAGCGATCTCGGTGCCCGGGTGATCAAGGTGGAGACACCGGACGGTGGGGACGACACGCGGGGGTGGGGGCCGCCGTTCATCGGGGCGGAGAGCGCCTACTTCCTCGGCGTCAACCGGAACAAAGAGAGTCTCACCCTGAACCTGAAGGACCCGCGGGGACGCGACATCCTGCTTCGACTGCTAACCCGTGCGGAAGTGCTCGTGGAGAACTTCCGGCCCGGCATCATGGATCGCTTCGGGCTGGGATACGCCGCCTTGCACGAGCGCTTTCCGCGACTTGTCTACGCCTCGATCTCGGGCTTCGGGCAGGACGGCCCGTACCGGGAGCGTACCGCGTACGACCTCATCCTCCAGGGCATGGGCGGGGTGATGGGCATCACGGGCGAAGAGGGCGGCCCACCGGTGAAGGTGGGCGTAGCGATCGCCGACATCTGCGCCGGCATGTACGCGGCCTACGGCATCCTCGCCGCGCTGCGGGTGCGGGAGCGGGCGGGGCAGGGGCAGTTGGTCGACGCCTCGCTGCTCGACGGCCAGGTCTCCTGGCTCACGTATGCGGCCGGCTACTACTTCGCCACCGGGCAGAGCCCGGAGCGGCTGGGCAGCGGCCACCCGACCATCGTTCCCTACCAGGCGTTCCAGACCGCCGACGGCTACGTGAACGTGGCGGTGGGGAGCGAGGCCATCTGGCGGCGCTTCGCCGAACTCGTCGATCCCCGCCTCCTCGATGACCCCCGCTACGCGACCAACCGGGAACGTGTGGTCCGCCGCAAGGAGCTGGTGGTCCATCTGGAGGGCCTCCTGAAGAGGAAGACGACCCGCCAGTGGACGGAGGCCTTCGATGCCGCCGGGGTGCCCTGCGGGCCGATCCTCACCGTCGAGGATGTGTTCGCCGACCCCCAGGTGGCGCACCGCGGGATGGTGCAGGAGGTGGACCACGCCACGGTGGGCCGGGTGAAGCAGACGGGTCTCCCGGTGAAGCTCTCCGACACGCCGGGGCGCATCCGCTCCGCTCCACCGGCGCTCGGCCAGCACACCGACGCCATCCTCGAGGAGCTCGGGCTGGACGGAAACGCCATCGCGGACCTCCGCCGGGAGGGGGTGGTTTAACGTGGACACGACGTGCCCCTCGTGCGGTACCGCGCATGACGCGGCGACCCTGGCCCGCGCGCTGTACGTCTGCCCCCGCTGCCAGACCTACCTCTCGGTGCCCGCCCAGGTGCGCATCGAGATGCTGGCCGATCCCCGATCCTTCAAGGAGATCGACCGCGGCCTGGTCTCCGTCGACCCCCTGCGCTTCACGGATCAGCGCCGCTACCGGGACCGGCTGGCGGAGGCGCGCGCGCGGACCGGCCTGCGTGAAGCGGTCGTGATCGGGGAGGCCCGCATCGATGGCCGGCGCATCGTCCTCGGCGTCTTCGACTTCGATTTCATGGGCGGGACGATGGGCTCGGTCGTCGGCGAGAAGCTCGCCGACGCTTTCGAGCACGCCGCGCGACGCCGGCTGCCGGTCGTCATCGTGAGCAGCAGCGGCGGCGCCCGCATGCAGGAGGGGATGCTGTCCCTCATGCAGATGGCCAAGACCTCGGCCTCTCAGGCGGAGCACGACCGCGCCGGACTGCCTTTCATCTCCGTCCTGACGAACCCCACCTTCGGCGGGGTGGCGGCCAGCTTCGCCTCGCTGGGGGACGTGATCATCGCCGAACCCCACGCGCTCGTGGGTTTCGTCGGGCCGCGCGTGATCGAGATGACCCTCGGGGTGAAGCTCCCGCCCGAGTCACACCGGGCGGAGTCGCTGTTCCGTGCCGGGATGATCGACCTCATCGTCCCGAGGGAGGACCTCCGGGCGACCATCGCCTCCCTCATCGGGCACCTCAGTCCCGCGCCGGGCCCGCGCCGGGTCGCCGCCGCGAAGAAGCCGGCCCGCCGGCGCCGCCGGGCGGCACGCGTCGAACCGTGGCAGACCGTGCTCCTGGCCCGGCATCCCGACCGTCCCACCGCGCTCGACTACATCGACCGGTTGTTCACGCGCTTCGTGGAGCTGCACGGTGACCGCTACTACGGTGAGGATCCCGCGATCATCACCGGGCTCGGCGAGTTCGGCGATCAGACCGTCATGGTCATCGCCCAGGAACGCGGCCGGACGCCGGAGGAGCAGGCACTCCGGCGACGCGGGATGGCGATGCCCGAAGGGTATCGCAAGGCGCTACGCATGATGCACCTCGCCGCGAAGTTTCACCTCCCGGTGATCACGCTGGTGGACACGCCCGGCGCCTATCCGGGCCCGGAGGCGGAGCAGCGGGGGATCGCCCAGGCCCTGGCCCGGAACCTCAAGGAGATGTCGGTCCTGCCGACGCCGATCGTGAGCGCCGTGATCGGGGAAGGGGGCAGCGGGGGCGCGCTCTCGCTGGCCGTGGCAGACCGGGTCCTGATGCTCGAGCACGCCATCTACTCGGTCATCTCACCGGAAGGTGCGGCGGCGATCCTGTGGCGGGATGCCGGCCGCGCCGCGGAGGTCGCTCAGGGGCTGAAGATCACGTCGGCTGATCTTCTGCGCCTAGGCATCATCGACGAGGTCGTGCCCGAGCCGCCCCAGGGCGCGCACGCCGACCACGAGATCGCCGCCGCGCTCCTCCGGGCGGCGCTGGCCCGGGCGCTGCGGCGGCTGCGCCGCCTGGCCCCGGAGATCCTACTGCGGCGCCGCGCGAAGAAATACCGCAACATCGGCCGCGTGGGCGTGTACTGGCGCCAGGTCGTGCGCGGGGAGATGCAGGAGCTGCTCGAACGGCTCGAGCAGCGCCTCCTGCGGCGCGATCCTGAGGCCGAAGGGGAACGAGAGGCAGGCGCACCGGGCGCCCGAAAAGGAACTGCTAACTAGAACGGGCCCTTACTGCTGCTTCGTGGCGATGTGGCGCGTCTGGATGCGGCCCTGCTCGGTGATGAGGAAGAGGACTGCCACCCCGTCGGGCACCCGGTACTCCGCGGCGAGGTCCGGGTTCCCGAGGAGGACCGGGAGCGTGATCCGCTCGGCGTCGAGGAAGCGGCGCAGCGCCAGCCGGTTCGGCCGGATGACGACGACGAGGGCGTCCCGGCCTCCCGAGCGGGCCTGCAGCGTGCGGATGAGCTGCTCCGTCGCGGCGTCGAGATCCCAGACGACCAGCATCGTCACGCGCCGGCCACGGAAATCGGAGAGACGGTAGAGCACTCCACGCCGGTCCTTGAGTGTGAACCCCGGGGCGAGGGCGGGCGTGGATGCGGGCGCCGGCCGCGGCTTCGCCGATGGTGCCGGGACGGGTTTGGGCGCGGGCGCTGCGGCAGGTTTCATCTGGAGGGCGACGGTCATGCCCACGTTCGGTTTGAGCTCCACCTTGCGGGACGCGGAGGTGTAGCCCTTGCGGCTCACGCGGATCGCGTACGTCCCGGGCCGGAGCTGTCTCAGCGTGAGCGGCGTTCGGCCGACGCGGGCGGCGTTCATGAAGACGTCGGCCCCATCCGGTGAGGAGCGAACGATCAGGTACGGCGTCCAGGCGGCCGGCGTCGCGGGCGCGGGCGGCGTCGCGGGCGTCGCCACCGGCGCCGGAGCCGGCACGGGATCCATCTTCTCGCGGCCGACGAGCTGGCTGCCCCACTCCACCGCCTGATTGACTGCGCCGCGGATCGGCGCGGTGATCGTGCGGATCGCCGGGACGCGGGCGCTGACCTGTGGGATGCTGCCCAGCCCGACGAGGGCCAGGATGACGGCGGCGAGGACCCCCGCCAGCAGCGCCGCGGGGCGCACCACGCGGCCCATGCCAAAGCGAGGGCGCGAGACCGGGCGCACAGACGTCGAGAACAGGACGCCGGCGCGCGAGAGGTCCGTGCCGCACGCGTCGCAGTACAGGACGCCCGCCGGAAGCTGAGCGTGGCACATCGGGCAGACCTGCTGCGTCTTCGGTAGTGCACGCGAGAAGTTCTGCATCCGCTGAACTCCTCTGATTCCCCTACCCAAACTCGCGGGATTTCGGACACCCGGGGGACGCAGGCGGTGGAACTTTCCGGACGGGGACGCGGTCTAAGGGGGGAGAGGCGGGGCACACTGCCTGCAGCCATCTTTCCACGAGGAGCGAACGCGGTGGATGAACCGAGCCTGATCGCGAGAAGCCGCGGCGGAGACGTCGAGGCGTACGATTATCTCGTCGGCGCGTACCAGGACCGGATCTATCACGTCGCCTTCCGCATCACGGGGAACCGGGAGGACGCCTGGGACGCCGCGCAGGATGCCTTCGTGCGAGCGTACCAGGGGCTGCGGTCGTTCCGCGGCGACGCCGGGTTCAGCACCTGGCTGCACCGGATCACCGTGAACGCCGCCCTGGACATCGTCCGCCGGCGGCCCAGGACCGCCGGGGATCTCGATCCCCTCTGGGCCTCCGGCGACGATCCCGCCTCGGAAGCGGTCCGGCACGACGTTCAGCGCCGCGTGCACCAGGCCATCGCCGGGCTGCCCCCGGACCAGCGCACGGCGATCGTCCTGCGGGACATCCAGGGGTTTGCCTATGAGGAGATCGCCCAGATCCTGCAGGTGCCGGTCGGCACCGTGCGCTCCCGCCTGGCGCGGGGGCGCGAGGCCCTGCGGGTCCATCTGGCGGATCTCGCGCCCGCGGGGGAGGAGGAGCGATGATGACCCGAGGACATGTCACAGAATCGCTGTCCGCGTATCTGGACGAGCAGGTGAGCGCGGCGGAGCGTGAGCGGATTGAGGCGCACCTGCGCGGGTGCGACGCCTGCCGCACGCACCTGGAGTCGCTCCGCCACAGCGTGGCTCTGGTGCGGGGCGCCGATCCGGTTCCCGCCCCCGCCGGTTTCCAGGCCGCGGTGCGGTCGAAAGTGGCCGCGTCCGCGCCGGGACGGACGGCCCCGAGGGTGCCGCGGCTGCATCTGTCCTGGAAGACCGCGGGTGCCATGGCGGCCGTGCTGCTCATCGGTATCTTCTCGGTCAACCTGCTGCGCGAGATCCGGCCTAAGTACCGGCTCGGCCAGGAT
>MENB01000132.1:6423-8551 GCA_001768125.1 Armatimonadetes bacterium RBG_19FT_COMBO_69_19
CCTCCCCGGAGCGCTCCCTCACGACGAAGGGCGCCGCCCCGGGTGCGACGGACGTCGCATCGCCGTCGGGCCTGCCCACGCTGCGCCAGATCATCCGGACGGCGCATGTGCAGCTGGCGGTGGATGACTTCGACGCGACCCTGCGGGCGCTGCTCGGCATCGCAGAGGGGGCCGGCGGCTTCGTCGCCTCTTCCTCCTACTCGCAGATGGGCCGTGCGCCCGAAGGGGTCTTCACGCTCCGCGTGCCGGCGTCGAAGTTCGCGCAGGTCCTCCTCGACGTGGAGCGCCTGGGCACGGTGGAGACGCGGCGCATCGGCGGTCAGGACGTCACCGAAGAGTTCGTGGACCTAAGCGCGCGCGTGCGCAACCTCGAGCGCCACGAGCAGCGCCTGCTCTCGTTCATGGAGCACGCGACGAAGGTCACCGATCTGCTGGCGATCGAGCAGGAGCTCTCGCGCGTGCGGGGTGAGATCGAGATGCTCACCGGCCGGCTGCGGTTCCTGGGGAACCAGGTCGAGCTGGCCACGGTCGAGGTGGCGATGCGCCAGAAGGTCGCCCCATTGGGCGGCGGCTTCTGGGACTTCGGCGCGACGCTGGGGCGGATGAAGGCGGCATTCCTCACGACGATCCGGCAGATCCTCGGCGCCGCGGAGCGCGTGGCCGTGGTGGGCAGCGCGCTCGTGCCGGTGGCGGTGCTCGCGGTCGTGGTCTGGCTGGCGATCCGCCGCATCCGTCTGCGGACCGTCTGACCGCTGTCCCCGAAGGGTATGGAACAGGTGATCGTCGCCCGTCCCCCCCGACGAGCCACATAAGATGAAACACTACGTGCGGTATCTGGCCGCATCACTGCTGCTGCTTGCGCCGGCCACGATGGCGGTGGCGGGGTACGCTCAGCCGTCGTTCATCACCCCGACCTGGGGGTGGTTGAGCTCGGGGCAGGGATGGCGGATCGATCCGCTGCGGCCGACGATGTGGCAGCATCACTGGGGGATCGACATCGCCGCGGACGTCGGCACGCCGATCCTGTCCAGCGCCCCCGGCACGGTGACCTTCGTGGGATGGTACGCTGGGTACGGCCAGACGATCTACGTCGATCACGGCAACGGGTGGACGACGCTGTACGCCCACCTCAGCCGGATGGACGTCCAGGTCGGGCAGGTCCTCCAGCGCGGGGAGACGATCGGTGCGGTCGGCAGCAACGGCCGCAGCACCGGGCCCCACCTGCACTTCGAGATCCGCCTGAACAACCGGCCCCTCGATCCGATGAAGTACCTGGGTCGCTAGTCCTCAATCCGGGGCCGGCGGCATCACGGCCTCCGTGCCGGCGGTCCGGACGTCCGCGATCTGGATCAGCATCACCGCCGCGGCGATCGCCAGCCCGCCCACGATCTGCCCGGAGCTGAGCCGTTCCCCCAGGATGAGGAAGGCCGCGGCGCTGCCCACGACCGGCTCGAACGTTGCGGTGAGGCTGGCCGCACTCGACGAGATCGTGCGGAGTCCGGCGAGGAAGAGCCAGAACGGCAGGATCGTCGCGAACACGATGATGAACCCGAACAGCGCCCACTCGGCGGCGCCGTGGCCCGCATACGCCTTCCAGGGCGGCACGATCACGCTCCAGAGGAGTGCTCCGGTCCCCAGCGCGTAGAGCAGGGACGTCGTGGTACCCACCTGCCGCACGCGCCCCCGTCCGAGGATGGAGTAGACACCGAATGCGACCGCGGAGAGGATCCCCGTGGTGAGGCCGAGCCCGCTCACCCGGATCCCCGCGCCCCCGGTGACCAGGAAGTAGCTGCCCGCGAGGGCGAGGCCGATCGCGGCAGACTTGAGCGCACCCAGCGGTTCGTGCTCGAACGCCCAGCCGTAGAGCGCGACGAAGACGGGGGCGGTGTACTGCAGGAAGATCGCCGTGGAGACGTCCGTCACGCTGATCGTGAAGTAATACAGGAACTGCGTCGACGCCATCACCGCGCCGAACAGCGCCAGTCGCGCGAGCTGCGGCCCGCCCACGCGCAGACGGTGCCTTCGCAGCGCGAGCGCCGCGAGCAGCACCGCGAAGGCCCCGGTGAGCCGGATCTCGATGACCGTCCACGGCTCGACCTGCCGGTTGAAGAGCGACTTCGCCACGACC
>MENB01000132.1:8583-12615 GCA_001768125.1 Armatimonadetes bacterium RBG_19FT_COMBO_69_19
GACGGCCAGGTAGCCCCGCAGCTTCTCGCGCGCCTCGGTCACGCCGCCGTCAACGCGCGCAGGCCGAGCACGAATCCCGCGAGCATGTCCGCCCCCGAGGTCTCCCCGAAGGCCATGACCCGCCGCGCCGCCGAGTCAAGGGCCCCCGGGCCCGCCGTCTGGGGGGCGAGCGCATCCCGCAGCGCGTGCCATGCCTCACCGGCCTCACCCCGTGACGCCGCCTGCAGGTAGGCGCAGCTGACCCGTGTCGTTCGCTCCCCTGCCGCCCGCAGGATGACCTCGCGCAGCCGGGGCGGCTGGGGAGAACGCACCAGGGTGAGCGCGAGCATCGCCCCCGCCAGCAAGTCGTCACCGGAGGGGGTGAGGCCGGGTCCGAGACCGGCCAGACGGCCGGCCGCCTCTCGCACCATCCGGGTGTTCCTGCGACGGAGGCCTTCCGCCAGGACCGACATCGCTTCAGCGGCCCGCCAGGGGCGCCGCTCAGCGCGGGCCAGGCTCTCTTCCGGCGCCTCGGCGAGGATGGCCTCGAGCGTAGCGACCCGCGCCCCGAGCATACGTGCGTCACGCCTCGCCACCGCCTTGAGCCGCGCGGGCCACACCGGCGTTCCTGTGGTATCCACACGGATACGGTCGCCGATGTCCAGGGCATGGGGTGAGATCCGGACGGCCTGTCCGGCGGCCAGCTGCTCGAACGAAAAGGCGGCCGGAGCGGTCACGACGACGTTCAGCGGGCCGTTCAGCAGATCCGGGGCGACCACCGCGATGATCGCCCCACGCAGATCGAGGTAACACGAGCGTGCGAAGGTCGCGGCGACGCTGCCGTTCGCGGAGGTGCGGAGGATGCCGGCGGCGGTCGACCCGATCGAACGGGCGGGCAGGACGACCCGGGTCACGCCCGCTCGCGCAGGCGCCGGGCGGCGTCGCGGATGGCGTCGACGATCCCCTGGTAACCGGTGCAGCGGCAGAGGTTGCCGCTCAACACCTCGCGGATCTGCTCGTCCGTGGGATCGGGCGTTTCGTTGAGGAACGCGAGCGCGCTCATAAGGATGCCCGGCGTGCAGAAGCCGCACTGCAGTCCGTGATGGTCCCGGAAGGCGTCCTGCAGCGGATGGAGATGCTCGGGGCTGCCCAGAGACTCCACGGTCGTGATCTCAGCGCCCTCGGCCTGGACCGCGAAGAGCAGGCAGCTGCGCACGGCCTGGCCGTTGAGCAGGATGGTGCACGCCCCGCAGACGCCGTGCTCGCAGCCGAGGTGCGTGCCGGTCAGCCCGGTGTCCTCGCGGATGAAGTCCGCGAGCGTCTTGCGCACCTCGACCTCAGCGGTGTGGACGACGCCATTCACCGTGACGCTGATCGTGCGCCGGTCGACGGGGCGTGCGGGTTTGCGCGCGGCGCCGTTCTTCGGCGTGGGGCCGCTCTTGCGCGTTCCTCGGAGGGGAGCCGCTGCCCCCGTCCGCCTCATCCTCATCTGGGGCCTCCTTTCGCGCGCTGCACGGCTACCTGCAGGGCGCGCTCGGTGAGCACCCCGGCCACCTGCTTGCGGTATGCCGCGGTGGCGTGGATGTCGCTTTCCGGCTCAAGTCGGGCGGCGACGATCCGGCCCGCCTCGGCGAACGACCGCTCGGTGAGCGGGGTGTCCGTGACCGCCGCCTCCGCCTCCTCGACCCGCACGGGGACCGGGCCCACGCCCGTGAAGACCATCCGGACCCGCCGGGCGCGCCCGCCGTTCATCTCGATGACCACGGCCACGCCGGCCAGCGCGAAGTCACCGTGCCGGCGCGCGACCTCGAGGAACGCCGTTCCCATGTCGTCATGAGCGGGTAGACGGACTTCAACGAGCAACTCATCCTCTCCAATCGCCGTCGTCAGGTAGCTGAGGAAGAATGCCTCGGGTCGCAGCGTGCGCGTGCCCCGGGCGCTCTGCAGCACCACGGCGCCCTCGAGGGCGGCGAGCACCGCCGGCAGCTCCGCGGAGGGATCGGCGTGGGCGATACTCCCGCCCACCGTGCCGCGATTGCGGATCTGCGGGTGGCCGACGTAGTGGAGTGCCTCCGCCAGCAGCGGCAGCTTCGCTCGCACGAGGGGCGAGAGCTCGGCCACGCGCTGGCGTGTCATCGCGCCGAACTGGATCTCTCTGCCGTTCTTGATGTAGTCGAGGGCGGCGACGCGGTTCAGGTCGATCAAGACGGCCGGGCGCGCCAGGCGCATGTTGAGCAGCGGCACGAGGCTCTGGCCCCCGGCCAGGACCTTCCCGTCCTGCCCGTAGCGGCGCACGAGGGCCAGCGCTGCGTCAAGCGTGTCGGGAGCGGCGTACGCAAATGGCGCGGGCTTCATCGCAACGCCGCCGTCTTCGCGCGGCCGATGATCTCGAGCAGGCGGCTCGGCGAGAGGGGCATCTCGGTGATGCGCACGCCGAACTCGGCCAGTGCGTCGTCGAGCGCCTGCGCGATCAACGCCCCGACCGGGATGACCCCCGCCTCGCCCGCACCCTTGACGCCGAGCGGATTCAGCGGGGTCGGGCTCTCCAGATGGCCGATCTCCACCTCCGGAACCTCGGCGGCCGTGGGGAGGAGGTAATCCATGTACGTCTGGGTGAGCAATTGCCCGTTCTCGTCGTAGACGAGCTTCTCGTAGAACGCGCCGCCGAGGCCCTGGGCCACGCCGCCGCGGATCTGCCCGTCCAGGATGAGCGGGTTGATCACGCGCCCGCAGTCGTGCACCACGACGTACTTCAGGACCGTGAGCATGCCCGTGCGGACGTCGACCTCGACGATGCAGGCGTGGGCGCCGTTGGGAAAGGTGCCCCGCGGCGGCGCGAAGTAGCGGCTCGCCTCCAGCCCCGGCTGCTCCCACTCCTCGGGGATCGTGCCCCGCAGCGGGTTCGCCATCACCGCGATCTCGGCCAGCGCCATCGCCCGGCCCGGCACCCCGCGGACGAAGACCTTGCCGCCCGCCATCTCCAGATCCTCGACGCGCGCCTCGAGCTTGGTCGCCGCGACCTTGAGCGCCTTCTCCCGCACCGCCTGGGCGGCCAGGTGCACCGCGTTCCCGGCGACCACGGCGGCACGGCTGGCGAACGTGCCCGTGCCCCAAGAGAACGCGCCGCTGTCGCCCGTGACGACGGTGACGTCCTCCACGGCGACGGTGAGGGCGTCGGCCACGATCTGGGCGAACGAGGTGAAGTGTCCTTGACCCTGCGTGCCGACGCTCGTCGCGGCGAAGACCTTCCCCGATGGCTCCACGGTGACGCGGCACCCTTCGTACGGGCCGATGCCGGAGCCCTCGACGTAGCAGGCGATGCCCAGGCCCAGGTACCGTCCCTCCCGCCGGGCGCGCTCCTGGTCCTGCGGCCAGTGGTCATACCCGATCATCTCGAGCGCCTTGCGCATCGTGGCCGGGTAATCGCCGCTGTCGTAGATCACGGGCGCGTTGTCCTGGTAGATGAGCCCGACCTCGTAGGGGAACTCGTCCGGCTGGATGAAGTTGCGCTCGCGCACGACCGTGCGATCGAGCCCGAGCTCTTTCGCCACGCGGTCCATCAAGCGCTCCATCACGAACACGCCGTGAGGCCGGCCCGCGCCGCGGTAGGGGCTGACGATGGTCTTGTTGGTGAAGACGGCCTGGAACTCGCAGTGGTAGTTGGGGATCCTGTATGGTCCCGGCAGCGTCGTGCTCGCCACGATCGGGACGATGATGCCGTACGGGATGTAAGCTCCGGAATCGTAGAGAAAGCTCGTACGGACGCCAAGGATGCGGCCATCGCCGTCGACCGCGATCGCGGCGTCGTGGATCTGCTCGCGCTCCTGGTTCATCGCCGCGAAGTTCTCGCGCCGGTCCTCGATCCACTTCACCGGATGGCCGAGCTGCATCGCCGCCCACGGGATGAGGATCTCCTCCGGGTAGCACATCATGATCTTGGGTCCAAAGCCGCCGCCGATGTCGGGGGCGATGACGCGCACCTGGGCCTGGGGCAGCCCGAGCAGCTGGCTCAGGTAGTTGCGGATCCGGATCGGCGCCTGTGTACTGTCCCAC
>MENB01000132.1:12665-12995 GCA_001768125.1 Armatimonadetes bacterium RBG_19FT_COMBO_69_19
CTCCAGCGGCGACGCGGTGCCCCGGTCCATGACGAAGCGCTCGGTGAAGACGTGGGCGGCGCGCGCGAACGCGGCCTCGACGTCGCCGACCCGCTGCGTGTAGTGCGCGCAGACGTTGGTGCCAATGTCCTCGTGCACGAGCGGGCCGCCGGGGGTGGCCGCCCGTTCGAGGTCCACCACCGGGGGAAGCGGATCGTATTCGACGTCGATCAGGTCGACGGCATCCTCCGCCAGGTAGCGGCTCTCCGCAATGACCAGCACCACCGGCTCGCCCACGTGACGGACCTTCTCCGGAGCGAGCGCGTACTGCGTCTTATGGTGGACGAGGGC
>MENB01000132.1:13106-13288 GCA_001768125.1 Armatimonadetes bacterium RBG_19FT_COMBO_69_19
GTGGGCGTGCGGGCTGCGCAGGAAGGCGGCGTGTGCCATCCCGGGCAGGCGGATGTCATCGACGAACGTGCCCCGGCCGGTCAGCAGGCGGGGATCTTCGCTGCGCTTCACGCGCTGGCCGAAGTAGCGGGTGCCCATCTACCCCTTCCGGATGGCGACGATCTGGATGTTCGTCATCTCCT
>MENB01000133.1:0-277 GCA_001768125.1 Armatimonadetes bacterium RBG_19FT_COMBO_69_19
TGCGACCGGGTTGGCCAGGACGGACGCCATCAGGATTTCCGGCATCGGCTGGCTGAACGTCACCCGCACCTGATCGGGGGCGACCGCCGCGATGTCATCCGGCGATTTGATGAAGTCGGTGACGATGAACGAGGGCGCCATCTTCAGGGCGAAGACGCGCCGAACCGAGAAGACGACAGCATTTGCGTCCACTGCGTTGCCGCTGTGGAACCTCGCAGCCCGCAGCCTGAACGTGTAAGTCCTCAGGTCTGCCGACGCGGTCCAGGAGGTTGCCAGA
>MENB01000133.1:344-1690 GCA_001768125.1 Armatimonadetes bacterium RBG_19FT_COMBO_69_19
AGGTGGTGCTGAACTCAAACGCCTGTGCAGGATCCAGGCTCACGGAGTCAGAGATCACGGTTCCGATGACCAACACGTTCGCTGGGACGCGGCTCGGTGCTCCCCCCGCGGCCGCCGGCACGATGGCCAGGGCCACGAGGACGAGGGTCGCGAGGGCCTGCCTGATGCGCATGCGTCTCCCCCTCCTCAGGATAGTCCGCTTGAAATGCCCCGCTGGGAATGCTCCCCGTTAGTTCGGTTCGGGGGGAAAGGGGACCTTTTAGCGCAGGACGACGCGCATGTCCACGGCCGATGCGCCGCGCGGGAAGACGACGAGCGGGTTGATCTCGATCTCGGCCAGGTCCGGGAAGTCCGCCGCGAGCTGCGCGACGCGGAGCAGCGTCTCCACGACCATACCCCGGTCCGCCGGCGGGAGATTGCGGAAGCCGCGGAGCCTGCGGCCGGCCCACGTGCCGTCCACGAGCGCCTCGGCCTCGGAGCGGGAGAGCGGCGCGAGCGCGAAGGCGATGTCGTGGAGTGCCTCCACCTCGATGCCCCCCGAGCCGAACATCACGAGCGGCCCGAACTGGGGATCCTGGACCGCGCCGACAACCACTTCCTGACCGCGGGGCAGCATGGGCTGGACGCACACCCCGTGGATCCGGGCCTCCGGCTTCGCCTCCCGTGCCCGGGTGAGGATCCCGGCGAAGTCCGCCGTGACCGCCCGGCGGTCGGCGACGTTGAGGGCGACGCCGCCCACGTCGGACTTGTGCAGGATATCCGGCGAGGCGATCTTCAGCACCACCGGGAAGCCAAGGCGCTCGGCGACCGCCACGGCCTCATCGGGCGTGCGCGCCAGCTCCATCGGTGCGGTGCGGATCCCGTATGCGGCGAGCAGGCGTGAGGCCGGGTCCTGCGCGAAGGCGGTCCCGAACTCTCCCCGCTGCTGGCGGATGAGCGAGCGCACCAGATCGGGGCGCACGTCATCGAACCGCGCCGGCGGCTCATCCCGCTGCCGCAGCATCGCCGTACGGCGCACGAGGACGGCCAGCGCGGAGGCGGCCTGCTCGGGGAACCGGTAATCCGGGATCCGGGCCGCGCGGAAACGTTTTGCCGCCTCCTGCACCGCCTGCTCGCCCATGAGGGCCACGACCACCGGCTTGTCCGTCCCCCGGATGGCGGCGATCAAGGCATCGGCGACCACTTCGGCCGGCTCGCGCGGCGGCGGGGGGAGGATGACGAGCGCGCTGTGCACGCCAGGGTCCTCGAGCAGCAGGCGCATCGACGCCGCGTACTGCTCCGGCGACGCGGAGGCGAGGATGTCCACCGGGTTGTTCGTGCTCGCGAACGGCGGGAGCAGCCGGCGC
>MENB01000133.1:1706-5223 GCA_001768125.1 Armatimonadetes bacterium RBG_19FT_COMBO_69_19
ATGCGGTCAGCGGCGCCAGTGTCAGGCCGTGGGCTTCGACCGCGTCCGCCGCGATCACCCCCGGCCCGCCGGCATTCGTGAGGACCGCGACCGTCCGGCCCTTCGGCAGGGGACACCAGGCGAGCGCTCGCGCCCAGTTGAACATCTCCTCCGCTGTTTCGGCGCGGATGACGCCCGCGCGGGCAAAGGCCGCGTTGTAGGCCGCCTCTTGCCCCGCCAGTGCGCCGGTATGGGAAGCGACCGCGCGCTGGCCCGCCGCCGACCTGCCCACCTTGAGGGCAATGATCGGTTTCGCCGCGGCCACCTTCCGCGCCGCCTCGATGAAACGCCGGCCGCCGGTGATCCCTTCGAGATACAGGGTGAGGACGCGGGTCTCGGGGTCATCCCCGACCGGTTCGAGCACGTCGCTCTCGGTGAGATCGAGCTGGTTGCCGAGGCTGATCAGGTGGGAGAGCCCGAACCCCTGTCCGCTGGCCCAGTCGGTGACCGCGGCGCAGATCGCCCCCGAGTGCGAGATGAAGGCCACGTCACCGGCGAGCGGGCCGGGCTGGGGAAGGAACGTCGCGTCCACCGGCAGGTGGGTGTCGATGATGCCGACACAGTTGGGGCCGAGCAGCCGCATGCCGAACTCCTGGGCCACGCGCAGGCACTCGGCCTCGAGCGCGGCCCCGGCAGGTCCGGTTTCACGGAAGCCCCCCGAGAGGATGATCGCCGACCGGATGCCTCGACGTCCGCAGTCACGCAGGGCCTCTGCCACCGCGGGCGCCGGAATGATCAGAACTGCCAGATCGACCGGATCGGGCACGGCGGCGATGCCCTGATGTACTGGACGGCCGAAGAGCTCACCGCCTCGGGGATTGACGAAGTGGAGGGCGCCCTTGTAGCCGCCTCGCGCCAGGTTGAACGCCACGCCATAGCCGAGCTTGCCGGGCTCATGGGATGCGCCGATCAGGACGATTCCCTGGGGATCGAAGAACGGCCTGAGGTGGGCATCCATTGCCCTCAGTATGGACGCGGGTTGCAGCCGGCGGGAATCGGGCGTCCGCCGGATGGGACCTCAGGCGTATCCGAGGTCGGGGGAGAGGGGAGTGTCGCTGCGCATGAACATCCCCGTCCCCCGGGCCACTTCGCGGCCCTCGGAATCGACAGCGACGGCCTCAGCGATAAGCAGGCGGCGAGAGTTGTGGACGACCTCGGCCGTGGCCCGGATCTCACCAGAGGAGATCGGGCGCGTCAGGTGGATGTTGAACGAGACCGTCAGCACGAAGGTATCCTCGACCAGCGAGTTTGCCGCAAAGAATGCCGCGTCGTCGAGGGCTTTGAAGTAGATCGCGCCGTGGGCGGCGTGGGCGGCGTGGAAGAACTCCTCTCGGATGGGGATCGAGACGGCGGCGCGGCCGTCGCCGATCTCGATCCGGGGCTGGAAGTACCGGTTGATCGGCGCCCCGAGGTACATCCGTTCCAGTTTCCGATGGTGCGCGCTGCGGTCGGTCACAGCGTCAGGCGCGGCGAGGTGCGTTCCACCGTGACATCCCCCGCCCCGTGGAACGTAGCGAATGCGTCGAGCGTTCCTCGCAGTGCGCGGCGGAGCGCGGGGGTCGCTTTGACCCCGGGCTCAAGGTGCAGGGCCTGCACGACGAGGCGGCCGCGCGCTCGATCCAGGCGCGGGTCCATGCGCCCGATCAGGCGGTCGCCGGCGAGGATGGGCATCGTGTAGTAGCCGAACCGGCGCTTGTGCGCGGGCGTGTAGATCTCCCAGGTGTAGGTGAAATCGAAGAGGTCCGCGAGCCGTTCGCGCCGCCAGAGCAGGTTGTCCAGCGGCGCGAGGAATCGCACGTGGTCCGCGCTGAACGCGCCGGCGTCCCGCTCATGCCGGCGGATCCGCTCGACGTCCTCCGCGAGGGCGAAGTAGCGGCGTTTGACGCCCGGCAACTCCAGTGGGACGATCGTCCCTTCATCTATATAGCGTTCGACGATCTGCCGCCGCTCCGGAGCCGGGATTCGTCGCCAGCCGAATCGGAAGTCCCCGAGATCAAAGATGCGGTACGCGCGGAGATACTTGTCGAACAGCGCGGCGTCGGCGTCCGCCATCGAGACCCTTTCCGCGTGCCGCAGCACGTCGGCCGGCACGACCCTGTGCGGCAGGTCGAAGTAGCGTTCCACGCCTTCGCGGCGGACGACCATCACCTCGCCCCGGTACCACAGGACATTGAGGGCATGGCTCGTGGCTTTGGTCTTGGGGCCGGTGTTGTCCCAGTACCCGGCGATCCGCCTGCCGGCCACGAACGCTCGCGAAGGCAACGGGCCGTTGCGCTCGAGTTCACGCAGCACTACCAGGGCCGGCCCCCGCAGGACCGCTCGTTCCCTGCGGTCCGCCCGGCGCATGCGTTCGCGGACGCCGCCGAACATCCAGTAGTCCTCGATGGGAATGACGCAGGCCGCGTTCGCCCAGTACTCGAACACGCGTCGGGCGGCCAGGAGCTGGGCCATCGTCTTCGGAGAATACCCGGTGAGGCGAGCGGCGAGAACGAGGTGCTGGTTGCGCTCGACGGCGGCCACCGGATCGAGCTGCACCGCTTCCATGCGGCGAATGGTGTTGAGCACGCGGTTTGCCGAGGCGCGCGGCGTGGGAGCGTAGGCGCCATCTCCGGTCAGGCCGAGCGCTTCGATGAGGAATCGGCGCGCGGCGCCGGTGCTGACACGGACAGGGGTAGGGGTGGACATCCAGGCGAAGAGTGTAGCAGTGATTCGCCTCACCCCGCAACTCAACGATCGCGTCTTGCTCGGGGTGATTCAGGCCGGCCGCGTCGTGGTGCAGCGGGAGGCGCCGGACGTGTGGGCGGCGCTGGATCGGGTCGCCGACGCCTATCGCCGGCGATACGGGGGGAAGACCCCGGGGGAGATCGCGGAGCTGCAGCCGGCCCGCGAGCTGTACCGCCGCACGGGTGAGGATCCCACCAAACTGCGACCGTCCTCGGAGGCGCTGCTGCGCCGGGTGCTGCGCGGCGAGTCGCTCTACCGGGTCAACTCCCTGGTGGATACGTGCAACCTGTGCTCGCTCGAATTCCTCCTCCCGATCGGGCTGTACGACCTGGACCGGATCTCCGGTGACGTCGAGGCGCGGCTGGGGCAGCCCGGGGAGTCATACGAATCCCTCGGCAAGGGTCTCTACTCAGTGGAAGGCCGGCTGGCGTTGTTCGATGATGAGGGACCGTTCGGGAGCCCGACGAATGACTCGCGCCGGACCGCCATCACCGAGGCAACGCGGCGGTGCGTGATGGTCATCTTCGCACCGGCCCGCTATCCGCGTTCACAGATGGGCGACCACCTGCGAACTGTGTCCGACCACCTTGAGACCTTGGTCAAGGCGACCGGCCTCGGGACGACGGTGATCGGAGGCACGGATCAGGAGACCTGACCTTCTTCTCCCTTCGGCTCCCAGAGCTCGATCTTGTTGCCCTCCGGATCGATGGCCCAGCCGAAGCGGCCGTATGCCTTCCGTGAGCACGCGGGCTTC
>MENB01000133.1:5229-6535 GCA_001768125.1 Armatimonadetes bacterium RBG_19FT_COMBO_69_19
AGTCAAGGGCTTATCTAATGAAACGGCTCGGGCCGGGAGGGATTCCCGGCCCGAGGACTGCCGTCTGCCGTGCCGCCGTCGCTAGCGTCCGCGCATGAGAAGGCGCTCTGCGCAGCGGAAGGCGATCGCCCGGTCCTGCGCCGGGACGACGGACCGGAGATCCCACAGCATGTCGAGGCGGACGCGCGACAGGGCGTTCCGCGCGTCGTTGGTCTTCAGGGTCTGCGCGTCGAGCGCGGCCTTGGTCGAGTTGTCGGCGACCAGAAGGGCGCGGAGCGCACGCTCTTCGCGGACGGCGTTTTCCCGCGCCGTGCGTAGACGCTCCCGGTAGTTGGCGAGGATCTGCTCCGCTGCCTGCCGGGGAAGGACGGCGGCGCACCGCTGTTCCACGCCCGGCCGCTGTGGTGCCGGGGCCTGCGGCGGCGGTGCCTGCTGCTGCGCCCCCGCCGTCGAGACGAGCAGGAGCGCGGCGACCACGGTGAGGATCACGCTTTTCCGAACCACCTGTCCACCTCCTTGGATGCGATCACCTGTGAGACGGTCCCGCCCCCGCCCGCGTTTACCCGGTTCCCGGGCGGCATGAGACTTGCTGGCCACCAGGGCGGGCAGGATTGCCATCGGGGGGGACGTCAACGATGGACTATGTCTTGATCGCCGCCGCCGCGATCATCGGGGCGCTGGTCGGCTACCTGATCTCAATGCGCCGGGCACGGGTCGCCGTGGCGGAGGAGCTGGTCAAGGCGCAGCGCCGCGCCGCCCAGGCCACGAAGAACGCGAGGGCGGAGGTTGCCGCCGAACTCGAGCGCAAGGATCACGCCGTGTCCGCGCTCGAAGCGCGGCTCGACGAGGAGCGCCAGAAGGCGGAACAGGCCCACTCGCGATTGCAGGCCGACGTGACACACCTCCAGGGGGAGCGCGCGCGACTCCAGGCCCGCGCGCAGGAACTCAGCCAGCACGTCGATGAGATGCGCAGCGAGATGGGCCAGGCGAACGAGGAGAGCATGCGGGAGCTCGAAGAGCTGCATGAGATCGCGAACGCCTTCGAGCAAGCGATCCAGCGCATGGAGTCCCGCCGCCTGGCGACCGACCGCCGTGTGAAGCAGGAATCTGTGAGCACCCCGGTTGCCGCCCCCAAGGCGTAAGCGCCCCACCAGGGAAACTGCGCCGGTTCCCGAAAAACCAGCGACGCAACGATGCGGATCCGGCGCATTGAGGTCTTCGGCTACAGCCTCCATTACATCCACGGTGACTATGTGATGTCCGGAGGGCGGCGTGTGAGCGAGCTGCCCTCGACTGTGGTCTGCGT
>MENB01000133.1:6652-6878 GCA_001768125.1 Armatimonadetes bacterium RBG_19FT_COMBO_69_19
TGCTGGGTGCCGATCCGATCAACCTCGCCCAACTGCAGCAAGGGATGGACGGCGTGCTGCGCGGCCATGAGTACGCGAAGAGCCCTCTCGACGTGGCCTGCTGGGATCTCCTCGGGAAGATCATCGGACAGCCGCTGGTCACGCTGCTCGGCGGCCGCCGCCAGGCCCGGTATCCGCTCTACATCGCCGTCCCGCTCGGCACCCCGGACGAGATGGCAGCGTACGT
>MENB01000134.1:0-8388 GCA_001768125.1 Armatimonadetes bacterium RBG_19FT_COMBO_69_19
ATGCGCTTCGGAGACATGCGGATCGGCTCGGCGGACCCGTGGCCGCCCAGAGCCCGCGTCCGGGCCACATCGATGATGTCGCCGACGACGGCCACGGCTGTCGGCGGCCCACCTGCGCCACGTCCGCTCAGGACCACCGGCCCGAGACCGTCGGCCTCCACCTCGAGCGCGTTGAACTCATCCGCCACGAGCGCCAGGGGATGGCTGAGCGGGATGAGAGCGGGATGGACGCGCACCTCGACATCGCCGTCGCGCAGCCGCCCGATCGCCAGCAGCTTGATCGCGTACTCCAGCTCGCGTGCGTAGGCCATGTCGCGGGGCGAGATCGCAGCGATCCCCTCGCGGAAGACGTCCGCGCTCGTCACCCGGCATCCGAAGGCGGCAGACGCCAGGATCGCCAGCTTCGCCGCCGCATCGTGGCCGTCGATGTCGTCCGTCGGATCGGCTTCGGCGAACCCATGTCGCTGAGCGGCAGCGAGAGCGTCTTCGAAGGTCCATCCCTCCTGCGCCATCCGGGTGAGCATGTAGTTCGTCGTCCCGTTGAGGATGCCGGTAATCGAATGGATGCGGGCGGCGGCCAGCGACTCCCGGATGGACCTGACCAGGGGGATCCCGCCACCAACGCTGCCCTCGAAGCGCAGGTCCACGCCCGACGCGTTCGCTCGCTCAAACAGCTCCGGCCCGTGCTCCGCGAGTAATTGCTTGTTGGCCGTGACAACCGGCTTCCTCAGCTCGAGCGCCCGCAGGACCAGGCTGCGTGCCGGCTCGATCCCGCCGATGAGCTCGACCACGACGTCGATCTCAGGCGACTCCACGACTTCGCGGGGATTGCCGGTGAGGGGCACCCGCGGGACGTCGCCCCGGGTCTTGTCCGGATGAGCGACGGCCGCTTTCACTGGGACGATCCGGACGCCCGCTCGCTCGGCAATGTGCGCCTCGTCGGCCAGGAGGCGCAGGACCTCGGCGCCCACGGTCCCAAGGCCGAGCAGTCCCACCGAGACTCTCGGCAGCGACGACATGGTCCATATGTCTTCAGGGTTGCCGCGCAAAACCATCCTTACCAACAGAGGTGACGGGATGGCACCGCGAGGGTCGAGCGCTTACCTGCGCGGGCACGCGGGATTTGGTAGAATCTGTGCGGGGCCGTTAGCTCAGCGGGCAGAGCGCCGGGCTTTTAACCCGGGCGTCGGGGGTTCGAGTCCCTCACGGCCCACCAAACCCCATGACGAGGAACCGACAGTACCCTGTGTGGATTCGTCCGAGCCTCGGAGAGCATATGAAGGGTCCGAGCGGCGAGGGTCAATCCCGACAAGGTCGACTGTGAGGCCCGCAGTGAGAACGGCACGATCCTATATGGAATACATCGTGGCAACCATCTAGCGACGGATCGATCCCGAGCGTGAAAGAATCCGACAGAGAGCGGCGACTAAGGCTCTCAAGCAGGCAGCGAGAACCCGATCCGCGGAGTGCACGCTCCTGCGGGCGGACCAGATCTAATGTCGCGCGCGGGCCGGGGGGAGTACCCTCGGACCCGCGCATCGGCAACGCACCGACTACGGGCGGACGAGGTTCGCCTTGCCCTGCTCACCAGAGAACACCACGAGGAATCTCGTGGCCGCATTGGTGCGGTTGATTCCGTTGTGCCAGGCGTTCACGACCTCCAGAAACGCGTCCCCAGCTTTGTGAACCTTCGTTCCCTGTCCGTCGGCCTCGACCGTTAACTCCCCTTCGAGCACGTACACGAAGGTCGGAACCGGGTGCATGTGCCGCCCAGTCTGCCCGCCCGGCGCGAGTTCGGCCCGCAGCGCGGTGATCTCGTTCCGGAAGAGCGGGAACTGGATCGGTTGTCCCGCGCCGGTCGTGCTCGACTGCAGTACTGCCGTCGCCTGGAAGCCAACCTGACTCCACACTGCGATGGCGGCGACCATCACGAAAGCGAGCGCAAGAACTGTCACAAACACGGTCTTTCTCATGACCCACCTCCCCGATCGGGTGCCGGTTCTGTCCATTTCGGGATTCACATATCCGGCATCTATTGCAAAAGACGACTTTTGGCGTCCAGTTTATTGCGCGTCGTCTCATTTCCGAACCGGGGCAGAGGCCGATAACTCTGCTCGCGCGATGAGGCGCACGGCCCCGGAACGTTGGATGATGCGGCCAACACGGCCTCACCGCTTGAGAGTTCAGCGTTGAGACAAACGAGGGGTCCTCCGCCACGCGGCGAACGGGGACACATGCAGCCAGGACTCGGCGGGAGTCCCGAGAGGGGGTTCTCCAGCATGCGCAAGCTCGCCAGATTGTGGATACTGATCGTTGCGGTCGCTGGCCTCGTGGTCCCGGCGTTCGCCGCGGATAAGCCCGTGCGCGGGTACGAGAGCCTGGGCATCGTCCCCGGCAAGGTGGGCGGCCGGTTGACGATGGTGCTCGGCGACAGCCCGCAGAGCTTCCTCTATTACGGCGTGATCGACAGCAACCTGCAGGCGCTCTCGCAGCATCTTTACGATGGGCTCGTCGAGTACAACTACCGCACCTACGAGCTCGAGCCCGCCCTCGCCGAGCGGTGGACGATCAGCCGGGACGGTCGCGTCTACACCTTCTTCCTGCGGCAGGACGTGAAGTGGCAGGACGGCCAGCCGTTCACGGCTGACGATGTGGTCTTCACGTACGACCAGATCGTGCAGAACCCCGAAGCCCGCGCCGGAGACGCCGGGGCGTTTACGATCGGCGGGCAGCGCGCGAAGTTTGAGAAGGTGGACACGTACACCATCCGCCTCACGCTCCCCAAGGCCGCGCCAGCCATGCTCCAATACATGCGCCTGTACATCATGCCGAAGCACAAGCTGCTGTCCTTCACCGTCGAGGGCGGCGCGAAGCCGGCCGACATCAACACCGCCTGGCCCACGACCGTGAACCCGCGCGAGGTGATCGGCACGGGTCCGTTCCGGCTGCAGAGCTACGTCCCGGGCCAGAAAGTCACGCTGGCCCGCAACCCCAACTACTGGAAGAAGGACGCGAACGGCACCCGGCTGCCCTATCTGAACCAGCTCGAGCTTCTGATCATCCGGGACCCGGAACAGCAGGTGGCGCAGTTCCTGGCGGGCAACGTCGGACAGCTCAACATCTCCGGGGCGCAGTTCCCGGACCTCCGGGCGCGCCAGCAGGGGGGCGCCCCGTTCAAGGTGACCAGCGCCCGCGCGCTCTTCGGCAGCCCGCCGCACCTCGCGTTCAACTTCGACGCCAGGAACCCGGAGCTGGCCAGACTCTTCAGCGATCTCCGATGGCGTCAGGCGATGCAGATGGCAGTCAACCGCCAGCGGATCATCGACGACGTGTACAACGGTCTGGCTGAGCTGCCGGGCCACGGTGTGGCACCGATCTCGAGCTGGTACTTCGATACCAAGAAGCTCCTGGGGACGTTCGATCTCCAGGCCGCGGCCCGCGCGCTCGACGAGATGGGACTGCGCATGGGGCCGGACGGCGTGCGGCGGCTGCCGAACGGCCAGCCGCTCGAGTTCACGCTGACGTACGGCACCGACTCATCGGTCTGGCCGCCGATCGCCACGATCCTCCAGAACGACCTCAAGCAGATCGGTGTGCGCGCCAACCTCCAGGGCATCCTCTCGCGGACATTGCTCTCCACAGGCCTCTCCGGAAACTACGAGGCCCTGCTGCTGGCGTTCGGCGACCAGCCGGATCCCGAGCTGCGCAAGCCGATCTGGCAGCCGGGCGGGGCGCTGTACTACTGGCACCGCGCCACACAGCCGGCGACACCGGGCGGGGAGGCGAACTTCTCGGCCATGCAGCCGTGGGAGCGCCAGATCTTCGACCTCTGGGAGACCGGCGGGACGACCGTGTCGCGGCCGCAGCGCAAGGCAGTGTACGACCGGTGGCAGATGCTGTTCGCCCAGAACCTTCCGGTGATCATGATCGCCAAGCCGACGGCGGTCGGGGCGATCCACAACCGGTACGGGAACTACCTGTACAGCCTGGGCGTGATCCCCGGCTACAACCCTTTGCCGCTGATCTTCCAGAGGTGACGGCGGAGCGACGGTAGACTCATGCTGTGGTTCGTGGTGCGCCGGGTCCTGCTCATGGTCCCGGCGCTCCTCGTTATCTCGGCCCTGGTCTTCGCCGTCGTGCAGCTGCAGCCCGGCGGGTTCCTCACCCAGTACCTGGACGACCCGCGGTTCAGCCCGGAGACCGTCGAGACGATCAAGCGGCAGTTCGGGCTCGACCAGCCCGCGCACGTCCAGTACCTGCGCTGGCTTCAGGGCATCGTCACCCGGGGCGACTTCGGCTATTCCTTCCTTAATGGACGGCCCGTCGGGAGCCTGATCTGGGAGCGCGTAGGGTGGACGGTCTTCCTGGCGCTGCTGACGATCGCCGGCACCTGGCTGATCGCGATCCCCCTGGGCATCTACACCGCGCTCCGCCCGCGGGGGCCGGCGGCGACTCTCGTGAACCTCATCAGCTACCTGGGGCAGGCGATGCCGGACTTCCTGCTCGCGCTGCTCTTGATCGCGCTGGTCCTCAGCCGCGGCGGGACCAACGTGGGTGGGCTGTTCAGCCCCGACTACATCGGCGCGCCCTGGAGTTGGGGGCGGCTGCGGGACATGCTGGCCCATCTGTGGATTCCACTGGCGGCGATCAGCCTCGAGGGTGTGGCCGGGCTGATGCGCCAAATGCGCGCAAAGCTGCTCGACGTGCTGGGCGCCGACTACGTCCGCACCGCACGCGCGAAAGGCGCGCCGGAACGGACCGTCGTGTGGAAGCACGCCGTGCGCAACGCCATCAATCCGCTGATCAGCCTGGCCGGGCTCAGCCTCCCGAGCCTGATCAGCAGCACCATCCTGGTCTCGATCGTCTTGAACCTGCCGACGATCGGTCCGTTCCTCTATGACTCGCTGTTGAACAAGGACCAGTACGTGGTTACGACGCTGCTGCTGATCAGCAGCCTGCTGCTGATGGTGGGCAACCTGCTGGCCGACCTGGCGCTCGCATGGGCGGACCCCCGGATCCGGTACCAGTGACACACCCGCCGGGGGCGACGCCCCCCTCGGCTCCAGGCGGAGCGAGGCGATCGTCGTCCGCGTGGCGGCGGTTCCGCCGGTCGACGCCGGGCGTGGCCAGCGCCGGCATCCTGCTGGTGCTGTACGTCATCGCCGCCCTCGCACCGTTCCTGGCCCCGTACAGCCTCGTCGAGCAGCATCCCGATCTGACCTACCAGCCGCCGCAGCGCGTGCGCGTCATCCGCGACGGGCGCCTGGTCAGGCCGTATGTGTACCCGATGACGCGGAAGCGAGATCCCGTCACGTTCGTGCTGAGCTTCACCGAGGATACGTCACGTCCGCTCCCGATCCGGCTCTTCGTCCGCGGAGATCGCTACTCGCTCCTCGGTCTCCGGAGCAACTGGCACCTGTTTGGGGTGAATGGGGGCGGGATCTTCCTCATGGGCACCGATGCCTTCGGCCGATGTCTCCTTTCCCGCACCCTCGTGGGCTCGCAGGTGTCCCTCACGGTGGGCGTGGTCGGCGTGGCGATCTCGTTCGCCATCGGCATCGTCATCGGCGGAGTCTCAGGATTCTACGCCGGGATCCTCGACACGATGATCCAGCGGCTGATCGAAATCTTGCTCTCGATCCCGCGGCTGCCCATCCTGCTCGCGCTGGCCACGGTGATCCCCGCGTCGTGGCCTAGCTCTTACGTGTACGTGGGAATCGTCGCCGTATTGAGCCTGATCGGGTGGGCCGGGCTGGCCCGGGTGATCCGCGGCCAGGTCATCGCCATGCGCGAGCTGGAGTACGTCACAGCGGCGCGCGCAACGGGGCTGCGTGATCTGCCCATCATCCTGCGCCACATCATGCCGAACCTGAGCTCGTACCTGATCGTCACGGCCACGCTCGCCCTCCCCGGCTACATCCTCGGCGAGAGTGCGTTGTCGTTCCTGGGCCTCGGGGTCAAGGAACCGATGGCCTCGTGGGGATTGCTGCTTCGCGACGCGCAGAACTTCCGGGCGTTGAATCTCTACCCCTGGCTGCTCGCCCCGGGCGCCCTGATCGTGATCTCGGTGATGGCGTTCAACTTCGTCGGCGACGCGCTACGCGACGCGGCCGACCTCCAAAGCATCTAGCGCCCCAAGCAAGCGTTCAGAGGTCCAGGCGCCAGGAGCGGTAGGTGCGCCAGACATGGAATCCCAGCCGGCGGTAGAAGTCAACGAGCGTCGTCCAATCGATCACGACGTACTCCGCGCCGAGCCCGCGCAGATGCTCGACCGCCAGGGCCAGCAGTGCGAACCCGAGGCCGCGTCCGCGGAAGGCGGGCGCCACGCCGAGCGGGCCGAGCCCGCCGTAGTGATCGCCGATCGCCTGCCGCCAGGAGATCGACGGGCCGATGCGCCGCGACCCGCGATGATACGCATGGCAAAAGCCGATGACCTCCGCGCCCCGCCTGAGGATGAGTATATCGGCCGGCGTCGGCTCGATCTCGAGGCGCTGCCGCGTCTCGTATGCCCAACGGCCGGGGAAATGATCGTCGATGAACCGTTGTAGCGCCTGCGCGTCACTGGCATCGCAGGCGCCGAAGGTTGCCTGTGCGTCCTGCAGAAGACGATCCATGCCATCCGGAAGGCGGTAATGACGCAGATCGCCGAGAACGTCGTAGACTGCCTTCCCCGGACGAAACCCCGCGGTCTCCAATGCGCGGCCTAGCGCAACGTCATCTTCCGGCGCTCCCGGGAAGAAGTGTGCTGGATCGCCGCCATAGCTCACACGGCCGAATCCCGCACCGCTCAGCCATCCCAGCGCCCGATCCATCAGCAGCGGGGCCAGTTCGAGCTCGCGCCCGGGCTCGATGATCAAGAAGCTGATCCAGGCCTGCTTCGGATCCTGCCCGGGCCAGACCGGCGGCTCGGTAGGAACCTTGAGGGCCACGCACCCCACGAGCGTTTCGCGCTCTTCGATGACCCAGCATCGCTCGGCACGGAAGTGCCCCGGATCGCCGTCAGTGTTCTGCTGCCAGAGCGCCAGATCCAGGGGGAACTCCCGGCCCCAGCGCCTTGACCACAGAGCTAGCAGACCCGACTGATGCCGGGGCTCGAGGGTGAGCAGCGTCGCCACGTGCTTCATCATAGGGTACCCGGCACCGAGCGTGCCTGGGAAACCACGGAGAAGGTGGCCGGCCCGCTTCAGTGGTAGGACTCCTGCCGTGCTGAACGAAGGCAGTGGGCATTCCAACTATCAAGGAGGGTGACCATGCGCACAGCTTTGCGGGTGTATGCGGTCTACGTCCTCGTCGTCGGGATCCTCCTTCTGTTTCCGGCTTGGGCTTCCGCGGTCTTCGCTCATCCGATCATGGATGCTGCCGTCACATCAGGCTGGGGATCTAGCCTCATCGTCCTGGCCCTGCTTGCCTACGTCGCGTCGACCGATATCGCAAAATACGGCGGCCTGGCCTGGGTGTTCGTCGCCGGCCTCCTGCTCTCCGCCGCCGACTTGGCCTACTTCTGGGCGACCGGTGCATACGCGGCGCGCACCGCGTTAGTTCCGGTGGTCATCAACCTTGCGCTTACCGGTTGGATCTGGACTTCTCGGAGCAAGTGACCGTGGCATAGACGCCTACGCCTTGTACCCGATCTTGCGTAGGAATTCTTTGCGCCAGGCGATATCCTCACCGCCTTCGACGCCGAGCGGCGTGCCGCCGTCGATGACTCCCAGGATGCCCCTACCCAGTTCCGTTTCCGCCACAACAACTTGCACCGCATTCGCGGTGGCGCAGTAGAAGCCGACGATCTCCACCACGGCCCGCAGCGCGGGGAGGACGTTGATCGGGTAGAAGCCCGGGGCAAGGAACAGGGCGAACGTGTGCCCCGCGCCGATGGCGAGGGCTGTGCGCTTCGCCGGCTCGATCATCGCCGGATCGGTCCCCGTCCAGCGGATCAGCCGCTTGCCCGATGACTCGCAGAAGGCGAAACCGAACTTGATCCCCGGGACGGCGGTCACCAGGGCCTCGTGGACGTCCTCAACAGTCTTGATGAAATGGCTCTGCCCCAGCACCACATTGACGTCATCGGGTTTCGCGACAGCCACCACTGTGAGCTCCATTGGTCATCACCCCGCGGTCTCGTCACCTGCGGTTACCATTGGCCGGATCGTGAACTGCCCCTCTGTCTCATAAGGGCGCGAAGGAACCGGCTCCGTCCCGGGCAAATCCAACGATGTGCCCCGCATCGCTCCGTACGGCGCCTGGACCTCGCCCATCACCGGCGACGTCGTCACCGGCGACTCTATCGTCCTGTACGAGGTCATGGTCGAGGGGACCGACCTGTACTGGACGGAACTCCGTCCGGCGGAAGGCGGCCGGAAGGTCATCATGCGGCGGAGCGTGGACGGC
>MENB01000134.1:8409-8765 GCA_001768125.1 Armatimonadetes bacterium RBG_19FT_COMBO_69_19
AAGTCCTTCAACGCCCGCACCCGCGTCCATGAATACGGCGGTGGGGATTTCCTGATCGCGGACCGCACCGTGTACTTCTCCAACTTCGCCGACCAGCGGCTCTACCGGGTCGATCCGGGGACCTCGCCCGAACCGTTCTCACCGCCGGGTCCCTACCTCTACGCGGACGGCCTCGTCGACCGTCGGCGGCGGCGGATCATCACCGTACGCGAGGATCACGCTCCCGGCGAGCAGAACGCGCACAACACGCTGGTCGCCATCCCGACGGGCGATGGCCCCAGCCGCGTCCTCGTCGAAGGCGCCGACTTCTATTCGTCCCCGCGCCTCAGCCCCGACGGGACGCGGCTGGCCTGGCT
>MENB01000135.1:0-6634 GCA_001768125.1 Armatimonadetes bacterium RBG_19FT_COMBO_69_19
TCCTCCATCGCGTAGCGCACGCCCTCGCGCCCGATGCCGCTCTGGCGGTTGCCCCCGTAGGGCATGTGGTCGACCCGGAAGGTGGAGGTGTCGTTCACGATGATCCCGCCGAAGTTCAGCCAGCGCATCGCCTGGAACAGGCGGTCGAGGTTCTTCGTGAAGACCGAGGCCTGCAGCCCGTAGACCGTGGCATCCGCCTGGCGGAGGGCCTGCTCGAAGTCGTCGTACGCGATGACCGAGGCTACCGGCGCGAACGTCTCCTGCGCGACGACCTTCATCTCCGGCTTCACGTTCGTCAGCACCGTGGGCCAGTACACGGGGCCCTCCCGGCGGCCGCCGGCGGTGACCGTCGCGCCGGCGCTCTTCGCCTCGTTCACCCATCCTTCGATGCGCACGGCCTCGCGCTCGTCGATCATCGGACCCACGTCCACGCGCTCGTCCAGCGGATCGCCCACAACCATCCCCCGGGCCGCCTGGGTGAAGCGCTCCAGGAACGGCTCGTGGATGGTGCGGTCGCTGAAGATGCGCTGGACGGAGAGGCAGACCTGCCCCGAGTTGTAGTAGGCGCCGACCGCGCAGCGCTTCGCGACGAATTCCAGATCCGCGTCGGGCGCGACGATCACCGGGGAGGTGTTGCCCAGCTCGAGGGTGATCTTCTTGATGCCCGCCCGCGAGGTGATCTGCCGGCCGACCTCCGCGCTGCCGGTGAAGGTGACCTTGGCGACGCGGTCGTCGGTGACGAGCCAGTCCCCGACGCTGCCGCCCGGTCCGGCGATGAGGTTGATGGCGCCCGCGGGGAGGCCCGCCTCCACCAGCGTCTCGACGAGCAGCACGGACGTGAGCGGCGTCCACGAGGCCGGCTTCAACACGACGGTGTTTCCGGCGGCCAGCGCCGGGGCCACCTTGTGCGCCACCAGGTTCAGCGGAAAGTTGAACGGCGCGATCGCCGCGACGACCCCGACCGGCCGGCGGATGAAGAAGCCGAAGTACCCTTCACCGGCGGGGGACGCATCGAGGGGCACGGTCTCCCCGTGCAGACGCTTCGCTTCCTCGGCGGCGAAGGTGAAGGTGCTGATCCCGCGGTCCACCTCGACGCGGGCGAACTTGAGCGCTTTGCCCGCCTCGGCAGCGATGGTCCGCGCGAATTCCTCCCGGCGGCTCTGGATGAGGTTCGCCGCGGCCTGGAGGATGGCCGCCCGCCGGTGCGCGGGCAGATCGGCCATCGTCTGCGCGGCGCCGGCCGCCGCGGTGACGGCCGCGTCCACGTCATCCCGGCTGGCCGTGGGGATCGTGCCGATGACCTCTCCGCTGTACTTGTTCCGGACGGGGATCGGCTCTCCGCCCCCGGTCCACCGGCCGCCGATGAACAGTTTCCGCTCGGCCTGCTGCACCACCATCTGGATCACTCCTCGCCCTGACGAACCTGGTCCCTGTTAGTTTCGTGGGGCCAGGGCCTAAGCCCTCGGGAGGCCGCGGGGCTATAGTGAAGGAAAGAGGTACCGGGATGAAACGGCCGCTGTGGCAGCCCGACGAGCACCGCCGCCGCCGGGCGAACCTCACACGATTCGTCGCCCAGGTCAACGAGACGTATCGTCCTGGAGTCGGGGGTTATCCCGACCTCTGGAAGTGGTCGGTGGAGCATCTCCCGGAGTTCTGGGCGGCGATGTGGGAGTTCGCCGGGATCCGGGCGTCCCAGCGCTACACCAGGGTCGTCGACGACCTGACGCGCTTCCCGGGCGCGACCTGGTTCCCCGGGGCGCGGCTGAACTTTGCCGAGAACCTGCTCCGGTACGACGATACCCGGATGGCCTTCATCTTCAGAGGTGAGGGAGATCGGTCGTCGTCGATGACCTACGCCGAGCTGCGTGGAGCGGTGGCCCGGGTGTCCGCGGCGCTGCGGGCCCTGGGCATCCGGCCGGGAGATCGCGTCGCCGCCTACATGCCGAACCTCATCGAGACCGCCGTGGCCATGCTGGCCGCGACGAGCCTCGGCGCGGTGTGGGCGTCCTGCGCCACCGACATCGGCGCGGCCGCCGCCCTGGACCGGCTCGGCCAGGTGGAGCCTAAAGTCTTGTTCACCGTCGACGGGTACGTCTACAAGGGTGAGCGCTACGACACGCGGGGCAAGGCCGCCGAAGTGGCGCGCGGGATCCCGGGTCTCAAGCGGGTGGTCGTCGTGCCCAATGCGACGGATCACCCCGATCTCGGCCCGATTGCGGGTGCGGTGCGCTACGACGTGTTCGCGGGCGGAGGTCCTCCGCCCGCGCTGGTCTTTGAGCAGTTGCCCTTCGACCACCCCGTGTACATCATGTTCTCCTCCGGCACCACGGGGAAACCCAAGTGCCTGGTCCAGGGCGCGGGCGGCGTCCTCATCAACCACCTCAAGGAACTCCTGCTGCACACCGACCTGACGCGGGACGATGTGATCACGTATCTCACGACCTGCAGCTGGATGATGTGGAACTGGCTGGTGAGCTCGCTCGCCGTGGGAGCGACGGTCCTGCTCTACGACGGCAGCCCGGCCTATCCCGACCCCGGCGCGATGTGGAAGCGGGTCGAGGATGACCGCGTCACCGTCTTCGGCTGCAGCGCCAGCTACATCACCGCCCTGCGCAGCCAGGGCCTCCGCCCCGGCGCGGATCATGATCTGTCATCGCTGAAGGAGATCTCGCAGACGGGGTCGCCCCTGTCCATCGAGGGCTTCGAGTACGTGTATCGGGAGATCAAGGCGGACCTGCATTTCAATTCCGTCTCGGGCGGGACCGACATCAACGGGTGCTTCGCGGCGGGCAATCCCATCAGCCCGGTCTACGCCGGCGAACTGCAGGGGCCCGCGCTGGCCATGAAGGTCAGGGCGTATGACGACGACGGCCGCGCCGTGCTGGACCGGCCGGGTGAACTCGTGTGCGAGGCGCCGTCCCCCTCGATGCCCCTGTACTTCTGGAACGATCCCGACGGCCGCAAATACCGCGAGGCGTATTTCGCCCATTACCCCGGCCACGCGGTGTGGCGGCACGGGGATTACATCACGGTCCACAGCGACACGGGCGGGATCACCTTCCACGGGCGGTCGGACACGGTGCTGAAACCGTCCGGCGTGCGCATCGGGACGGCGGAGATCTACCGCGTGGTCGAGACGCTGGAAGGCGTGGCCGACAGCTTGGCAGTCGGCCAGGACTGGCACGGGGATCAGCGCATCATCCTCTTCGTCAAGCTGGATGCGGGGCGCGTGTTGTCCGACGACCTTAAGGAGCGCATCCGCAGCACACTGCGGATGCGAGCTTCTCCGCGCCACGTTCCAGCAGTGATCCTGGATGCGCCGGACATCCCCTACACGCTGAACATGAAGAAGGTGGAGAGCGCCGTGATGAATATCATCAACGACCGGCCGGTGGTGAACCGGGACGCGCTGGTGAACCCGGAATCGCTGGAGTACTTCGTGAAGATCCGTGAGGAGCTGCGCAACGCGTGAGGAGGCGGCGATGAAGGTCGAAGGGACGTACACGTTTGCGGCGAGCCGCGAGAAGGTCTGGGCGCTGCTGAACGACCCCGGCGTGCTCGCGCGGGCCACGCCCGGGGTGAAGGCGCTCGACCCCCAGGGGGCCGACACCTACAAGGCGACGATCGAGCTCGCCGTCGGCCCCGTCAAAGGCGCCTATGACGGGAAGATCAGCATCACCGACAAGACTCCGCCCGAGCGGATGACGCTGCGCATCGAAGGGGGCGGCAGGCCGGGCACGATCCGCGCGATCGGCGAGCTGCGCCTCGACGAGCAGGACGGCAAGACGATCGTCAGCTACACCGGCGACGCGCAGATCACCGGCCTCATCGCGAGCGTGGGCCACCGGCTGATCGGCGGCGTGGCGCGGCAACTGGCGGGTGAGTTTTTCAAGCGTTTGGAGCGCGAGGTCAACATGCGCTGACCTCGCGCGACATCGCTCACTTGTTCGGGGGTTCGCCTATCCCGTATCATGGAAGCATGCATCCCGAGATCACGCGCATCCAGACGATGCTCGAGGCCCAGGGCTACGTGGCCGACCAGTCCCTGGCGACCTCCGTCTACCTCGCCATCCAGCTGCGCAAGCCGCTCCTGATCGAAGGCGCCGCCGGGGTCGGGAAGACCGAAGTGGCCAAGGTCATGGCCCGCGCGCTGGACACGGACCTCATCCGCCTGCAGTGCTATGAAGGCCTGGATGCCACGACGTCGCTGTACGAGTGGAACTACCAGCGCCAGCTGCTGCATATCCGGCTGCAGGAGAAGAGCGACCTGCCGCTTGAGGTCCGCGAGCGCGAGATCTTCAGCGAGCCCTTTCTGCTGAAGCGCCCGCTGCTCGCCGCGATCACACATGACAAAGCCCCCGTGCTGCTGGTGGACGAAGCAGATCGCGCCGACGAGGAATGGGAGGCCTTCCTCCTGGAGGTGCTCTCCGACTGGCAGGTGACGATTCCCGAGATCGGCACGATCAAAGCGAAGCACGTCCCCTACGTCGTGCTGACCAGCAACCGCACGCGGGAACTGGGCGACGCCCTGCGGCGGCGCTGCCTGTACCTGTGGATCGATTACCCGGCCTTCGACAAGGAGCTGGCCATCGTGCGACGCAAGGTGCCGGCCATCAACGAGCACCTCGCCGAGCAGATCGCCGCCTTCATGCAGTTCGTCCGCAAGACGAAGCTGGACAAGACGCCCGGGATCGCCGAGACGCTCGACTGGAGCGCCGCGCTCATCGCCCTGCACCGCGATCATCTCGACGAAGACGCCATCGCGCAGACGCTGGGCGTGCTGTTCAAGCAGCGCGATGACGCGGAGCGAGTCCGGACGCAATGGCTCGACCACCTGCTGGGCAGCGTGCGCTCGCTCGACCGGGAGCCGCGCCCCTGGACACAGGACGCGATCGACCGGGTGGCGGACCGGGCGAGCCCACGGCCATGAGCGCCCCGACGCGCCGTTACGGCGACCTGACCAGCCACGTGGTCGCGTTCTGCCGCCGCCTCCGCCTGCACGGGCTGCCCGTCGGCCCGCGGGAAGCGGCCGACGCGTTGCGCGGACTCTCCGCGGTGGACGTCGGGGACCGCCGTGAATGCTACCTTGCGCTGCGGACGGTGCTGACCTCGCGCAAGGACGACCTGCCGGCCTTCGACCGGGTCTTCGAGGAGTTCTGGAATCCGCCGCAGCCCGAGGGTGACCACGGGCCGCAGGCGCCGAAGCCGCTCGACGGCGCGGGCGACGGATCCCAGCCGCCTCCCGCGCTGATGGAGTGGCTGGATGAGGCCCTGCAGACGCAGGGCGAGGAGTCGATGCCGGCCTACAGCCCCGTCGAGGCGCTCACGCAGAAAGACTTCAGCGCCTTCACCGCGGAGGAACTCAACGAGGTCACGCGTCTGGTGATCGCCATCGCCCGGCGCGTCGCGACCCGCCTCTCCCGCCGCACGCGCAGCGCCCAGCGCAGCGCGCGCGTGGACCTGCGCCGGACGATCCGCCACAGCCTGCGACGGGGCGGGGAGATCATCGACCTCGCCTACCGGCGGCGCAAGATCCAGAAGACGCGCGTGGTGCTGCTGGCCGACGTGAGCGGGTCGATGGACCTCTACAGCCGGTTCCTCATCCAGTTCATCTACGCCCTCCAGCATGCGCTCGGGCAGGTGGAGACGCTGGTCTTCAGCACCTCGCTCACCCGCATCACCGAGGCGATGTCGGAAGACGACCTGCGCCAGGCGCTGGACGAGGTGGCCCGGCGCGTGCCGGACTGGTCCGGCGGGACGAAGATCGGCGCGAGCCTGCGCACGTTCCTCGATCGCTACGGGGTCGCGCTGCTCACCCCGCGGACGGTGGTCATCGTCATCAGCGACGGGTGGGACACCGGCGACATCGAGATCCTGGAAGCGGCCATGGCCGACCTGCGCCGCCGCATCGGGCGCGTGATCTGGCTGAACCCGCTGCTCGGGAGCCCCGGCTACGAGCCCATCTGCCAGGGGATGCGCGCCGCGCTGCCCTACGTGGACGTCTTCGCCTCGGCGCACAACCTGGAGAGCCTGCGCCAGCTCGAGAAACACCTGGCGGTACGGCGGAGGTAAGCCCGCAGATGAAAGAGCTCATCGACATCCTGAACGCGGTCGATGCCTTCGCCCCGCGCGGCGAGCCGATGGCGCTGGCCACCATCGTGTCCGTGCGGGGGTCGACGTACCGGCGGGCCGGCGCACGCCTGCTGCTCACGGCGTCGCAGCAGATGGTCGGGAACATCAGCGGCGGTTGCCTGGAGAGTGACGTGATGGTCGTCGCCGACGAGGTGATGGCCTCGCACACGCCGCGCCTCGCTACCTACGACCTCACCGCGGATGACGACGCGGTGTGGGGGCTGGGGTTGGGCTGCAACGGCGCCGTCGAGGTCTTGGTCGAGCCGCTCGATCCCGCCTCAGCACAGCTTCGCGTCCTGCGGGAGGCCATCGCGGGCGAGCAGACGGTGGCGATCGTGAAGGTGTTGGAAGGACCGGCGGCCGGTCGATGGACGGCGGTGCGCCCGGGAGGAGCGGTCGAGGAGTCGCTCGGCGATCCCACCCTCGAGGCGCGGGCCGTGCGCGCCGCGCTGGCCGCGGTGACCGAGGGATCGTCGCGCGTGGTCACCATGCCCTCGGCGGA
>MENB01000135.1:6648-8003 GCA_001768125.1 Armatimonadetes bacterium RBG_19FT_COMBO_69_19
CGCCGGTGCGGCTGGTCGTCTGCGGCGCAGGCCACGATGCGATCCCCGTCGTCACGTTCGCCGCCGGGATCGGGTGGCGCGTCGTCGTCGTCGACCAGCGCGAGCGGTTCCTCACGCCCGAGCGGTTCCCCGGGGCGGGGCAGTTCGTTCAGGCCGAGCCGGCCGAAGCCGCGGCGAAGGCCCCCCTCGATGACCGCACCTACGTCGTGGTGATGACCCACAACTACCTGCACGACCGCGACCTGCTGCGCGGGTTCCTCGCCACGCCGGTCCGGTACATCGGGATGCTCGGGCCGCGGCAGCGCACGGAGAAGATCCTCGACGAGCTGGCGCGCGACGGCATGGCCGTGACCGCCGAAGACCGCGTGCGGATCTTCGGGCCGATCGGCCTCGACATCGGCGGCGACGGAGCCGAGCCGATTGCGCTGGCGCTGCTCGGCGAGATCCAGGCGGTCGAGGCGGGGCGGCGCGGTGGTTTCCTCAGAGAACGCCAGGGTCCCATCCACGAGACGAAAGCGGTCGGTGGCCGGTCGTAGCCGGAAGCATCGCCGCACCCGTGTTCCGCGACGGCGGGTGGCGGCGGTCATCCTCGCCGCCGGCGGCAGCCGCCGCCTGGGCCGGCCCAAGCTCCTCATCCCATATCGCGGCGTACCCATGCTCCAGCGGGCCGTGGCCGCAGCCAGCGGGGCAGGGTGCGCCGCAGTCCTTGTAGTACTCGGGGCTGATCGCGAGCGGTACCTCCCACTGCTGCGGGGCGCGCCCGCCCGTGCCGTCGTCAACCCCGATCACCGGGAAGGCATGAGCAGCTCGATCCGCGCCGGGATCCGGGCCCTCGCCGCATCGGTGGATGCGGCGATCATCATGCTGGCGGATCAGCCGCGCATCGACGCGGCGATCCTCCGCGCTCTGGTGACCACGTACGAGACGTCGGGGAAACGCATCGTCGCTTCCCGCTACGGGCCGGTGCTCGGCGCGCCCACGCTGTTCGATCGGGCCCTGTTCCTGGAGCTACTGCTGCTGGAGGGCGATCAGGGCGCACGGCAGGTCATGGAGACGCATCCGGGCGACGTGGCCGCGGTGGAGATCCCACCCCAGGCGGCGCTCGACGTCGACCTCCCCGAGGACCTCGCCGGCCTTCAGGGTCCCTGAGCGGGCTGCACCTGCGCGGGCAACACCAGCAGCGCGTCGGAGACCGGTCGCTCTCCGGTCTCGTCCGATGGCTGGCTCACCACCCGACCGTTGACGACGAGCGCCGAGGAGCCGCCACCGTCGAGGTTCATTGCCTCGACCGCGCCCAGCCGCCGCAGCGCCATCGCCAGCTCCGGCAGCGTCATGCCGAGACTGTGCGCGGGCTG
>MENB01000135.1:8052-8348 GCA_001768125.1 Armatimonadetes bacterium RBG_19FT_COMBO_69_19
TGGCGCCGATCGGTGAACTCCGGCGTGAAGTTCTCGGGGGGCAGCCACACCCCGCCGCTGAGCAGCCTCGGTCCGCCGCCCACCGCATGCACGACCTGCTGCCACCGGGGATTGCCCGATCGAGGTACGAAGACGGTCTGGACCCAGACCGGTGTGCCGGGCGCCAGCGCGCGCAGGATCCATTGCCGGCCCCGACCGTGCCCCGAGAGCACGAACCCGTCCCGCGGGATGGCGGCGTTGCCCCGCAGGTCGGCGACGGACACGACGGCGCCGTTCTGGATGATGGCCTCGGCCCC
>MENB01000135.1:8359-9493 GCA_001768125.1 Armatimonadetes bacterium RBG_19FT_COMBO_69_19
AGATGGGCCGGTACAGGATGAGCTCATCGGCCCGGCGCTCGCGGTTGACGCCGTCGATGCGGCCCGAGGTCTCTCCGGCGACGGCGGTGACGTCGGCGTGCAGGCGGTCGAAGAGCACGGTGCCGTCGGCGGTGATCCCCGCGCACGAGCGCTGCGCATCGGGTTCGCTGATCAGGTCGCCGGCGATCATCAGACAGCCGAGCGGATCGCCGGAGGCCGCGAAGAAGCCCCCGTTGGTTGCGGCGAGCGCGCCGGTGCGTCTCGCGATGTCACTGACCCGCTGGCGGCGCATCCGCCCGCCGTCGCCGACCGCCGGGATGAGCCGCACGCCTGAGGCCGGATCCACGATCACCGCGGCCTCACGCGACGGGCCCGCCAGTCCTTCGAACGAGGGCAGGGTCTGCAGCACCCAGGTGGCGTATCCCTCGCGCCCGAGCTGCTCCTTCAGCAGCTGCGCGTCCACGCCGCTCGTGAAGCTGCCCACGCGCACTTTGTAAAACCCATCCTGGAAATCGACCACGACGGGCAGGCCGCGGTCGCGCATCCGGCCCGAGAGGCGCTGCGCGTTGGCTTCGGTGGTGAATGCGCCGACCTGGACGCGCCAGACCGCCTGCGCGCGCAGCACGCCGCGCTTCTCGATGATCAGCTCCACGCCGCTCGCCACCGGGAGCACGCTGCGCAGCCGCACGCCGTTCTCCACGGCCAGCAGCACTCCGGCGGCCAGGCCGGCCGCTTCCCCGCGCGTCATCGGCTCCGCCGGGCGAAACGCAGGGGCCGGTGGCTCCTGCAGGAGCGGCGGCTGGAGCGACGCGGCCACCGCGATCGCGCCTCGCTGCGTCTCCGGCAGCGGACCGAGATCCTCCCAGGGTTGCGGCTGCATGGCCAGGACCGTGGCCTCGAAGGCGTACCCGATGGCGCGCACGGCGATGAGCACGGCGTCGATGCGGGTCACGGGGTTCTCCGGCAGGAAGGCCGGGGCGCGCGGGATGATGCCCTGCGCCAGCGCCGTCTCGACGAACGGCGCGGCGGGGTGATAGGGCGGCACGTCGACGAACGAGGCCAGCGCCGGGGTGCGCACCGGGATCCCGGCGGCGGTCACGATCCAGCGCAGGGCCTCGGCGCGGCCGATCGGCT
>MENB01000135.1:9536-10008 GCA_001768125.1 Armatimonadetes bacterium RBG_19FT_COMBO_69_19
CGCTCTTCCGCCCAATGGCTACCGGTGTCGGTCGGGCCGGGCGTCTGCGCGAGCACCGGCAGCGCGAGAGTGAGGAGGATGATCGAGGCGACGAGGCTGCGCATGGCGCTTCTGTTCCCTTCGGTTGTTCTCCCGCCCATCCTGCGGGAGGACGCAGCGCTTCCTGCAGCGGGAGCCCCCATAAATTGTGGAGCATCCGAGCAGGAGAACTATATATGGTGGCGAACTAATGTCCGCGACGGTGAAGAAGCCGTCCATTTCCGCGCGGGAAGCGCAAGAGGGAGGGTGGTCAATGGCTAAGAAGAAGGCGGCCAAGAAGAAGAAGAAGTAAACCGACGCAGCTGTTCTGCGTTGATAACAAGAGACGGGCTCGCGACCGTCTCTTGTTGTTTTCGTGTGCGCGCTAGGCGGCGGACTGCTGCTGCAGCAGGGCGGGCAGATCCACGGTGACATCTTCCGGGTCGACGCCGCC
>MENB01000136.1:0-2974 GCA_001768125.1 Armatimonadetes bacterium RBG_19FT_COMBO_69_19
GCGCCACGGCGGCGCGATGCGCTCGCGGGCCAGGAGATCGCGGAACACCACGCCGTACCGCCGCAGCAACTGGCGGGCGATCGCCTCCTCCCGCTCAGCCCCGCTCATCTCTCCGGCGGGCCGCCACAGTGACCATCGGCCAACCGGCAGCGACCGGCCGTGAGCCCGGACGCCGGTGAGCCTTCGCATCCGCTGCTGCCGGCGGCGCTGACGCGCGCCCCCGTGGAGGAGTTGGCGAAGCCCGGCCACCCCATCGCCGGAGACCACGCCGTGCGAGACGAGCTCCCACAGCGCCTCTTCGACCTCGGAAGGCATGCGGCGCGTGGCCTTCACGATGTCGGTAAGAAACGACGCCCCGCGCTGGCCGAGGAAATGCGCCACCTCACCCGCGGCCGGGGACAACCCGCGGAGGGCGCCATCGAGCTCCCGGGTGCCGTCGAGGAATGCGGGCAAGTCCTCGCGCAAGGCAAAGGCCAGCGGCGAGTTGCGTCCGGGGAGCTGCCGCCGCTTCGCCGTTCGTTCCTGATCCTCTTCATCGAAACCGTTCGACGTGAGCCGTCCCCACGTGACGGCCCCTGAGAGCGTCAGGTATTCCAGGTCGGCCGGGTCGTAGAGGCGCACCCGTGACGGCAGGACCGACTCCTCCCACGCCGGGCCCGGCAGCTCCAGGCCCTGCAGCTGCCCGATGATCTCCGCCACGCCGTCCCGGCCGTGCAGCTGGCTGCCCGGCTGGACGTGCTGCCAGCGAAAGAGGAAGCGCATGAAGTCGGCCGGGGCGACGGCCTCGATCTCGCGCCGCAGCCGTCCCAGGGTGAGCCGGTGGATGCGCGCCAGGAGACGCCGCTCGCACCACTCCTCGACTTCGGCGCCGGGAGTGAACCGCCCGCGCAGCACCGTGCCCGCACCCTCGAGCGCGACGAGCGCGATGCCGACGTCGGACTCAGGGAGACCAAGTCGACCCGCGATCGCCGGAGCGCTCGTGGGTCCAATGATCTGCATCCAGCCATGGATCAGCATCCGCACGGCATCATCCCGCGATAGCTCGGTGTTGCCGGACCACACCAGCGGATGCGTGATCTCAGGTTCGAACCGGGCGTCGGGCAGGAGCGCCCGGGCCTGCTGATAGCGCTCTGCTGCAACGTACGCCCGCCGCTCGTCGCCGCGCGCATCCATCCAGACCGCCAATGTGGCCCGGCCGCCTTCGACCAGCTCGCCGGCGAACGCCGTCCAGGACTTCGCCTCCGGTTCGGGCAGCAGTCCCACGGTCAGCAGGTGATCGTGCAGCTCATCGGCAGTCCGGACGTCCGGCCAGGCCTGCGCACGAACCTCGTCGATCGCGGCCTGATCGAGGGCGCCGACCCCCTTCGCCAGGTCGGGATCGGTGCGGCGCAGCGTGACCGCGCGGGCCCGCCGCTCCTCGAGCGGCGCATCGTCCAGGAAGGCGTATGGGTTCGCATTGATGATCTCATGCGACATCGCCGAGGGTGCCGGCGTGTCCACCGCGACAGTGCGCACCTCCCCCCGCTCGATCCGCTCCACCACCTCGATGAGCCCGTCCAGATCCATCGCCTCGGTGAGGCAGTTCAGAATGGTCTCGTTAACGAGCGGGTGATCGGGCGGCGTCACGGGACCGCTGCGGTTGTCCTGGCAGGCCACCTGGTCGGGGAAGACCGCCGCCATGAGATCATCGGCCCGCATCCGCTGAATCGGCATCGGCACCCGCCGCCCGCCCTGGAAGCGCAGCACGGCGAGCGAGCGGTTGCTGTTCCAGCGCCAGCGGTTGGTGAACATCGGCGAGACGAGCAGCGCCTGGATGAGATCCTCCCGCGCGGTCTGCGGGCGCACGAAGGCGAAGACGCTGTCGAGGGGGAAGCTGTGCTGCTCGCCCAGCGACAGGATGATCCCATCGTCGGTCGCCGCGGCCTGCAGCTCGAAGTCGAAGGTGAGGCAGAACCGCTTGCGCAGCGCGAGTCCCCAGGCGCGGTTGACGCGCCCGCCGAAGGGCGTGTGCAGCACGAGCTGCATCCCCCCGGCTTCGTCGAAGAAGCGCTCGGCGACGATCGTCTGCTGCGTGGGGATCGTGCCCAGCACGGCCGCGGTCTCCCGGAAGTAGCCGACGATATGTTCCGCTGCCGCCTCCTCAAGGCCGATCTCGTCCATAAGCCACCGCCTGGCGGCAGCGGGGTCAGCGAGCCGCGCGCCGACTTCAGCTCGCAGGTCGGACACGGCATCCGACAGCTCGCGCGTGCGGGCCGGCGCTTCGCCGGTCCAGAAGGGGATGTTCGGCGGCGAGCCGTGGGCGTTCTCCACGCGCACGCGCCCGGACTCGATGCGGCGGATCCGCCACGAGGTGTTGCCCAGGAGGAAGATGTCCCCGGCCATGCTCTCGACCGCGAAGTCTTCGTTGACCTTGCCCACGAACGTGCCGGACGGATCTTCGAGAACGTCGTAGTCCGCGATGTCGGGGATGGCGCCGCCCGAGGTGATCGCCGCGAGCCGCGCACCGCGGCGCGCGCGCAGCATCCCGTGGATGCGGTCCCGGTGGAGGAACGCGCTGGCCCGGCCGCGGCGGTCCGCGATCCCGTCCGCGAGCATCCCCAGAATCTGCTCGTACTCGGCGTCGCTGAGATGCCGGTAGGGATAGGCCGATCGCACGAGCGCCAGCATCTCGACCTCGCCCATCTCCTGGCTCGCCACCGTGGCCACGATCTGCTGGGCTAACACGTCGAGGGGTTTCTCGGGGATGATGATGCGGTCCAGCTCCCCGGCGCGGACCGAGCGGATCGCGGCGGCGGACTGGACCAGCTCGTCGCGTGTGAGCGGGACGATGATGCCCTTCGGCGTCGCCCCGAGCCAGTGACCGGACCGGCCGATGCGCTGCAGGAGGTTCGCCAGCGACCGCGGCGCCCCGAGGTGGATCACGAGGTCGACGTGCCCGATGTCGATGCCGAGCTCGAGCGAGGCGGTGGCCACG
>MENB01000136.1:3036-3346 GCA_001768125.1 Armatimonadetes bacterium RBG_19FT_COMBO_69_19
ACTGCTGTGGTGCGTGGCGACGTTGGCCTCGCCCAGGCGAGTCGTGAGGTTGTGCGCCACCCGCTCCGCCAGGCGGCGGGTGTTCACGAAGATGAGCGTGGTCCGGTGCGCCCGGACGTGCTGAACGATGCGGTCGTACACTTCCGCCCACAACTCGTGGGTCGCGACGTGTGTGAGCGGCTGCGCGGGGATCTCGATACCGAGCTCCCAGGCCCGGCGGTGGCCGACGTCGACGATGGCGCAGTCCGGCCGGCCGTCAGCCGCACGCCGGTCGGTGCCGACGAGCAGCTGCGCGATCTCCTCGATCGGC
>MENB01000136.1:3440-6565 GCA_001768125.1 Armatimonadetes bacterium RBG_19FT_COMBO_69_19
CCCCGGCGACGGCGTGGATCTCGTCCACGATGACCGCCTTCGCCGTCTGCAGGAAGCGGCGGCTCCCCTCGGCGGTGAGGAGGATGTACAGCGACTCCGGGGTGGTGATGAGGATGTGCGGCGGCCGGCGAAGCATCTGAGTCCGCTCGCGCGCCGGCGTGTCACCCGTGCGCACCGCGATGCGGATGTCGCGCAGGTCGAGCCCCTCCTCGGCGGCGAGACGCTTGATCTCAGCCAGCGGCTCGAGGAGGTTCTTCTGGATGTCGTTGGCCAGGGCGCGCAGCGGCGAGACGTAGACCGTGAGCGTCTCGTCGGGCAGGCTGCCTTCGGCCGCGGCCGTCACGAGCGTGTTCAGCGACCAGAGGAAGGCGGCGAGCGTCTTGCCGGATCCGGTCGGGGCGGCGATGAGCGTGTCGCGGCCCTCGGCGATGTGCGCCCACCCCTGCTCCTGTGGCGCCGTCGGCGCGCCGAAGCGCTGGGAGAACCAGCGGTCGATGAGGGGATGGAAACGGTCCGGCATGGTACCCATCATTGTGCCGGTGTTCGGTGGGGGTTGTCTACTCCCCGGCGGACCCGTGCCCGACAGGGTTCGGGTGCGGACGGACAGAAGAGAATCCCCCCATGCCGCAGTACTCCTCCCACTGCCGCGTCTGCCGCGTCCCGCTCGCCGGCGTCCGAGCCATCCCCCCGCGTGTGCTGCGGGGCGTCCACCGCCACCCCAAGAACCCCAACTACTGCAACATCTGCGGCGAGAAGGACATCAAGGGTGAGATCGCCGAGATCAGCGTGCTGTTCGCCGACGTCCGCGGGTTCACGGACCTCACCGCCGCGCTCGGGCCGATGCGGATCAAGGAGCTGCTTGACGAGTACTTTCGGGCGGTCAGCGAGATCCTGTTCGAGAAGGACGCGATCGTGGATCACTTCATGGGTGACGCGGTCATGGCGTTCTTCAACCAGCCGGTGCGGCATCCGGATCATGCCGTCCGCGGCCTGGACAGCGCGCACCAGATCCTCCACACGGTCGCCACGCTCAACACCGTCTGGGGACTGCCCCAGCGCGTCGGGGTCGGCATCGGCATCAGTACCGGCTTTGCCGTCGTCGGCACGGTAGGATCGACCAATCCGAAGGACTACACGGTGATCGGAGACATCGTGAACCTCGCGGCGCGGCTGCAGGGCGAAGCCGGCCCGGGGGAGATTGTAGTGACCGGTGACGTCTACCGGCAGGTCGACTCCGCCTACCCCAATGCGAAGCGGCAGGCGCTCCGGCTGAAGGGCTTCAAGGATCTGGTCGAGGCCTACGTCCTAAACTAGTACGCGGATTCCTGATCGAGGATGCCGAGCTGCCGGGCCCGGTGCTCGGCGACGCCGAAGATGAGCGTCGCGACGATGATCCACACTGCGGTGACGACCACCTCGTAGACCAGGACCTGCGCATCGCTGGCCCAGGCGAAGGACCTCAACGACTGCGGACCCAGCAGCCCCCGACGCATCGCCTCCAGCCACCATGTGAGCGGGAAGACCTGCGCGAGCGGCTGGAGCACGGCCGGCAAGGTCGTCACGGGAAAGATCGCGCCGCTGACGAGGTACAGACCGGCCCCGACCCCCTCGGGCATGCGCCAGGCTTCGCCGGAGATCAGCATCGCCGCGCTCACGACGACCAAGCCAAGGGCGACGATGCCGGCGATGCCGGTGATCATCGCCACGGCCGCGTACTGCGCGTTCACGGTCGCAAGGTACAGCGGCACCCCGAGCACGTACCGGCCGAAGATGAGGGTGATGACCGCCGGCGCTACGGCCGACGTCGCCTGCGCCAGCGCACGGCCGATGAGATAGCCACGGTACGGGATGGGCGAGGTGTAGATGTAGCGCAGCGTCTTCCAGTGCTCGCGGTCGCTGATCAGCCCCCAGGCGATACCCATCATCCCGCGCAGGACGAACGGCCACAGCGCCGTCCCGACGACGAAGAACCCGAGCATCGGTCCCTGACCGCCGCGCGCCACGACGAAGTACATGAAGACCAGGATGAGCACGCCGCCGAGCGGCTTGGCCAGCGAGTAGATGAAGAACAGCAGCGGGTCGGTCCAGTTCGTCTCGATCTGCCAGCCGAGCCAGAACGACACGCGCAGCACCCGCCACCAGCGGCGCAGGGACCCTTCCTGTCGTGCGGCCGCGGCGATCGCCATCAGAATCTCAGGCTCAGGCGGCCCTCTCGCCGGGCCAGGTATTCCATCCGCCTCAGCATGAAGCGGGCGAGGATGATGAACAGCACCGCGAGGAAGACCAGGCCTCCCACTTCCCACCACACGGGCAGCAGCGCGGGGTGCGCCGCGCCAAAGAGCAGCTGCCGCATGGCGTCCAGCGCGAGTGTCAAGGGGATGAGGGACGTGCCCATCGCGGCCCAGAAGCCGAGCGCTCGGACCGGGAAGTAGAATCCCGAGGCGAGGAAGACCGGCTCCATGAACAGCTCGGCCATGTGCCAGGCCTCGCGGCCCCAGAGCAGGAAGAGGCTGGCAAACGTCACGCCCAGACCGTACAGGGCCACCACCGCAACCCCGAAGACGAGCAGGAACACTCCGAGGTTACTGATGTCGAACCGCACATGAAACATCAGCGACCCGATGAGCACGATGGCGACCGCGCGGAGCACCGTCGCCACGAATCCACCGAGCGACATCCCCAGGAGGATGGGCGTGATCCCGCAGGGGACGACCATGTACAGCTCGAGATTGCCGCCCTGCTTGTCCCAGTAGAACTGCGCCGCCATGTTCCACATCACGTTCATCCAGAACGCGGTGGTGGCGCCGCCCATGATGACGTAGCCGATGAACCGGTCGGGAGCGCCGAGGGCCTTGTACACGTAAACGAAGGCGATCGTCCCGAGCAGAGGCAGGATCGTGTCGTAGAAGAGCCATGACCGCTCACGGTTCTGCCCGATGATCCGCGGATACGCGCGGCCGAGCGCCGCTCGGAGGACCCGGCGCAGGCCCCGGACGCGAGGGATACTCGCCGTCGTCACGCGCCGCCACCCTGATCGGCTTCCTCGATGCGCTGCCCGACGAGCTGGACGAACACGTCCTCCAGGCTCGGCTCCAGCTTCTGCAGGGAGAGGATGCGCCGGTTGC
>MENB01000137.1:0-1868 GCA_001768125.1 Armatimonadetes bacterium RBG_19FT_COMBO_69_19
CAAGTGCAAGGAAGGCCCGATCCCGTCCGAGCTGAAGGAGCGTTTGTTCCATCTCCTCGAAAGCTGAGCCGACGGCAGGCTAGCCCACCCCCGGTATTGCACTTTCGTCCACGCCCGGTATCATCGACATCAAGCGGAGGGCAGAGGGGGTTCCCGTGCCTGTCATCCGCCTGCTCATCGTCGACGACCACCGTCTGGTAGCGGAGACGCTGGCCGCTGTGTTCCGGCGCGATCCTGATCTCGACGTCGTGGGGATCGCCGCCACCGCGCCCGAGGCCCTGGCCCTCGCCAAACGCCTGCAGCCCTCCGTCATCCTGATGGACATCGGCCTGCCCGGCATGGACGGGGTCGAGGCGACGTGGACGCTGCGGCGCACGCTGCCGTCTATCCCGGTGCTCATCCTCACGATGTTCGACCAGGAGCCCTACGTCCTGGAGGCGCTGCGCGCCGGGGCGGCCGGCTACCTCCTGAAGACCAGCTCCATCCAGCAGCTCCATGAGGCCGTGCGTGCGGTGGGCGCGGGCCAGCGCGTGATCGACCCGGCGATCGCACCGGCCGCAATCCAGCGGGCCGCCGCTCCCCGGCTGGCCGTGCGGGGGCCGTTCCCCTTGTCCCGGCGCGAGACCGAGGTCGTGCAGCGCGTGGTGGCCGGCCGCACGGTCCGCGACATCGCCGGAGAGCTGCACCTCAGCGCGCACACCGTACGCAACCACCTGAAATCCGCCTACCGCAAGCTGGGCGTGCACAGCCAGGCCGAAGCCGCCGTCCACGCCCTCCGCCGCGGCATCGTCGTCGCCTGAGGAGCCCATGGTCAGATCGCTCCAGGTCCTTCCGGTGCACCTCGATGGAGAGATCCGGCTCCTCCCGCTGCGGGACGTCCTCTACTGCTGCGCGGAGGGTGGGCGCACCCGCGTCGTCACGGCCCAGGGGGACCACCTCTCCCGCTGGCCGCTGCGGCTCCTCGCCGAGCGCCTCGAGAGGGCGCGCTTCTTCCGGGCCCACCGCGCCTACCTCGTCAACCTCGAGCACGTGCGCAGCATCATCCCCTGGACCCGCAACGCCTACAGCCTGGCCCTCGACGGCCGGGCGGAGGTGCCGCTCAGCAAGCACCGTGTGAAGCCCCTGCGCCGGTCGCTCGGCTGGTAGGGGGGACGGGTGGGGAACCCAGCGTTTCGCCGCTGCGTAATACGAAACGGACAACAGGGGAAAATGTGTCTCAGGGACGTTTGTCACGGAGAGGTTCACAGGAGGTACTGACATGAAGCGAAACATCGGACGCACGTTGGCTCCAGCGCTGCTCGGCATCCTGCTGATCGCGGGCGTGCCGGTGTGGGCCCAGGGCATCAGCAATCCGATCGGCCAGCCCAGCATCGTGGTCCGATCCGAACCGTCGTATCACATCTGGGCGGACCAGGGCGGCTGGCACGTGCGGTGGACGACGCCGTACGCCGGGGTGTTTTCCGGCACGATCACGAGCGACGGCGAGGTTCGGGACCTGCGGCGGGCCGCGGGAGGGACGCCGGCCTGGCTGTCGCGGTTCGGCACGCAGCGGATTATCTTCGGAACCGTGACCGCCGGGAGGAGCGAGGGGTTCGACTTCCAGACGACCGGAAGTACCGTCACGTTCAGCCTGCTGGTGAACGGCTTCCAGGTGCGGCCTTGGCAGGTCTTCGTGGGCCGCGCCTCGCAGCACCCGGCCGGGATGCCGTTCACCGCGTCGGCGAGCCCCGCTGTGCTGGCACAGCAGGGCGGGAGCGAGCGGCCTCGCGGCGTGGACATCCGCGAGATCAACGAGCGGCAGCGCGAGGGGAGCCCGTAACGGAGGAGACATCGAGCTTGCAGGCGGGCGTGAGGATTCCGAGGCGTCA
>MENB01000137.1:1951-8787 GCA_001768125.1 Armatimonadetes bacterium RBG_19FT_COMBO_69_19
TCTCGTTCAGCTTCCGCCAGTCCGCGTAGGAGAAGGCATGGGGCTGGCGTTCCCGGACCAGCGCGTCCACGGCCTCCGCCTGCGGATGACCGGGGGATAGCGCCAGGCCCTGCTTGAGATCTGCGCGCATGTTGGCCACGGTCTCCGCGGCATCGGGCTTGTTCGTACCGATCACCCCGCTCGGCCCGCGCTTGATCCACCCCGCGGTGTACAGTCCCCTCCGCGGCTCCTGAGTGTCCGGATCGAGGACCCGGCCCTTCTCGTTGAGGATGACGCCCCACTTCTCGTTGAAGGGCACACCTGGAAGCGGCACGCCCCGGTAGCCGACGGAGCGGAACACCAGGCCCGCGGGGAGGTCTTCAGTCTCCCCGGTCGACCGCGCGACAAGCGTGCCGGCCGACGTCGCCTCGAGGCGGTTGCGCACCAGCCGCATCCCGTGCACGTGGTGATCCCGGCCGAGCAGCTCGGTCGGCGAGACGAGGAACCGGAGGACCAGCCTGCGGGGCTTGCCCTGGGGCGCCCGGGCGGCCACGCCCTGCAGGACCTCCACCTTCTTCATCGTGGTGTGATCGCGTGTGCGCTCCACGACGCCCTGGCTCAGCTCGTCCAGCTGAACCTCCTCCGGAAGGGCCGTCGCATCCGCATGCGGGAGCTCGGCGAGCTCCTGGATCTCGGGATTGGTGAACGCGGCCTGCGCCGGGCCCCGCCGGCCGAGCATGTGCACCTCTTTCACGCGGCTCTCGCGGAGGGCCTCGAGTGCGTAGTCGGCGATGTCGGTGCGGGCGAGCTCATCCCCTGAGCGCAGGAGGATCCGGGCGACGTCGACCGCGACGTTGCCCACCCCGACCACGGCGGCCACCTCCTGCTCGAGGTCGAAGCGGTGCTGGGTGTAGTCCGGATGGCCGTTGTACCACGCCACGAACTCCGTCGCGGGATAGCTGCCGGCGAGGTCTTCGCCGGGGACGCCCAGCGGCCGGTCCGTCTGGGCGCCGGTGCAGAAGACCATCTGGTGGTAATGGCCGGTCAGGTCATCCAGCGTGAGATGGCGTCCGTACTCCACGTTCCCGAAGAACCGGAACCGCGGGTGCGCGGCCGTCCGGTCGAACACCGCGGTCACCGACTTGATCTTCTGATGGTCCGGCGCCACCCCGTAGCGGACCAGGCCGTACGGGGTCGGCAGCCGGTCGAACATGTCGACGTCGACCACGAGGTCCTTGCGGCCGAGCAGCTGCTCCGCGGCATAGAATCCCGTCGGGCCCGCGCCGATCACCGCGACGCGGAGCGGATCCGCTTCCGTCCCGATCTGGCTCATGGATGCTCCGTCGCCACCCGGGCCTCCAGCATGTCGATCTCGCCCTCATATTGATCGCGCTGCGCCTTGACGACGTCGCCGATGGAGACGATGCCCGCGAGGCGTTCCCCTACGACCACCGGCAGGTGGCGGATGCGTCGCTCGGTCATGGTATGGGCGACGACCCGCAGATCGTCGCCGGGCGCGGCGGTGATGAGGTCCCTCGTCATCAGCTGCCGGACGGGCCGGCCGAAGAGCGCCTCGTCGCGCACCGCCGCGCGGACGATATCCCGCTCGGAGATGATCCCGAGCGGCCGGCCCCGCTCGTCGACCACGACCAGGGCGCCGACGTTGTGGGCCGCCAGCTGCGCGAGCACCTCGCGCACCGTCTGGTCGGGACGAGCCGTGTACACCTGACCACCCTTTTGAGCCAGTACATGCTCGATGTTCATCGCACGCCTCCCCGTACGGACCAGTCACTGATGATGATAGCGTGTTTCCCCACTCCCGTAGGAGGGCCCACGCCCGCCAGGGCACCGCCGCTTGCGTCTGCCGGCGCCGTGCCGGGGGCATCACCCTGACAGCAGGAGGTGGTCCCCGATATGCGATCTATCCTGATGGCACTGCTGCTCGCCGCAATCCTCGCGGCGTCGGCGCTTGCTGGAGCGGCCACGCCGGCCACCCCGGCGATGCCGTTCAAGTCAGGCACGGTGTGGACGTACCGGGTCTTGAAGACCGAGTCCGCCGGCGGGCGGATCGTGGAGACACGGACGATCACGTACAAGGGCATGGCCACGTACCGCGGCCAGAGCTACCACGTGTTCGAGACGCGCGATTCGCTCGGCAAGGGGCTCGAGCGTGACATGGTCACCTGGACCGGAACGATGTTCCGCCAGGCCGCGACCGTCGTCATGGAAGGCAAGAATACGACCGAAACCGTCTTCGACAAGCCGTACGCGACGACCGGGGCGAGCGAAGCCCTGTCCGGCCGGACCGACGTCTACCAGAACGGCGAGCTCACCGGCCGCGGCGGGTGGAGCAACGTCGTGAGCAGGGGCAAGACCCAGAAGGTCACCGTGCCCGCCGGGACGTTCACGGCCACCCGGTGGGAGGGAGCGCTGGTCCGCGGGAACCTCAAGCAGGTGTACACGATGTACGCCGTGGGGCCCGTGGAGGTCCGCACCGACATGGAGGTCTTCGACAAGGGCGTGCGGCAGGCCTCGATCGTGATCGAGCTGACGAAGGGGCCGGTCGGGAAGTAGCCACCGCAGTCCGCGGGTCAGTCCGGCGGGCGGGTCGCTCCAGCAGCGGCCCGCTCGCTGCGTTGTGTGCTACAATTGAATCCGGACTGTTTCACTCAACAATCGCCAGAGGAGGCAGGCATGGCACTGACCCGGCGCGGTCCGCTGCTCTCGGATGAGCAGATGGAGCGCTACTCGCGCCAGATCATCCTCGACGAGCTCGGCGTCGCCGGCCAGCGCAAGCTGCTCGAGAGCAAGGTCCTCGTCATCGGGGCCGGCGGGCTCGGCAGCCCGGTCTCCCTGTACCTCGCGGCCGCGGGCGTCGGGACGCTCGGCATCGTGGACGGGGACCGCGTGGACCTCACGAACCTGCAGCGTCAGGTCCTGCACTACACACACGACGTCGGGCGGCCCAAGACCCAGTCGGCCCGCCGGACGCTCGAGGACATCAACCCCGACATCACGGTCAACACGTTCCAGATCGTGCTGGCCAGCGACAACGCGCTCGACATCATCCGCGACTACGACGTCGTCGTGAACGGCAGCGACAACTTCCCGACACGCTACCTCGTCAACGACGCCACCGTGTTTCTCGGGAAGCCGCTCATCGACGCGAGCATCCTCAAGTGGGAAGGTCAGGCCACGACCTTCCTGCCCGGTCGCGGCTGCTACCGCTGCCTGTTCCCGGCCCCGCCGCCCCCCGGGGCGGTGCCGTCCTGCGCCGAAGGCGGCATCATCGGCGCGGTGGCCGGATTCATGGGCACGCTGCAGGCCCTGGAGACCGTGAAGGTCCTCCTCGGTCGCGGCGACACGCTGGCCAACCGGCTGCTCATCTTCGATGCGCTGAGCAGCGAGATCCGCACCCTGCGCTGGAACCGGAACCCGAACTGCCCGGTGTGCGGGGACCATCCGACGATCACCGAGCTCATCGACTACGAGGCGTTCTGCGGCGTCCCCGGCCGGGCGGCGGTGCACGAGCCCGTCGCGGTCGAGACGCCCTCGATCGACATCAGCCCGGAGAAGGCCAGGCAGTTGGTGGATGCGGGCGAGGCCGTCCTGGTCGACGTGCGGGAGAACTGGGAGTGGATGACCTCGCGCATCCCCGGCGCCACGCTCATCCCCATGAGCGAGCTGCCGCAGCGGATCGGGGAGATCCCCACCGACCGCCCGGTCGTCGTGTACTGCGCCGTCGGGCAGCGCAGCGCCGCGGTCGTGGAGGCCCTGCGCCAGATGGGCCACGACCGCGCCTACAACATCGCCGGCGGGATTGTGGCCTGGATGAACGGGCAGTATCCTGTTGAGGCCGGCCCAACGTCCTGAAGGAACGGGGACGGGGCCTTTGAAATGAGCAGTGTGTCCGATGTCCCCAACCTGGTCGAAGACCGTCTGATGCGCCAGGCCGTCCTCCGCGAACCCCGCCATATCGAGCTCGTGACCCGCCCCGTGCCGGATCCCGGCCCGGGGGAAGTCGTCCTGCGCGTGCGCGCCGCGCTGACCTGCGGCACCGACCTCAAGACGTACCGCCGCGGTCATCCCAAGGTGCCGTTCGGTCCGTTCGGGCACGAGTGCGCGGGCGACGTCGTGGCCGCCGGAGCCGGCGTGCACACGGTTCGCGAGGGCGACGCGGTAGTGCCGACTCCCACGGCGCCGTGCGGTCAGTGTGCGTCCTGTCGGGGGGGCCGGCAGAACCTCTGCGAGCGGCAGTTCGAGGGCATCGTCCTGGGCGCGTACGCCGACTACCTGCTCATCTCCGAGAAAGTGGCGGCGACGAACCTGCTGGGCAAGCCGTCCGGGCTGTCCTACATCGAGGCGGCGTTCCTCGAGCCGCTGTCCTGCGTCGTCCATGCCTGGGACCGCCTGCGGCCGGCGCCGGTGGAGCAGGTGGCCGTGGTTGGGCTCGGCGGCATCGGGCTGCTGCACGTCCGCATGGCGAAGGCGATGGGCGCCCGGGTGATCGCCGTCGGCCGGCGGGCCGAGCGCCTCGCCCTGGCCGCGCGCCTCGGCGCGGACGCGGTGGTGGACACGGAGCGCGACGCCATCGCCCAGGGGATCCGGGAGGCGAGCGGCGGCCGCGGCCCCGATCTCGTCGTCGAGTGCACCGGCCATCCCCGGATGTGGGTCGAGGTCGCCGGCTGGGCCCGCCCCGGAGGGCGGGTGCTGCTGTTCGCCGGGCTCGCCGCCGGCGCGCAGGTCGCCTTCGACGCCACCCGTCTGCACTACGACGAGGTCGACATCATCAACAGTTTCCATTACCGTCCGAACGACGTGGAGGAGGCGTACCGCCTGCTCGCCACAGGTGTCATCGACGTGCGGCCGATCATCAGCGGTGTGCGCGACCTCCCCAGCATCGTGGACGTCTTCGCCTCCCTGGACCGCGGCAACGGCGTGAAGTACGCGATCCTGCCGGAGGCCACGGGATGGGCGTAGCCCAGACCCGCGCCGTCGTCTTCCACAGTCCTGACGACCTGCGCCTCGAGACCGTCTCGCTCCCCGAGCACGGCGCCGGCGGTCTGCTCGTCCGCATCCGCGCCTGCGGCCTGTGTCCCGGCGAAGCGATGGACTGGTACATGGCGCGCAAGGCGCCGCTCGTCCTCGGCCACGAGCCGGTCGGCGACGTCGTGGCCGCCGGCGGGGCGGTAGAGGGGTTCAAGCCGGGCGACCGCGTCTTCGTCCATCACCACGCCCCCTGCATGCGCTGCGCGCGATGCCGGCGCGGGGATTACGTGCACTGCGCCACCTGGCGGCGCTCGCGGCTCATCCCGGGCGGGATGAGCGAGTTCGCGGTCGTGCCGCCGGAGATCGTCGCCGGCGACACGCTGCTCGTGCCCCCGGAGATCTCCGATGAGGCGGCGACCTTCATCGAACCGCTCGCCACTGTGGTGAAGTCGCTGCGCCGGAGCCGGACGCGTCCCGGCGACCGCGTGCTGGTCATCGGGCTCGGCGTGATGGGGATGCTGCACGTGATGTTGGCCGGTCGGCTCGGCGCCGGTCTGGTTCTCGGGGCCGACCGAGTACCGGGGCGCCTGGCGCGAGCGCGACAAGTCGGGGCCGATCACGTCATCGATGTCCGCGATGAGCCGCTGGCCGAAGCGGTCCGAAAGGCAACCGACGGGGACGGCGCGGACGTCGTGATCGTCGGGCCCGGGAGCCTGGAGGCGATCCAGGCCGGGTTCGAGGCCGCGGGCCCGGGCAGCACGCTCGTGCTGTTCACGCCCACCGAGCCCGCGACGCGCTGGCCGCTGCCCGTGCACGACGCGTACTTCCGGGAGGTGAGCGTCGTGCCGTCGTACTCATGTGGCCCAGACGACACCCGGGAAGCGCTGCGTCACATCCGCGGGGGGCTGCCCGTTGAGTCGCTCATCACCCATCGCCTGCCGCTCGAAGACGCGCTCGAGGGCTACCGCCTGGTCCGCGAGGCCACCGATGCGCTCAAGGTCGTGGTGCGGCCGTGACGCATCAACCGGAGACGGGCAGCTGCGATCTCCCCGAGCCGGCGGTCGAGCGGTCGAACCTCGTTCACCGGAAGTTCGACGGGACGGCGTTCAGTTGGGATGGTGTACCGGCGCAGGTGTACAAGCGCGGCGACCAGGGCACGGCAGGGATGGGATGGCGTGAGGTGGTGCGCCACACGCTCGCGGGCGGGGAGGAGCTGGCCTTCCAGCTCCGCTACTTCGAGATCGGCCCGGGAGGGTTCAGCAGCCTGGAGAAGCACCAGCACGCGCACACCATCGTCGTCCTCCGGGGCCGGGGGCAGGTCGTCGCCGGGCGCGAGGTGTTCGCGGTCGAGCCGTTCGACCTCGTCGTCATCCCGCCGGGGGCGCCGCACCAGTTCGTGAACGCGGGCGGGGAGCCGTTCGGCTTCCTGTGTCCGGTCGACGCCGACCGCGATCCGCCGCAGGCGCTCACGGAGGACGAGCTGGCGCGCCTGATGCAGGACCCCGACGTCCGCGCCGCGGTACGCGTGGGCTGATCGTTGATTTCTTGACACGCGCCATCAGGAATCCCTAGAATGGAGGAGCCATGATCACCATCACCGACGCCGCCACCGTCAAGCTCCGCGAGCTGATCAGCAGCCAGGAGCAGCCGGACCTTTACCTCCGCCTGTTCATCGCCCCCGGCGGCTGCGAAGGCTTTTCCTACGGCATGGCGTTCGACTCCGAGCGGCACGACGACGACGCGGTGATCGAGCGCGGCGGCGTGCGCGTTCTGGTGGACGCGACGAGCGGGCCCCACGTTGCGGGCGCGCAGATCGACTACATCAAGTCCCAGATGGGCGAGGGGTTCACCGTGCGCAACCCCAACGC
>MENB01000138.1:0-2494 GCA_001768125.1 Armatimonadetes bacterium RBG_19FT_COMBO_69_19
GGCTAGCACCGCCTCGCTTGTGCTGCGGACATCCGTAAGCGTAAACCCGGTGCGCGAGAGGATGAGGCGCTCCTCGGTGGGCGCGAGGTAGATCGAGTTCGTGTAGGCCAGGACCACCTCATCGCCGGGCCGGACGGGCAGCGACCACAGCCGCTGCCCGTCTTCCCCGGTGACCGTCAACAGGTATGAGGATCCCGCGGCCGAGGCCGCCAGCAGCCCGGCGAACAGGCCCAGGACGACGACCGCGGTCCGCACGGCTAGAACCCTTCGATCCCGCGTTCCTTGAAGTAGCGGATCGCGCCGGGATGGAACGGCGTCGGCGACCTCCCCGCCACCCCGGTCGTCGTGATGTTCGCCGCCTCCTTGTGCACCGCGGCCAGCTCCCCCCGCCGCTCGTAGATCATCTTCGTGATCTGGTAGGCGAGGTCGGCCGGGAAATCCTGGTGGACGACCAGGAGGTTGGCGACGCCGACCGTCACCGCGTTCGCCGGCGTGCCCGGGTAGATCTCCTTGAGGATCACCGCCCGGAAGTAGAGGGCGCCGTATTTCTTCTGGAGATTCGCGATGGTGGTGTCAAGCGGCACGAGCCGCATCCTGATGCCCGGGGTTGTAGCCAGGTCCAGCACCGCCGCTGTCGGCAACCCGCCGCTCCAGAAGAAGGCGTCGATCTTGCGGTCCTTCAACGCGTCCGCGGACTCGGCGACGCCGAGGCGTTCCTTGCGGATGTCCCGCTCGGGATCGACGCCCGCGGCCTCGAGGATGCGCAGCGCGGTGACCTCGGTCCCGGATCCCGGCGAGCCGACCGACACACGTTTCCCCTTGACGTCGGCGACCGTCGTGATGCCGGTGCCCTCCATCGTGACCAGGTGATTGAAGTTGTTGTAGAGGGGGGTGAGCGTCCGGATAGGGAGAGGGCCGCCCCGGAACGCCGCCTCGCCTTTCCAGGCGTCATAGGCGGTGTCGGCCAGCGTGAAGGCGATGTCGGCCCGCTTGCTGCCGATCAGGCGCATGTTGTCCACGGAGGCCGACGTCACTTCCGCCGTGGCCTGCGTGTTGGGGATGTATTTGGAGATCATCTGTGCCAGGCCCCCACCCATGGGGAAGTACACGCCGCCGGTGCCGCCGGTGAGGACGGACAGCCGCGTGGCCGGGGCGGAGAGCGCGGCCGGGACCCAGACCGAGACGGCGACGGCCGCCACCGTCACGGTCGTGAGCAATCGCCGCCAGAGCAGATGGTTCATGACTCTCAACCTCCGTTGACGGGATACTCAGAGATTCTCTGGCCGGCTCCTTCGGCCCTTCGGGCTGTTAGGGTCGTCAGCGGACCGTCAGCGAAGCCGGGGGTCGAGGGCTTCGCGCAGACCATCCCCGAGCAGATTGAGCGCCAGCACGGTGATGAAGATCGCGAGCCCTGGGTAGATCGACATCCATGGCGCCGTGCTGAGGTACGGCTGCGCGAAGTTCAGCATCGAGCCCCAGGACGGGGTGGGCGGCTGGGTCCCCAGGCCGAGGAATGAGAGGGTGGCCTCCGCGGTGATCGCGGCCGCGGTGGAGAGGGACGCCTGCACAAGCATGGGGGAGAGGATGTTGGGAAGGATATGCTTCAAGATGATGCGACCGTCCCCGGCCCCCATGGCCCGCGCCGCTTCGACGTAGTTTGCCTCCCGCTCGCTCAGCACCTGCCCCCGCGAGAGACGGATGAAGGCGGGCATGAAGACGATGCCGATGGCGATCATCGCGCGGTCGAGCCCCGCCCCCAGCACCGCCACGAGGGCCAGGGCCAGCACGAGGAAGGGGAAGGATAACATTGCGTCGGTGACCCGCATGAGCACGTCGTCCAGCCGGCCCCGGTAGAACCCTGAAATGAGCCCCAGCGGCAGCCCGATGAGGACCGCGATGCCGACCGAGATGACGCCGGCGAGGAGCGAGATGCGCGTCCCGAAGAGGACGCGGCTCAACACGTCGCGGCCGAGGTCATCGGTCCCCATGAGGTGGTTGCTGCTCGGCGCTGCCAGCGTATTGAAGAAGTCCGGCTTGATCGGATTGTACGGGGCGATCCAGGAGGCGAAGACGGCCAGGACCACGATCAGCAGCACGACCCACAGCCCGACCAGGGCCAGCCGGTTGCGTGCGTAGCGGCGCAGGAGGTAGCGGAAGCCATGGGTGCGCGGGGCGCGCACGATGCGGATCGGCTCGGCCGGCAGGGCTACGTCGACGAGGCGCGGGGTCCGCATCACCCGGCCCGTTCCTCCAGGCGGATGCGCGGGTCGAGGAACGCGTACGCGAGATCGACCAGCAGGTTGGCACCGACCACGGCCAGGGCGGCGAACAGCACGACGCCCTGCACCATCGGGTAGTCGCGCGTCAGGATCGACTCCACGGCCAGGCGGCCGAGGCCCGGGACGGCGAAGATCGTCTCGGTGATGACGGCCCCGCCGAGCAGCCCCCCCAGTTGCAGGCCCATGATCGTCGCCACGGGGATCATCGCGTTCTT
>MENB01000138.1:2567-3211 GCA_001768125.1 Armatimonadetes bacterium RBG_19FT_COMBO_69_19
AGGACCTCGATCATGCTGCTGCGCAGCAGGCGCATGACGAGCGCGGCGAGCGCGGTTCCCAGCACGATCGACGGCATCACCATCAGCCTGAGGTTGCGGCTGAGGTCGACCCACGGCTCGACGTAGCCCGATGGCGGCAGCAGCCGGGCGTTCACCGCCAGCAGGTAGATGAGCATGATGCCGAGCCAGAAGTTGGGGATGGAGATGCCGGCCAGCGCCACGGTCGTGGCGCCGTAGTCGAGGATCGTCCGGCGCTTCCAGGCGGCGAGCGCGCCGGCCGGGATGGCGATGGCCCAAGAGACAAGCAACGACGTAACGGCCAGCTCCGCGGTGACCGGTATCTTCTGAATGAGGGTCAGAGTGACGGATCGTCCGTCGCGAACTGACCCGCCCAGGTCACCGCGGAGGACATGGCTCATCCAGATGAGGTAGCGCACGAGCATGGGCCGGTCCAGGCCCATTTCCTTCCGCAGCACCCCCAGGGCTTCGCGGCTAGCTTCCTCGCCCAGCATGATGCGCGCCGGATCGCCCGGGATCAGGGCGATTAGCGAGAAGACGATCAGGCTGACGAAGAAGAGGACCGGGATCGTCAGGAGCAGACGGCGGAAGAGATAGCGGCTCATGTCGCAGGGGGGGTTAGGAGG
>MENB01000138.1:3279-3900 GCA_001768125.1 Armatimonadetes bacterium RBG_19FT_COMBO_69_19
ACGAACCCCTGCAGCTTGGGGCTGTACACCTTGTAGTTCTTCGGCCACCACAGGAACAGGTACGGCAGGTCGTCGTTGAGGATGTTCATAACGTCCGTGTAGGCGCGCCGGCGCTGGTCGGGCGTCGTGAGGATGCGGGCGGCATCCAGCAGCGAGTCGACCCTGCCGTTCGAATAGGCGCTGTTGTTGAGGCCGCCGCCCGTGACGAAGAAGCCGTAGATGTTGCCGTCCGGGTCGGGCCGGCCGCTCCAGCCGAGCAGCGACGCCTCGAACTTGTTCGCCGTCAGCTGGCTGAGCAGCGCGCCGAACTCGACGATCTCGATGGTGATCTTGATCCCGACATCGGCAGCCATCGACTGGATGACCTGCGCGACCTGCGATGGTACGCGGCCCGGGGTGACCTTCAGCGTGAAGGAGAACCCGTTGGGCTGGCCGCCCTCGCGGAGCTTCTGGCGGGCGAGATCGAGATTGCGCTCCGGGATTCGGGAGTTGGCCGGGACGTTGTACGTGAACATCCCGGGCGGGAAGGGGCCGTTCGCCGGTTCCGCGGTCTCCACGAAGACGACCTTTACCAGCGTGCGCCGGTCGATCGTCGCGTTGAGCGCCTGGCGGAGGGCCTTG
>MENB01000138.1:3941-4936 GCA_001768125.1 Armatimonadetes bacterium RBG_19FT_COMBO_69_19
CCACTCCAACCCGACTCGCTCGGCCAGTTTCAGGTTGGGGTCGGTGCGCAGCTTAGGTACCTCGGCGGGCGCCACCTGATCGATGATGTCCAGCTCACCGGCGCGCAGGTTCGCCAGGCGTGCGTTCTCATCGGTGAACGGGCGGTAGATGATCTGCTGCACGTTCCCGGCGGTGCGATCCCAGTGCCGGTCGAAGCGCTCCAGCACGATGCGCTCCTGTGGCCGCTTCTCGACGAACTTGTAGGGACCCGCCCCGACCGGCTGCAGCGAGAACTGCTTGCCCACCCGGCGCGCCGCCGTCGGGGAGACCATCATCCCCGCACGGTCGGAGAGCACCGAGAGGAACGGGCTGAATGATTTCTCGAGGGTAAATCTCACCGTCAGAGGATCGACGACCTCGACCTTGGTGACGAGGTTAACCTCGCTCCGGCGCGGGGAGCCGAACGCGGGGTCCAGCATCCGCTCGAAGTTATACTTTACGGCCTCGGCGTCGAACGGGGTGTCGTCGTGGAAGACGACGTTGGGGCGTAGCTTGAAGGTATAGACGCGGCCGTTGTCGGTGATCGTCCACGAAGTGGCCAGCATCGGTACGATTTCCAGGTTCGCGTTGATGTCCACCAATTTGTCAAACAGGTTCTGGTAGACCTGGCGATCCACCGCGGCGCTGGACTGGTGGGGATCCATCTGCGGCGGGTCCGCGTTGAGCCCGACGCGCAGCGTGCCGCCGCGCCGCGGGGCCGCCATCGAGATCGACGTGAAGGCCAGGACGGCGATCACGACGAGGACGAGCAATCGCTTCATCATGCATCACCCTCCTACGGGGAGTCTTCCGACACTTTGGCTCCTGCCGGGGGCATTCCTGCACCACGCTAAAGCGCAGAAGCCGGACTATGTAACAGACCGAGGAGCCTAAACGAGGGGGTGAGCTTTGACGTGGGCCAACTTCCCGCCGGCCAGGATGAACCGCCGCTCGCGCGGGTTGAGGTCGACGGTGA
>MENB01000138.1:5015-5219 GCA_001768125.1 Armatimonadetes bacterium RBG_19FT_COMBO_69_19
GATCTCCACGTCGTCGTCCTGTCCGATGAGGTCGTAGTCCCGCGGATCGGCGAAGACCATGGGCAGGAGGCCCCAGTTGATGAGGTTCGCGTGGTGGATGCGGGAGAACGATTTGGCGACGACCCCTTTGACCCCGAGATACATCGGGGCAAGCGCGGCGTGCTCGCGCGAGGAGCCCTGGCCGTAATTCTCTCCCCCCACGAT
>MENB01000138.1:5236-8027 GCA_001768125.1 Armatimonadetes bacterium RBG_19FT_COMBO_69_19
GCTTCGCCCGCGTGCTGAACGTCGGGTCCACCCGGTGGAAGACGTACTCCGCGAGCCGGGGGATGTTGGACCGGTGGGCCACGATCTCCGAACCGGCCGGCATGATGTGGTCGGTGCTGATGTCGTCGCCGACCTTGATCAGCACCGGTCCCCGCACCGTCTCCTCGAGGGGCGCCTTCACCGGCGCCGGCCGGATGCTTTCGCCCCGGTGGATCGTGATCGAGGCGGCCTCGGCCTCGCTGGCGGGAGGGATGAGGTTCGGATTCTCCTGAGCGATCCGCCTGGGCAGCTCGGGTGGAGGGGCGGTGATGTTCAGCGTACGCGCCAGGTCGCGCGGGTCGGTGATCACCCCTGTGATCGCCGTAGCGGCCGCGGTCTCCGAGCTCGCCAGGTAGACCTGGTCGTCGGGAAGGGCGCTGCGCCCTTTGAAGTTGCGGTTGATGGCGCGCAGGCTCTTCGTCCCGGGTGCGGGCACGTGCCCGAATCCGATGCAGGCACCGCAGGTCGGCTCGGCGACGTTCACCCCGGCAGCGATGAGGTCGGTCAGCACGCCCTCCTGGGCGAGGAGTTCCAAGTCCGCGCGGCTGCTCGGGTGGATGAAGAAGTAGACTTCCGGGTGCACGCGGCGGCCCTTCATCACGTGGGCGACGGCGCGGAGATCGGTGTACGAGCCGTTGGTGCACGAGCCGACCATGACCTGCTCGACCTTCGTGCCGGCCACCTCGCGCACGGGCACGACGTTGTCGGGCAGGCTGGGCTTGGCGACGAGCGGCTCGATCGTGGAGAGGTCGAGGGCAAGGCTCTCATCGTAGGCGGCGTCCCGGTCGGGGAGATGCTCGTGCCAGTGACGTTCCCGGCCGAGGCGCCGGAAGTAATCGCGCGTGATGTCGTCGGAGGGGAAGATGGAGGTCGTCGCGCCCAGCTCGTAGCTCATGTTCGTGATGGTCACGCGCTGCTGGGCGTTGAGCGCGCGGAGGCCGCGTCCCGTGAACTCGAAGATCTTGCCCTTGCCGCCCCGCACGGTGAGCCGGCGCAGCAGCTCCAGGATGACGTCCTTGGCCGTCGACCAGGGCCGCAGGGCTCCGCTGAGCTCCACGCGCACGACCGCCGGCATGTCCACGTAGTAGGGGCCGCCGCCCATCGCGATCGCGACGTCCATCCCGCCGGCGCCGATCGCGATCATCCCCACGCCTCCGCAGTGCGGCGTGTGGCTGTCCGCCCCGAGCACCGTCTCGCCGGGGACCGCGAAATGCTCGAGGTGGATCTGATGGCCGATGCCGCTGGCGGGCTTCGCGAACCAGAGGCCGAACTTGCGTGAAGCGGTTTGCAGGTACAGGTGGTCCTCCATGTTCTCGGGCTTGATGTGGAGGACGTTGTGGTCGGCGTAGCAGGCCGCGATGCGGCAGCGCACGCGCGGGATGCCCATCGCTTCGAACTGCAGGAAGGCCTGGGTGGCGGTGAGGTCCTGGGCGAGGACCTGGTCGATGCGGATGCCGATCTCCTCGCCGGGGACCAGGCGGCCCTCGACGAGGTGGGCCTGGAGGATCTTGCGAGTGAGATTCTCGCCCATGCGCGCCTCGCAGAGACTATAGGTCGACGGCCCGGCGGGCCGCCGTCAGCCGTTCGTCGGAGACGTCAATCGGCACAACGCATCCCGCGGCGACGATATGCCGCCTCCCTCCGGTTTGCGCGATGGCCTCGCGCACTTCTTCGGCGACGGCCTCGGGCGTCCCCTTGAGAAGCGTTTCCCACTCGTTGATGCCGCCGGCGAGGCACACCGAGGTCTGCGCGCGCGCGGCCGCCAGCCCCGGGGACGTCTTGCGATCGTGCCAGTTGATGATATCCACCGGGTAGTCGGTCAGGGCATCGAACATGATGTCGGTGCCGTGGACGTGCAGCAGCCGCACCTCGGCGCCCGAGGCCGCTTCCAGCACCCGCAGATCGTACGGTCTGCCGAACTCCTCGTATTCTTCCACCGTGAGGTACGCTGTAGTGGCGCACTGGGTGGCGAAGAAGACCCCATCCGCCCCCGATGACAGCGTCTCGGCCGCAAAGCGCGCGGTGACGTCCGTGATCGCCTCGAGGCCGCGGTGCAGATCCTCCGGATTTTCGCGCAGATAGCGGATGAGGGCCTGCTCCCCGGCCAGAGCGCGGGCCACCGTCAATGGGCTGAAGACGGTGGAGAGGATCAGCGCGTCGGGCAGCCCCTCGCGGATCAGCCGCAGCGCGTGCAGCTCGCGCCCGTAGACTCCGCTCGTGATATCCAAGTTCTTGAGATGGGCCCAGTCCGCGGGCTTCTTAACGGGGCGTTCGGTGACGTGCCGCACGCCTTCAGGATTGGGCTTGTAGCCCGCGCGGAGCCCCCAGTCATCCCCGTAGTAGCTCGCCGCGGGGGTCACTTTCAGGACATCCCACTGCCAGCGCTTCTGGAACGCGACGTGCGCCTGCGCGAGCGTCTCGGCCCTCTGGTCCTGCTGGGGGAAGTGCCGCCACAGGGCGATCGGGACCCGGTCCACCGGTTTGCCCTGAATCGCGGCGAGGACGCGCTCGCGTTCCGTCATCGCACGCCCATCATCTGGCCCCGTAGCGGGCACGCATGAAGTTCAGGATCTCTCGATCCACGAAGTGGTCCTCGCGCCAGCGCTCCTCGAAGTTCTCCACGGAGCAGAACTTCCGGAAGGCCTCCTTCGTCTGCAGATCGTAGACGCCGTGGATCTCTCCGTGGTACAGACCCCGGCGCGCGAGGATCTCCTGGACCTCCTTCGCGACGTTCCCGGCGAGGCGGGTCAAG
>MENB01000138.1:8058-8294 GCA_001768125.1 Armatimonadetes bacterium RBG_19FT_COMBO_69_19
GGTGCATCTCGAGGAGCTTGCGGAGCTCGACGATGGGCGCGGGGTGATCGTCCACCCGTAGGTCGACGGCGCGGTCGATGAAGCCGCCGTAGCTGCCCTTCTCCTTCGCGACATAGATGGCTGCGGACTGCTGGCCGCGGCTGTCCCCGCCTTCCGCCTGGCCGGCGTCCAGGGCGGCCACCAGGCGCTCGGGCAGGAGCCCGGAGGTGCGCTCAAAGGCAGCGGCCATGGCCCCG
>MENB01000138.1:8318-8565 GCA_001768125.1 Armatimonadetes bacterium RBG_19FT_COMBO_69_19
TTGCCCTGGCAGGTGTAGCCACGGCCCGTGCGGTGGCCGGCCCAGTTGAAGCACTCCTTGCCGGTCCAGGCCGCGGCGTTCCCGTGCCGGTCGATGACGCCGAGTTGCCGGTGCTCGCGATCCTGGTCTCCCTCGGTGAGCCGGCGCACCACTTCTTCGGCGGGCACACCCTGGGCAAGCAGCGCCAGGCCATCGGGCCCGTAGCTGAGGTTCGCCCAGGCCTGCGTCGCGATCGCCCCGGCGCCGG
>MENB01000138.1:8627-10329 GCA_001768125.1 Armatimonadetes bacterium RBG_19FT_COMBO_69_19
GGGCGACAATCGAGAAGGTCGACGGCCTGGCCACGGCTACGGCACCACCAGCTCGGCCAGGGTCTTGGGGAACTTCGTGAGGACGTCGGCTCCGGACTCCGCGACGATGATCGTGTCGGAGTGGCGGAAGCCGCCCACCCCGTCGACGTAGATCCCCGGCTCCACGGACATCACCATCCCCGGCTGCAGCACCGTCTCGTCGCTCGCGGAGAAGTACGGTGCTTCATGGATGTCGATGCCGATGCCGTGCCCCGTGCGGTGGGTGAACTGCGGGCCGCAGCCCGCCTGCTCGATCACACCCCGGGCCGCGCGGTCGATCTCTTTGCATTTCACCCCGGGCCGGATGGCGTCGATCGCCGCCTGCTGCGCGCGGACCATCACGTCGAACAGCCGGCGCTGCTCGGACGTGGGGGACCCCACGAAGATCGTGCGCTCATCCTCAGAGTAGTAGCCTTCGACGACGCAGCCGGTGCCGTGGATGACCACGTCGCCGCGCCGCAGGCGCCGCCCCGAAGGGATGGAGTGCGGCAGCACCGCCTTCTCCCCGGAGACGGGCCGCGAGCCCGACGTGATGTGCAGGTCCGGAAACCGGCGCGCCGCAACCTCCAGCATCGCCGCATTGCCGCGCGCCATGATCTCGACTTCGGTCGCCCCCGGGACGCTGTCGTCCACCTCGACCCGCATCCCGTGCTCGGCCAGCTCGCAGCCCACGCGGATGAGGTGCAGTTCTTCCTCATCCTTCACCGTACGCTGGCGCTCGACGAGGCCCTTCACCGGGACGAGCGGCTCGCCCCAGGCTTGACTCAGGTACGCATGGCCGTCGACGGTGAAGCTGGTGGGCTCGAAGCCGACGCGCTTCCCGCGCAGGCCCAGGTCGCGCATGACGTCCACGGTGAGGTCGATGGCCAGCTGAGAGGTGGATTTGCCGGTCAGGCCGCCGAGCGCCATGTCGGAATAGGTTCGGATGGTGCGGATCGCCGACCGAAGGCGGGCATGGGACTCCTCGAGCTCGGGGATGATCAGTACCGGCTGCTCGCTGACGACCACCAGGACGGGGCGCGAGTAAGTGATCGCCCGGAATCCGGAGACGTAGTACGTGTTGGCGGGTGCCAGGACGATCAGGGCGTCCACCCCCGCCCGCCGCGCATCACGCAGGACCCGCTCGTGCCGCATCCGCCGTCCTCCTACTCACGCAGCTCGAGCTTCATCTGATGCATGTACGTGGTGAAGCCGAGCCGTTCCCAGAAGCGCACCGCGTCGTTGTTGGCGGCCACGGTCAGCTCGACGAGGTTCACCCCGCGGCCCCGCAGCCACTCCAGGATCTCCTCCACCATCCGGCGGCCGATCCCCTGACGGCGGTAGGCGTCGCGGACGTAGACGTCATGGATGTAGCCGCGGAAGCGATGCTCGAAGAACGGCGGCAGGGCCGTGACGCGGCCGATGGCGTAGCCGATGATCTGGCCGGCGTCGCGCGCGATCACGGCCATGGCATCGTCCCGGCCGATCAGCGCGCGCAGGTATGCCCCGTACTCGCGCGGCCACTGGGGCGAGGGCGTGAAGGCGGGGTCGAGATCCGCATGGAAGCCCGCCAGCTCGCCCCAGACGGGCAGGATCTCTCGCACGTCGCGGGTCGTGGCCCGCCGGATCTGGACGGTCATCAGCATACGGGAACAAACCGGTAACGGGTGGAATTCCTTCCCGG
>MENB01000138.1:10384-14991 GCA_001768125.1 Armatimonadetes bacterium RBG_19FT_COMBO_69_19
GCAGAAGCGGTACGGAACCCTCACCGCGGTCAAGCAGGTCAGCTTCGACGTGTTCGCCGGGGAGATCTTCGGCATCCTCGGCCCCAACGGCGCGGGGAAGACGACCACGCTGGAGATGATCGAGGGGCTACGCCGGCCCGACGGCGGCACGGCCGTCGTGGATGGTGTGGACGTGGCCGCGGATCCACGAGGTGTCCGCGCGCGCATCGGTGTCCAGCTGCAGGAAGCCGGGTTCTTTGAACGCCTGACGGTCGAGGAGACACTCATCCTCTTCGGCGCCTTCCACGCGCGGACCACCGACGCGAGCCGGATCATCGCCCGCATGCAGCTCGAGGACAAGCGCCGGGCGTGGGTCAGCACGCTCTCCGGCGGCCAGCGCCAGCGCCTGTCCATCGCCGTGGCGCTCGTCAACGATCCGCGCATCATGTTTCTGGACGAGCCGACCACGGGGCTGGACCCGCAGGCGCGGCGCAACCTCTGGGAGGTCATCGCCGGGTTCCGGGGCGAGGGCCGGACGATCATCCTGACGACCCACTATATGGAAGAGGCGGAGCGCCTCTGCGACCGCGTGGCCATCATGGATTACGGGCGGATCGTGGCCCTCGACGCCCCCCGCGCCCTGATCCGCGCGCACGCCCCCGCCACGACGATCGGTGTGACGCTCACCGGCGGCGAGGCCGACTTCGCCGCCCTGCCCGGCGTCCGCCGCGTGGAGCAGGGCAACGGCGAGGTCCTCCTCGCCTCGACCGACCCCATGCAGACCGTGCACGCCCTGATGGATCTCAACCGCGAGGGCACGCTCCACTTTCATCAGCTGCGGGTCGAAGAGGCCACGCTCGAGGACGTCTTCCTGCACCTCACGGGACGGAGGCTCCGCGAGTGAGGGCCTTCGCCGTCACCGTCTACATGCTCTTCAAGCACTACTTCCGCGATCGCACGAGTGTCTTCTGGGGGATGCTCTTCCCGCTCATCCTCATGGGCTTGATCGGCCTAGCCTTCGGGCGCGGGGAGAACCTCACGTTCCAGGTCGGTTTCGTCGATGCGGGCGGAGGGCCGGTGGCCGAGGGGATCCGCCGGGGCCTGGCCGAGGTGCCGGTCTTCGAGGTCACCGACGAGACCGACGAGGCCGGCGCGCTTGCGGAGCTGCGCCGGGGGCGCCGTACCCTGGTCGTGGTCGTGCCTCCGCCGGGCTCCCCCGCGCCGGTCCGCGTCTACTTCGATCAAGCCAGGGTGACGGAGTCACGCACGGCGCTCCTCATCCTCGAGAAGTTCATCGCCGAGGCCAACCTGCGGCTCGCCGGCGTGCAGCCCCTGCTGCGGGTCCAGGCCACCGGCGTCGCCGCCGCGCGGCAGATCCGCTTTTTCGACTTCCTACTGCCGGGCATCCTAGCCATGACCGTCATGAACTCCGGGCTGCAGGGGGTCACGTGGGTCGTCACCGAGTACCGGCAGCGTCTCGTCCTCAAACGTGTACTCTCCACCCCCGTGCACCCGTTCGCCTTCATCGGTGGCCTCGTCGCGCGGTACGCCGTCACGAACCTCGTCCAGCTCGCCGTGATCATCGTGATCGCGGTCTGGGTGTTCAACGCCGTGATCGTCGGCAGCCTGCTCACGCTCGCGGTCCTGGCGATGATCGGCACCCTCGTCTTCGTCGGCATGGGGCTGGCCATTTCCACCATCTCGCAGTCCGCGGAGTCGGCGAACCTGCTCGGCAGCGTCCTCAACTTCCCGATGATGTTCCTGGCCGGCACGTTCTGGCCGCGCGAATTCATGCCCCGGTTCTTACAGCCCGTCATCTCCGCTCTCCCGCTCACCCCGCTGGTCGAGACGATGCGCGCCGTCGCGGCACGCGGCGAGCCGGTGACCCCCTACCTGTCTGCCCTGGCGTACCTCGGGGCATGGGGAGTGCTGTCGTTCCTGGTGGCCGGCTGGCGATTCAAGTGGGAGTGATCGGCTAAACCCCTCGTCTGGCCACGCCGTCGAAGCCAGGCAGAACGGGTCACAGCTGGATCAGCGCTGAGGTGGAGCCGTGGCAGCGGCGTCGTTGCGGAGATACCAACCGTCGGCCTCGAACCCATGGGACCGGGTCAAGGCCGCCCATCTGCTGAACCGCGCCGGGTTCGGCAGCACCCCGGAGGAGGTCACCCGGGTAGCCGCGATGCGCCCTGAGGCCGCGGTCGAGGAGCTCCTCGCCTACGAGCACGTGCCGGAGACGTTCCCGGCCGTGGATTACGGCCAGATCCGGCAGATGTTCCTCGAGCTCCTGCGGTTGCGCCAGTCCCGGGCAGACGAGGCCACCCTCCGCCGGGCCGCCCAGCAACTCAACCGCGCGAACCTGCTGAAGTTCCAGGACGTGCGCACGAACTGGCTGCGCCGCATGATCGAGACCCGCCGGCCGCTCCAGGAGAAGATGGTCCTCTTCTGGCACGGCCATCTGGTCTCGGGACTCCCCGAGACCCGGGTCGCGGAACACATGGGGATACAGCTCGAGCTCTTCCGCCGCCTCGCCACGGGGAACTTCAAGGAGCTGGTCCTCGCCATCTCGCGCGACCCGGCGATGCTGAGCTACCTGGACAACAACAGCAACCGCAAGGGGAAGCCCAACGAGAACTACGCCCGCGAGCTGCTCGAGCTGTTCACGATGGGCATCGGCAACTACACGGAGCAGGACGTCAAGGAAGCGGCCCGCGCCTTCACCGGATGGACGCTCGTCGGGAACGAATTCGCTTTCCGGCGCAACGAGCACGACGAAGGACTGAAGACCTTCCTCGGCCGCACAGGCAATTGGGATGGAACCGACATCGTCGACATCGTCTTCCAGCAGCCCGCGACCGCGCGCTTCCTCCCGCGCCGGCTGTGGGAGTTCTTCGGCTACCTGTCACCCGAGGAGAGCTTAGTCGAGGATCTGGCCCAGGCGTTTCGGAGCGTCCGGTGGGAGATCAAGCCAATCCTGCGTATGATTTTCCTCTCCGAGGGGTTCTATTCCGAACGGGCCATCCGCACCCAGATCAAGAGCCCGACCCAGCTGGTCGTGGGCGCGATCCGCCTGACCGGGGCGGAGGTGCCCGACGAAGTCCTGATCAGGACGATGGATCTGATGGGCCAGATCCTGCTCTATCCGCCCAATGTCGGGGGATGGCCGAAGGGTCAGGGTTGGATCAACACCGCCACGGTCCTCGTCCGCTACAACTTCAGCGGGCTGCTGCTGAACGGGGCGATGCCCGGCGTGCGGCGGCTGCGCGGCAGTCCGGCCCGCGTGGATGGGCTGGTCGATGCGAGCAAGACTCGAACCGCCGGTGAGGCGATCGACCAGCTCGTCGACCGGTTCATCCAGGCGCCGCTCGACGGGCGCCGGCGGTGGGGCCTCCTGCGCGCCTTCGGCACGAACCGCGAGGATGCGCCGTGGCGGCCGGACGGCGAGCGCGCGCGCGAGCAGCTGCGCAGCGCGGTGCACCTCGTCATGAGCATGCCCGAGTTCCAGCTGAGCTGAGGCGAGCGCAGATGAGCCAGGGGATGACCCGCAGGGAGTTCATCAAGAAAGGGATGACGATGGTCGCGGTCGGGTGGACCGCGCCCTCGTTCATCACCCGCACCGCGCTCGCGATGAACAACCCCTGGGACGTCGCCCAGGTCACCAGCCGCCCCGGGGTGCCCGACGACCGCATCCTCGTCGTCGTCCAGATGGGCGGCGGTAACGACGGGCTCAACACGGTCATCCCCTTCAGCAACGACGCATACTACCGGGCACGCCCCAATCTCGCCGTGCCTCAAAAAGAGGTCATACGCCTCACGGATGAGCTTGGGCTGCACCCGAGTCTGACCACGCTCAAGGGCCTCTACGATCAGGGCGCGATGGCCATCGTGCAGGGCGTGGGCTACCCCAATCCCAGCCGCTCGCACTTCAAGTCGATGGAGATCTGGCACACCGCCGACCCCGAAGGGCGCGTCGTGCGGTACGGCTGGATCGGCCGCTACTTCGACAGCAAGTGCCCGGTCTGCGAGCAGCCTACCGTGGGCGTCAACGTTGGGCCGTCGATGCCTCTGGCGATGCAGGCCGCGACCGGCATGGGCGTGAGCCTAGAGAACCCCGAGGCGTTCCAGTGGATGGCGGCCTTCGACGGCATCGGGGCGAAGGAAGAGCAGGAGCTCTTCCGGCTGCTCAATGCCCCAGCGCTGAACGAACCCGGCACGATCGACTTCCTGCGCCACACCGCGATGAACGCCTATGTCTCTTCCGATCAAGTGCGGGGGGCCGTGCGCGCGTACAAGGGCGGCATCGAGTACCCCAACACGGGGTTCGCCGGAAGCCTGCGGCTCATCGCGCAGATGATCGCGGGCAAGCTCTCGACCAAGGTGTACTATGCGCACATGACCGGTTTCGACACCCATGCTGCACAGCGCGGCACGCACGAAAACCTGCTGGAGCAGCTCGCCGGGGGTGTCACCGCGTTCTACCGGGACCTCGAGGCCCAGGGGAACGCCGGCCGCGTGCTCATCCTCGTCTTCTCCGAGTTCGGCCGCCGCGTTCTGGAGAATGGTAGTGGCGGGACCGACCACGGCACCGCGGCGCCGATGTTCGTCTTCGGCAAAGGGCTGCGGGGCGGTCT
>MENB01000138.1:15008-17741 GCA_001768125.1 Armatimonadetes bacterium RBG_19FT_COMBO_69_19
CCTCAAACACGCTACCGACTTCCGCTCGGTGTATGCGACGGTGCTCGACCGGTGGCTCGGCGCCGATCCGCAGAAGATCCTCGGCTACAACTTCGAGCGGGTGGGTTTTATCTAGACGGCGCATCGTCATCGACACACAGCGGCCTGCCGAAAGGGCAGGCCGTTGTCGTTTCGAGCAAGAACGCAAGAGGAGAGATTCGAGGTGAGCGATGGCATCTGAGTTCGTGGAGGCCGCCTCCGAAGCGGCACTGAAGGTCGGGGAGCTGCTGCTGGCGATGCTCCCCGAAGCCCGGACCAGCAAGGAGATCCGCACCAAGCGCAACCCGACTGACCTCGTCACCCGCGCCGACCGGATGTCGGAGGACCTCATCGTGGGGCTGCTGCGCGAGCGCTTCCCTGACCACGGGATCTTCGCCGAGGAGGGCACCCAGCATCCCGGCACGGACTACCGGTGGATCATTGATCCCGTGGACGGCACCACGAACTTCGCGCACGGCGTGCCGATATTCTGTGTGTCGATCGGTCTGGAGCACCGGGGTCGGATGCTCGCCGGGGTCGTGTATCATCCGCCGATGGACGAACTCTTCTGGGCCGACCGCGGGCACGGGGCCTTCCTCCGGCGCGGGAGCACCGAGCAGCGGATCCAGGTCTCCGACGTGGACCGCGTCGCCCAGTCGGTCGTCGCGACCGGGCTCCCCTACGACATCCGGGAAAGCGGGGCCAACATCGCCAACATCGGCAAGCTCTGCCGGGCGGCGATCGAGGTGCGTATTCTGGGCGCCGCGGCCGTGCACCTCGCCTACGTCGCCGCCGGGCGGGTCGAGGCGTTCTGGGAGCCGGCGCTCAACGCCTGGGACATCGCGGCGGGCGCTTTGCTAGTGGAAGAAGCCGGAGGCCGCATCACCCACGTGAGCGGCACCCCGTTCCACGTGGACTGCCACGACGTGCTGGCCACGAACGGGCGTGTCCACGCCGAGATGGTCGCGCTGCTCGCGCCGTCCGTTTGAGCGGCCAACGACCGGGAACGCTCGGGCGTTCCATTTGACAGACACCCCAGCTTCTCGCTACGATGCTGTCAGACCGACGCGTCGGTCTACTTCCCACCTCTCATGGCACACCTAGCAGGTCAGCAGGCAACCCGGGACCGCATCCTCGCTGCGGCTATTGACGTTTTCGCCCGCAAGGGTTACCACGCAGCCGGGGTCGAGGATATCGTGCAGGCCTCGGGTACCTCGAAGGGAGCTTTCTACCACTACTTTCCGAGCAAGCAGAGCATCTTCCTGATCCTCATGGATGACCTCGCCGCCCTCGTCGAACAGGGCGTCGAGACAGCCATTGCGTCCGAACATGGGGCGATGGCCAAAGTGGAAGGCGCCCTTCGAATCGTGATCGAGACCGCCGCGGAACAACGTGATCTCGCCAAGATCCTCCTGGTCGAGGCCGTCGGTCTCGGTCCCGAATTCGAGCAGAAGCGCCTCGAGATCCACAGCCGGTTCGCCCGTGTCATCCAACGCCACCTCGACCGCGCCGCTCGCGAGGGTGACATCCCCTCGCAAGATACGGTGCTGGTCTCCCAGGCCTGGATGGGCGCGCTCAACGAGGTGATCGCGCAGTGGCTCGTCTCCGGTGGACGACCGCTCCGGGAGCGACTGCCCGAATTGCGCGCGCTCCTGCTCCGCAGCATCGGGGTAAAGACGGGCGGCGGACGGTAGCCCATGGCGCAGACCCAGCTCAGCCTGCTCCAGGCGATGGGAACGGCGCGTCTGGCGACGCCTGCCGAAGATGAACGGGCGCGTGAGGCGCTGCAACGTGCGGCGCCGGAGTGCGGGCGCCATTTCGCCAATCCCGACTATCCTGTGGTGCTGGTCCACGTCTCCGAGATTACCTTCGTGGACCGGAATGCGGGCATCGTTCCGCGGCAGCACCTGATCCTTGACGGAGAAGAGTGGAGGTTCATATGAATAGAGTGCGCAGCGTCATCCTCGCGGGCGCGGTGGGGATCCTGATCCTCGCCCTGGCAGCTCCCGCCGCGGTGCTGGGCCAGAGTCGGTCCCTGACCAAGATCCGCGTCGTCCACGTCCCAGTACTCATCTTCGCCCCACTGTATGTTGCGATCGAGCGCGGTTACTTCGCGCAGCAGGGGCTCGAGGTCGAACTCGTCAGCACGCCAGGCGGAGTGTCATCCTTCGTCGTCCTGGCCAGCGGCCGGGCCGAGGTGGTTGTGGGAGGCCTCGGCGCGGCGCTGTTCAACGCGGCGGCGCGCGGTTTGGACTTCAAGGTCGTCGGCCCGGTGCACATGGAGAAACCGCCCGTGAGCACGCCGCTCGTCGTCAGTAAGAAAGCGTACGACAGCGGCCAGATCCGGTCGGTGCGGGATCTGAAAGGGAAGCGGGTGGCCGTCAACGTGCTGGGCTCGGCCACGGAGTTCTGGCTGAACGCCGCATTACTCAAAGGCGGGCTGTCGATGGACGACGTGCAGGTGGTGGCGGTGAACTTCCCGGAGGTGCCGGCGGCGCTGGAGAACGGGGCGCTCGCCGCCGGGCTGCTGGGGGAGCCCCTGGCCACGCTCGCAGAGGACCGCGGACAGATCGTGCGCCTGAGCGACGACTTCGTCAACGGCATACAGGTGACGGCACTGTACTACAGCGGCCAGTTCATGCGTGAGCACCCGACGGAAGCGGTGGGCTTCATGGCGGCCTGGCTGCGCGCCAGCCGGGATCTGTACGGCGGCGG
>MENB01000138.1:17768-18157 GCA_001768125.1 Armatimonadetes bacterium RBG_19FT_COMBO_69_19
CGTCGAGAAGTACACGAACGTCCCGGCGGCGGTCGTGAAGCGCGCGGCCGCGCCGTTCCACGATCCGAACGGCCGGATGAATTTCAACGACTTCAAGCGGCTGCAGGATTTCTTCAAGAAGCGCGGCGCGCTCACGTACGAGAAAGCCCTGGAGCCGCGCCAGTACATCGATACGTCCTACGTGACGGCGGCGCTGAAGATCGTCGGGCCGTTCGCCGCTTCCCGGTGATCACGACGACCGTCCCGGATGCCGTGGCCGGGCCGCCGGTCGCCGTCCGGAACCTCACTCACGTCTTTGCGGGCGCGCGCGGGGCGGTGACCGCGCTCGCGGACGTCTCGTTCGCCCTCCATCCGGGTGAGTTCTGTGCGCTCATCGGGCCGAGCGGGTG
>MENB01000139.1:0-336 GCA_001768125.1 Armatimonadetes bacterium RBG_19FT_COMBO_69_19
TGAAGCGCAAGCTCGAGCGCAACCTGGAAGGCGAAGAAGACTAGACGGGGTCGTTCGATCATCGGTCAGTCCGGGGATGAGGGTGACCTCATCCCCGAGCTATTTGTGGAGCATCGCCGATGCTGCGCATCCAGTGCCCAACCTGTCGCCGTGTGTTCCTCCAGCTGACCCCGGCGGAAGATGGGGGCGTCGTCTGCCCCTACTGCGGGACAGTGTTCCAGCCGAAGGAAGAGGAGCTGGTCGATCCTGAAGATGACTGATGACTGGAGCCGTCTGGACCCCGGGGTTCCCTCCGGTCGTGAAGTGCTGGCCCGTTGCCTTACGGCAAAGGGCGAT
>MENB01000139.1:353-4316 GCA_001768125.1 Armatimonadetes bacterium RBG_19FT_COMBO_69_19
AGCGGCGTCTTCCTCATGGCGAGTCACAACGGCGCGTCCGAGCGCCGCCTGGCGGAGGAAACCCTGGCGCAGGTGCGCGGGGAGGCCCTGCGGGTGCTGGTGGGCGGCCTGGGCATCGGCTACACGGTGCAGGCCGTGCTCGACGATCCCCGGGTCGTGCGCTGTGACGTCGTGGAGATCGAGCCCCTCATCGTGGCGTGGCACCGGCGCTACTTCGCGCCCCTGTGCGGGCATCCGCTCCTCGATCCCCGGACGCGGCTGGTCGAGGGCGACCTCTACGATCTGCCGCTTCCTCCGGCGGCGTACGACGCCATCCTGCTGGATACGGACAACGGCCCGTATTGGCTTTCGCGGCCGGAGAACGCGCGGCTCTATCGTGTGGAGTCAATGGCGCGGTTCCTGGCCGCACTCACGCCGCGAGGGCGGCTGGCAGTGTGGACGCCGGAGGGGACGGCGGGGGTCAGCCGCCGATCTGGATCATCGCCCGAGCCTGCGGGTACATCTGCTCGGCGAGGGCATGTCCGAATGGCCGGCGGAAGGCGCCGGCGCGGAAGATCTCCTTGACCTGATCGTAGGAAGCTCCGGCGCGGAGCGGCGTGAGCAGGTCGACCTCGTCGTCGCGGAGGAGGCACAGCCTCAGCCTCCCGTCCGCGGTGAGCCGCAGCCGGCCGCACTTCGCGCAGAACGGATTGCTGACCGGACTGATGAACCCAAGTGACCCCGCGGCTCGGGGAAGCCGGTAGGTGCGCGCGGGATCGTCGCCTGAGAGGTCCACGGCGGTGAGCGCCCCCAGCGCCGACTCGATCTTCGCCATCGTCTCTTCGGACTTCACCACGCCGGCCTCCGCGAAGTCGCCTACCGTGCTGAACGGCATCATCTCGATGAAGCGGACCTCCCACGGGCGCGTCAGGGTGAGCGCCGCAAGGGGGACCACGTCGGCGTCGTTGAAGCCGCGCACGATCACGGCGTTGATCTTGATCGGGACGAGGCCGGCCGCCTCCGCCGCGGCGATCCCGGCGGTGACCTGCTCGACCCGCCCGCCCCGGGTGATCGCGGCGAATTTCGCCGCGTCCAGCGTGTCCAGGCTCACGTTCACGCGGCGCAGCCCGGCCTCGGCCAGCGGCCCCGCCAGACGGTCGAGGAGCAAACCGTTCGTCGTGAGGGCGATGTCCTCGATGCCGGCGGTGTCATGGATCTCGCGGACAAGGGGCACGAGCCCGGGCCGGACCGTGGGCTCCCCCCCGGTCAGGCGCACCTTGCGCACCCCCAGCTCCGCGGCGACGCGCACGAGCAGGAGCAGTTCGTCATCCTGCAGCAGCTCCTCGCTCGGCCGGAAGTCGATGCCTTCCGCCGGCATGCAGTACACACACCGGAGGTTGCACCGGTCGGTGAGTGAGATGCGGAGGTCGGTGAGGTCGCGGCCGTACTGATCGCGCATGAGATCCCTCGCAGGACGGACCGATTATAGCATAGTGGACCTGCGAGGTCAGGAATCTTTAGGGTAGGGGGATTCGTCCGGCCGGCGTCCAATGGAGCACGGGATGCGCGCGTTCGAGCCCGGTCAGGCGGCGACCTGGACGAAGACGATCACCGAAGCCGACGTCGAGGCCTTCGCGGGAATCACCGGCGACTTCAATCCGTTGCACATCGATAAGGATGCGCCTGCCCGGTCCCGGCGGAATCTTCCTGAGCCAGACGCTGAAGTTCGTCCGGCCGGTGCGGTTCGGGGATACCATCACGGCCCGGGCCGAGGTGCTGACGTGGCGTCCGGAGAAGCGCCTCCTCATCCTGCGCACGACCTGCACCAACCAGCGGGGTGAGGCAGTCCTGGACGGGGAGGCCGCTCTCCTGGTGGAGCCGGTGCCGGATGGGGCCCGAAAAGCAGGAAGAAGTTGAACAAGGCTGAATAGAACTGCGCCAAAGTTCGGGGTTGCGTCCCGTCTGCGGATGGGTACAATATGGTGCGGCAATGCATCACGCCCGGCGTCCTTCCACTACACAGGCGTGGACGTGGGGAACCGGGCCCGACAAGGCGGTGAAGCGATTGGGGAGGACTGCGACTGCTCGGGCAACACGACGCTCTTCGAAGGTTTCCACCGGCACCCGTTCCCGGAACAAGCTCGAGCGCTGTGAGCACGGTTTGCTCAGGGCAACCTGCGCGATCTGCCTCCAGATGGAGGAGACGACGGCCGATCTGACCACGGGACGGCTGGCTCCCGATGAGCGGCCGGCCCGGCGGACGGTGGACGAAGAGGAATCAGAGGAAGAGGAGTGAGCAAGGACGACCCGCTGGCGACGCTCTACCATCGCCCGATGCCCAGGCGCCTGAGCATCAACTGGGCGGCGCTGGTTCTCGGGCCGGTGTGGTACTTTGGGGCCGGCCTGTGGGTGCACGGCAGTATCCTGCTCACGATCGCGTTCCTGAGCGGCGGCCTGCTGGCGCCGCTCGCCTGGCTCTACGCGGGGTTCAAGGCGAACGAGGATCTGTTGGACGCCCGCCTCATGCGGCGAAGCGTGTATTGATCCCGACCGGGATCGGTGGATGCGCTGAGGGGATCAGGGGAGTTCCTGATCCCCTCAGTCGTTTCGTCGGATGGGCACTGTAGTATAATCGTTCCCGACGGGCCGCCGTAGCTCAATCCGGCAGAGCACCGCACTTGTAATGCGGGGGTTACCGGTTCAACTCCGGTCGGCGGCTCCACGAAGGCCTTGATCGACGCGGGGGTTCGCGGAAGGACCTACGCGAACTCAACGGCATAGCCGAGCGATTCCAACCACTTGACCAGCCAGCCCTCGACGTCCTGCAGCGCTTTCGTCAGTGACCAGCTAACTGCCCATTCGCCGGGGAGGATCCCCTCCTGCCCATGAAAATCACTGATCCACTGCTGCCCGGTCTTCGAGTCTTTGGCCACATACGTCTTGGCGGTGACGCTCGCGACCACGGAGTTTCCATCGAAAGCGAAACCCCGCTCCAACCATTCCGATTGAGGGACTTCGTTTGGAGGCTGAAACGAGAGGAGGCGTTCGCCTTTGTTGCTACCTGCGCGGACGTAGACCTTCACGATCTGTCGATCCATTGAGGCTCATCCCTTCCTGTCGAATCCAGACACTCGTGTCAACCATGCCTACGGCGTCCGCCGGGTCACTGGCCGTCGCCATCCGCATGATCGCCGAGCGCTAGCGCGGCGGCGTGACCCCCACCGGCTCTTCCCGCATCTCCCGCACGACGGTCTGCGCCGGGCGGGTCTCGATCAGCCGGGCCAGCGCCGCGATCCGGTCAGACAGCTCTTCGCGCATCGCGTCGAGTTTCGCCGAGACGTCGTCGTAGCTGCCGCTCTTCATCGCCGCGAGCTCACGATCCCGGTCCGCCAGCCGCTGGTGCAGCCGCCGGTTGGCGCCCCGCCACAGCCCGCTGGAAAAGGCATCGGCGAGGAGCATCAGGAGCACGGCTCCCGCCGTCACGGCGACCAGGATGCCGGCGAGCGGAAGGGTGTAGGTCCCGCCGGGAACGCGGATCGCCTGCGTCTCGTACAGCAGCCCCTGGTTCATGATGGCAAAGACGGCGGCTACCGCCAGGATGATCACCGCGAGCACGCCCTGGACAGTCATCGCTAGCATCCTCCTTCGTCGCCCCGGTCCCTCGTCCGGGTTTTTCCCCGCCAACCGGCTCTCGGAACGCGTTACCGGCGCAGGTTGAAGACGTTCAAGGCGTCCGGGAAGGTCCCGGTCCAGAGGATGACGGCCAGGAACACCATGGGGACCATCACCGCGTAGACGAGCGACAGCCGCTCGTAGCGGAGGTGCATGAAGTACGCCACGATCAGCCACGCCTTGAGCAGCGCCATGATGATCAGCGCCGTGGCCAGGACGAGCTTGGGGACGTGCATTAGGACGATGGCCAGCTCGACGACGGTGATGGCCAGCAGCCAGAACCAGGTCACCGCATAGATCCGGTAGCCGCCG